>CAJUSQ010000058.1 GCA_910588885.1 uncultured Lachnospiraceae bacterium
TGTTGCATGTTTTTTTCGTATTTAAACCTATATCATATGAGTAGGGTATTTTCTATAAAGAAAAAGAACCGCCATTCCCGCAGCGAAGCATCGCCGCAGGAACGCCGGTTCTTTTCATTTTCATCAGAAATATCTATTTTACTGCTCCGGAAGTAACACCTTCCACAATATACCGCTGCATGAACAGATACAGGATCAGAATCGGCAGCATGGCCAGCAGCAGGGCTGCCATTACCAGACCGATGTCCGTGGAATACGTTCCGTAGAATACCTGTGTTGCAATCGGAATCGTGTACAGCTCCTTCTTCGCCAGAACCAGGCTGGGAAGCAGGTAGTCATTCCAGAATGCCATTGCATCAATAATTGCCACGGTTGCAATGGTGGGCTTTAACAACGGGAAAACGATCTTCCAGTAAGTCTGCCAACGTCTGCAGCCGTCGATGGTTGCCGCTTCCTCCAGGGAAATCGGCACGTTCGTATGAATCGCCCCATGGAACATGAAGGTGGCCATGGATAAGGAGAATCCTACGTGCATGAAAATCAAGGTTGCCCGATGGCTTAATACGCCAAGAACACCGCCGTACAAAGATACCAACGGGATCATCAGTACCTGGAAGGGGATTACCATAGAAGCGATCATCAGACCAAACAGGATCCCGCAGGCTTTCCACTTGTTACGCACGATTACGAACGCCGTCATAGAGGACAGCAGGATCGTGAAAATCGTGGAAAAAATGGTAATGCAGGCTGAGTTCGCAAAGGAACGCCAGAAGTTCATTTTCTCCATGGCTTCCGGGAAGTTCTTAAAGGTAAACCCATGCTCTCCAATCAGGGAAAGAGGATTCGTGGTAATATCCGCTTTGGTCTTAAATACATTCAGCACTACCAGAATAAACGGGAAAATAAAACATATAAACAGGAGTATCAAAACAATGATTTTAACCGCATGGTTAATCTTCTTTTTCCGAGCTGCTTTTTCATTTACACCCATTATGCCGACACCTCCGCTTTCTTACCGATGTAAACCTGAAGTACGCCTACAACCGCACAAACGATAAACAGGATCAGGGCTTCTGCCTGGCCGGTACCATAATTCTTATATGTAAACGCCTGATTATACACATGCATTGCCGCCATAACCGAGCTGTTGAACGGTTCCCCTTTTGTAAGGGAAAGGTTCACATCGTATACCATAAAGCAGCGGGTAATGGTCAGGAACAAGCATTGTACAAAGGAAGAAGCCATCAAAGGCACGGAAATATGCACCATGGTCTGTAATCCGGTACAGCCGTCGATCTGGGCCGCTTCCAATACGTCCGCCGATACGCTCATAAAACCTGCCACATAAATCAGCATCATGTACCCGGCATACTGCCATACGGAAACGATAATCAAACAAAGCATGGCTCCGTTCGTAGTAGCCAGCCAGGATGTGGACAAAAATCCGATGGAAAGGGAATCTCCCAAAGCCACAAAAGCACGGTTAAATACAAACTTCCAAACATAACCAAGTACGATACCGCCAATCAGGTTCGGAATAAAGAACCCGGCACGGAAGAAGTTCTGTCCTTTTACCCCGCTGGTAACCAGGTAAGCCAGCACGAATGCCACAACATTTACCAAAATTACCGCGATAATTGCATAAATAAAAGTCCTGCCCAGAGCCTGCCAATATGCTCCGTCCGAAAAAGTGGAAATATAGTTGCTCAGTCCCACAAAAGGCTTCTGGGTGGAAACGCCGTCCCAGCTTGTAAACGTCAGATATAAACCATAGAAGAACGGTATAATCACAACCGCAGCAAATACGACTGTCGTCACACCGGCAAACATCAGAAACTGTTTGCATTTATAGGACATGGTATTCGTATTCATAAATTCGTTCTCTCCCTTCTTTCAAAAGCCGCCCGGAGCCGGGGCAGCGGATATCCTCCGCTGCCGTTATCGAATATTTGTTCCATTCATTTTCCGGGAACGGCTCCGTAACTAATGTTCTACAGGAGTGGTGCTTGACCAGTAGCTTTCCAGCTTTTCTGCAAATCCGGCACGATCTGTCTGCCCGGCCAGATATTCCTGGAAAGCAGCTCCGCAGATGGAATAGTGATCATCCGGCAAATAATCATAATTCGGGATCAGCTTTCCTTCGTCCGCATATTTTTTTACGGAAGCAGACAGGGGATCCAAAGCTGCCGCGTCAATGTTGCTGTAGGCGGGAACCAGGTTGCATTTCTCAGTCATGAATGCATTTCCCTCCGGATCCATTACCAGCCAGTTCAGGAAATCCTTCGCAGCCTGACGCTGTTCCTCGGAAGTATTATCGGAAGAGTCAATGAAGAAATATTTGGAACCGCCGCCTACTAATTTCTCATTGGCGCCGTCGCTGGTATTCTGGGGTACCGGCATCATGCCCATGTTCTCGGAATATTCATATGCATTGATCATGGACCAATCCCAGTTTCCGCCGAACATAAATGCGATTTCGCCTTCCGCAATCTTTTGCTCGGATACTTCACGCTCTGCAGCAACCGGGGAGGATGCCGCATAATTGTATTTCATCAGGGTATCGAAGGTATCCATCTTCGCATTCCACTTTGCATCATTGGCAAGGTCTGCGGTACCGCCGTACAATTTCTGGATAAAGCCTTCTACATCCGCCTGTTCTTCATAGCTTTCCGTCAAATAATGACCTGCCAGGGACCAGTCCTCTTTCATAATTCCGGTAGGCGCTTCCATACCGCCTGCAACCAGCTCTTCCAGCAAGCCGTTGAACGCATCCAAGGTTGCATAATCTGCCGGATTGAAGTCCTTGCCTGTGATGTTCTTAATCGCATCGGCGTTGTAAATCACGCCTCTCGCTTCAATACACATGGGGAAGCCTACAACCTTCCCGTCTACGCTGATGGCATAGTCCGTGTTCTTTACCCATTCCTGATCACTTAAGTCTGCTGCATGCTCTCCTGCCAGAGAATAAACGTCCTTTGCATCCACCATGGAAAGGGTGTACGGATCGTTGGCAGAATACCGGGTTGCCAGATGGGCCGCAACCGTATCGCTGGAATAGTAAACCTCTACGTTCACTCCCGTCTTCTCGCTGTACTCCTCTGCCATTGCTTCAAACTGATCCTGAACCTCGCTCTTGGAGTTGAAGATCGTAATGGATACGCCGTCTCCGCCGCCGGAACCTCCTTTGCCGTCTCCGGAACCACCGTCTCCGCCGTCTCCGGAACCACCGCCGCAGGCTGCCAGGGATACAGCCATTACGGCTGCAAGTGCCATTGCAAGAAATTTCTTTTTCATTGTATGTATTTCCTCCTTCATGAAAATAATATAATAATGAAAATTAATATTGGTACCTCAGACGGAAAACCGCTGCGTTTTCTGTCCGAAACTACACATCTTGTATGCCGCATGTCAGTTTTCCTTCCCGAAATCAGGTAAAACCAACCAAGAGCATCAAGCCTTATATATGGATGATAGCACTAATGCACTAATATGTCAATCGTTTGTTATATATTTTTTCATCATTTCGAACAAAAACGTTTTAAGTCCGTCCCCTTTTTTTGTTTTTTGTCTGTTTTTCTCGTTTTTTGACCGTTTCATCACATATTATATGTCAACAGGTTAACACCTATTTTCAGGTATTTTTCATTATATTCTGAATTTTAAGAAAATTTTTATGTCAATCCCTTCACATGCAATTGCACATATTCCCTTTTTTTGATATAATACGAGAACAGTTCTAAGCCGCCCGGATCTCACCGCCAGCCGGCTCTGACCTTTCACATCAGGAAAAAGGAGGATTTTTCATGTTTGACCGTTTTTTCAATTCAGGCAATCCGCTTTGGGCCGGAATGGGTCGGATTTTCGATGTATTCGTATTAAACCTGCTCTGGCTCCTCTGCTGCCTGCCCGTCATCACAATCGGCCCTTCCACCACCGCATTTTTCTATGCCATGATCAATCTGGTACGGGGGGAAGAAAATGTTATCTCCCGGGACTTCTTCCGTTCCTTCCGGCAGAACTTTAAGCAGGCGCTTTGCCTTGGAATCCCCATGACCGCCGTCGGCATTTTCCTGTATCTGGACATTACCATGAGCCGGCGGGCAGGCACCGGAATCTATACCTTTTTTATGGTATTTTTTGCAATCCTGTTCCTGGTTTGGGCCTTTGTGGCCTTATACGCCTTTCCGCTGCTGGCAAAATTCGACAAGAAGAACGGGGAGCTTCTGGCCTGGGCCTTCACCCTTTCCATCAAGCATCTGGGGAAAACCCTCCTGATGCTCCTAGTACTGGCCTTCGGGCTTTGGGCCTGCCACATCCTGCCCGGTCTGATTTTTATTGCGTTCGGACTGGTCGGGCAATTCCAGGCCGGTATCATCGCTTCGATCTTAAAGCCCTACCTTCCAAATCCCCATTCGGAGGATACGGAACTGAAACCCCTGTCTTTTACGGAGCAGGAAGCCCCTGCACCTTCCGGGAAAGGAGCATCCGGTGAAGAAAAATAAAAAGCCTTCCATACTCCGTCAGGAGCTAAGCCAGGATCTGAAAACCTTCCGGGGCCTTTCCGGAAAGCAGCGCGTCGTGTTTCTCTGGGATTATTACCGTTGGCCGATCATTACGGTCCTGTTCCTCCTGTTTGTTGTCTGTCTGGTTGCCCAGATGCTGTGGGAAGGGCAGAAGCCCTGCCGCCTGCGGGCCTGCATAGTGCTGAACACAGACGAGGACTGCAGCCTGTGGTTCCATGACTTCACAAAGGAACTGACCTCGGACGGAAAGCCAGGGGCCGTAGACGTGAACCTGGACCAGCCCTTTGACTATGACAATCGTTATTATTATGTACAGGAAGTAGAGGTCATGACCACCATTTCTTCCGGCCGGATGGATATCGCCGTCTGCGGGGAAGACATGTACCACTATCTGTTGGCATTGAACGCCTGCCTGCCCCTGGATACCGGGCTCTCTCCGGAGCTTTCCGCCTCCCTCTCCGACCGGCTTGTATACAGTACCGCAAATCTCACCGAAGACGAAAACGGCAGCGTGAACCCGGCGGACGGAATCGACGGCTACTTTGCCGTAGATTTATCCGGAACCGGATTCGACGCTGCCTATAACCAGACAGAGGACGAACGTGAACCTCTCTATGCAGTTATCATATCCAATACCAGGCACTTAGCAGACTGCGAAGCGCTGCTTCGGGCATTAACCGAAGAATAATATGTTCTCCAAAATCCCTGTTCCGGATTACGCGGTTCAGGTCGTTTCCCGTTCTATCAGGGTAACGGGGAGGACGGTCCGTTTTGCCACCAGTTTCCCGGCGACCGCATCATTTAAGAGATTGATGGCAATTTCCGCCATTTCCCGTACGGGCTGATGAATCGTCGTAAGCTGAGGCGTGGTAAGGGACGCCAGCCTTACGTCGTCAAACCCGATGATCTTAAACTGCTCCGGGACTGCTTTCCGCATCTTCCTGCAGACCTGCAGCGCCTGGGCAGCGATCACGTCACTGTTGGCAAACAGTCCGTCCGCCTCCGGATGGTCCCTTAAAACCTGTTCAATAATTTCCGTATAAGACATATTATAATATTGGATTTCTTCCGTATTTACTTCTACAAACGGAATCCGGTACTCTTCACAGATTTCCTGAAAGCCCTCTTTCCGCATATCTGCAGGCATGGAAATCGAACCTATGTTCCCCACGTGAATCAGATGTTTACAGCCGCTTTCTATCAGCTTTTTCGCCGCAAGGATCCCTCCCTGCTTGTTGTCACATTCCACCGAAGCCGTTCCGTTGTCCAGAAAACGTTCCATGGTGATAATCGGAATATGCACTTCTTCAAATACCTCTACCGGCACCGTACCACTGCAGAGAACGATACCCGCCACCTGGTTCCCGGTACACATATTGATATACTCAATTTCCTTTTCCCGGATGCTCTGGGAATTACAGAGCAAAATTTTATAGCCTTTCTTGTAAGCCTGGTCTTCCAGGTTGCTGATCGTTTCTGAAAAATATGGATGGCGGATATGGGGAACAATGACCCCAATGGTATTGGTGCTTTTCCTGTGAAGGGAACGTGCCACCTCATTGGGCTGATAATTCAGCTTTTTCATGGCATCGTCCACCTTCTGGCGCGCCTCGTCGCTGATATATCCTCTGTTGTTCAAAACCCTGGATACCGTGCCTGTAGCCAAACCTGTTTCCTTTGCTACATCCTTTAATGTTGCCATATACTGCCTTCCTCACTTTTACCGCTAAAATATTTTTCTTTTATTTCGTTCCTTGATATTCCAAAATGCCCTGCAAGGAGCACAAGGCATTTTCGATAATGTTACTTTAATTCATATATCTCATATTTGTCAATCCCTTTACAGGATGTTTCGAAAAATCCTCCTGTTTCCTGCAGGGCAAAAGTCCCCACCTCCAAGCCGCCGTCGAAAAAAATCTCCAGGATCCGGTCGTCTATCAAAAGGAAAAATTCCTGACGGCCGCAGCCCGCCTGGTATGTCTCCCCGTCCACCGTAAGGCTTCCGGTTTCCGGCACATACACAATCCGGCTGCCGTTGATCTGCCAGACATAATTTTCCACTTCATCCGGCTTTGCTAAAATTTTCACAATCAGAGCCTTTCCCTCTGTCTGCCAGCGAATGCTTTCCGGGCCTGCTGCCCCGTTCCCGGAATCCGTCCCGGTTCCTTCGTCCCGGGAATCCGGGGCCGCTCCGTTCCCGGAAACAAGTTCCGCCTGCTCCGTCAGCTCCCGCACCGGCTTTTGTACCAGCACAAAGCCTTCTTCCGTCTTCGCACAGGACAATTCCACCGGAATTCCATATGCTCCGGTAAACAGCCGTCCGTCGTTGGGAAACCGGAGCCAGGGAATCATCACCACCCGGCCTTCGGTGCCCACATAGCTCTGGGCCGCATAGGGAATTGTCGTTACATAGGCCAGACGCCGGGTTCCTTCCGTCCGGAATCGGTAGCCGTCAAATTCCCCCGGATAATAAAAGCCGTCCGCCGTCCAGAAAAACCAGCAGGCTTCTCCGTCTTCCGTATACAGCCGGAAGAGGTCCGGGCATTCCCAGGCTTTTTCCAAAACAAAACGGTCGCTTTCTTCCCAGTGTTCCAAATCCGTCGAACGGAAGATGCCAAACTCATTTCCCTGTAAAAACAGGGCCATCACATACGCCTGGCTTTCCTCGTGCCAGTATATCTTGGGATCCCGGTTTTCCTTGGCAACCGTACCAAGGCAGGGTTCCTTTTTCTTCACAAGGGTACGGCCCCCGTCCAGGCTGTAAGCAAACTTCTGGGTAAATTCCAGCCCCTTGCTCCAGTCATTGGTTCCGCCTGCCGCCGTATAGCAGAACAGCAGCGCGTCTTTGGGCAGTTCCAAAAGCTCCCGGTCATTGAAAACGGCACATCCGGAAAACATGGTCCCGCTTTCATCCGGATACAGTACGGAATCCTCCTGGGTCCAGTGAAGCAAATCCCGGCTTACCGCATGGCCCCAGCTCATATTGTTCCAGGCCGTATGGAAGGGGTTATACTGAAAATAAAAATGATACACGCCGTCCGCATAAATCAGCCCGTTGGGATCGTTGGTCCATCCCGTATCCGCCGTAAAATGGATGGCCGGCCTGGATTCTTTTTTGCCCTCTCGTTTCTTCCCGATTTGTTCTGTTTTCTCTCGTTTCTTCTCGTTTCGAATTGCTTCTCCGAATGCTTCCGGAGCCTTGGCCCGGATTGCCAGCTCCCGGCCCAAATACGCGGCCACCGGAACCTCCGCATAATAATCACATTCGTAGGCTCCCGTCCCTTCCGGATCCACCGGAACCTGGAATTCGAATACCTTTTGGAAACTGCCGTTCCCTTCCTTGTCTGCCGCAGGCCCTGCAAATAGTTCCACAAGCGTTTCTTCTGCTCCCACGCAAATCGGCAGATACAGATACTCTTCCGTAATCGTTAGCTTTTTATCCATTGGCTTTCCCTCGTTCCGCTAAAACTTCTTCCTTCTTCGGCATTACCCGCAGGGCGCCCTTCCGGGTCGTAATGATGGAAGCCGCTGCATTGGCAAAAGCCAGCATCTCTGTCAGTTCCTCCTGATCATACTCTTTCCATCCATGCTCCAGTACATAGTGGAGCACACAAGCGCAGAACGTATCCCCGGCCCCGGTGGTTTCAATGGTATTCTTCTGCAGAACCCCGGGCTGCTCCACCCGAAACCCCTTTGTGTAAGCCCTGCTGCCTTCTTTTCCCATGGAAAGCAGGATCAGCGGAATCTCGTATTCCTCCTGAAGCTTCCGGATTCCGGCATCATAGTCTTCTTCCCCGGTAAACCACTGGATCTCATTATCGGAAATCTTTAAAATATGGCAATGCCTTAAACCATAAGCAACCTGTTCCTTGGCCTCTTCCAGAGAATTCCACAAGGGCTCCCGCAGATTCGGATCAAAGGAAATCAGCGCTCCGGCTTCTTCTGCCATCCCAATGGCCCGGCAGGTGGCTTCCCGGCACACTTCATGGGTCATGGACAGCGTTCCGAAATGGAAAATCCGGCAGTTCGAAATCAGCTCCGTATCCAGATCCTCCACAGACAGCACCATATCCGCCCCCGGCTTCCGGTAAAAGGAAAACTCCCGGTCCCCGTCCGGCTGAGTATGGACAAACGCCAGCGTTGTCGGGATTTCTTCGTCCTTCTTAAGCCCCAGGGTGGAAATCCCCACTTCCTTTAGCGCGTTCTCCAGCTGGGTCCCGAACATATCCTTTCCGACCTTCCCCACAAAAGCCGTTTTATGTCCCAGGCCGCTTAACATGGAAAGCACGTTGCAGGGAGCGCCTCCCGGATTCGCCTCCAGCACCGGATTCCCCTGTGGACTCACGCCGCATTCCGTAAAATCAATCAGAAGCTCCCCTAAAGCCACTACATCAAAACCAGCCATCTACTTCTCCTCCTTTTTTCTGCTCAGCCACAAAAAGTCATGGCCGGGAACCGTCACGTTGCAAAGGGCTCCCTTTTCTCCTGTAATCAGATTGGTAAAAACACCTTCCTCTTCCATCCAGGCCGTCCGCTCCTCATCTGCAAAATTAAACAGCCCGATAAACCGTTCCTCTTCATTTTCCCGTAAAATCCCCAAAACCGCCGGGTCTTTCACATCATAGGTATATGTGGCGGTACTGCTGTCAAATACCTTCCGGCTTCTTCGGATTTCCTCCAGCTGCCGAAGACCAGAGAACATACGTTCTTGCAGAGTTCCCTTTTCCTGATTCAGCTTCGCCAGCTTCCAGGGGAAGCTGCCCCGGTGGATATAGCGGGAATCCTCCCGTTTCTCCGGATTCTCCCGATATGCGTAATCATTCAGCTGCCCGATTTCGTCTCCGCTGTACAGCATGGGGATGCCCGACTGGGTAAACATATACGCATGAAGCATCAAATCCAACCGGATGGCATTGGAAAGCTTCTCTTCATCCCGCTCATATACCGCGCTTTCCACCCCGCACATGGAGGCCGTCGTCCCGCAAAAACGGGCGTCTCTGGTAACCGGATCGTCATTGTACAGTTCTCCCCGGCTTTCGCTGCCCTGCTGATTTCCCGTGAAATAGCAGTTCAGGAAATACTTATGCTCCGCTTCATCCATTCCCCAGCTCTTTAAGGTTCCGTAATCCAGGCCCCAGCCGATATCATCATGACAGCGCAGGTAATTTAAGAACAAATAATCCTTGGGCAGCCCGTTTACAATGTCCATCTGCTTTTTCAGCAGCCGTACATCCCTGGTCGCTACGCTGTTCCAGGTGGTAGCCATGGTGGTCACATTGTAGAGCATATGGCATTCCGGCTTCTCCACCGTTCCGAAATAAGGCACTACCTTTTCCGGTTCCATTACAACCTCTCCCAGCAGCAGCACGCCGGGGCATACGATTTCACTGATCATACGCATCATGCGGACAATGGTATGTACCTGAGGCAGATTCCGGCATTGGGTGCCCAGCTCTTTCCATATATAGGGAACCGCATCTATGCGGATGATATCCATCCCCTGATTTGCCAGGAACAGGAAGTTGTACATCATCTCGTTGAATACCCTGGGGTTTTTATAATTCAGATCCCATTGATAGGGGTAAAAGGAGGTCATTACATAGCTGCCTCTCTCGTTCAGATATGTAAAATTCCCCGGAGCCGTGGTCGGAAATACCTGCGGAACCGTACGGTCATATTCCCGGGGGATGGCAGGATTATCAAAAAAGAAATAGCGGCTCATGTATTCCCCATCTCCCTGGCGGGCCTTTTTCGCCCACTCATGCTCTTCAGAAGTATGGTTCATTACAAAATCCATGCACAGGTTGATCTGCTTTTTATGGCATGCCTTTGCCAGCTCCACCAGGTCCTTCATGGTTCCAAGCTCCGGCTGCACCTTCCGGAAATCTGCCACCGCATACCCCCCGTCCGAGCGGCCCTTCGGCGTCTCCAAAAAAGGCATCAGGTGAAGGCAGTTCACATTACAGGACTTCAGGTAATCCAGCTTTTCCTTTACCCCTTTCAAATTCCCCGCAAAATTATCAATATAAAGCATCATGCCCAACATGTCATTTTTCCGAAACCACCCCGGCGCCTTTTCCCTCTGGGTATCCAGTCTCCGGAATTCTGCCGCCCGTTCCATGGCAAAGCGGTACATCTGGTCACAAAGCTCCGCAAACATATCGCTGTTGTTATACAGCTCCATATAGAGCCAGCGCAATTCGTCATGGTGGCGGTTTAAGCGTTCCCGAAATACTTCCTCGATTTTCATACTACTAACTCCTTTCACGCAAATATTTCTTTTCTCCCGTTTCCATATGGGCTCTCTGGTATGTTATTCGTTTTACATATTCGATTAATAGAATTCTATCACAAAACCGCCGGGTTTGGTAGAGGGAACATATGTTTTGAATGACAATCCCTGCATGAAATGATAAGATATAGTATATGATAAAAAAGACATTTCGGCCATCGTGATGCTGCCGGCTGACAGGCGGCAGGTTTTTGGCCATAACCATATTCAGGGAGGAGTTCATTTTGGCAACAGCATATACTACAGCATTAAAGCAGGGACGGCGCAGTTACCAGGCGGCCCTGACCAAGGGTGAATACCCCTATCTTCCGGTTCTGGACGATATTTTATCTTATACGGAGATTGCAGTCACTTCCAATCTGGGGCTTATGGACATTCCTCTGTCCAAAATCGTAGGCACGAAAACCGCCGGGCGCACCAATGCCTTCGCCAATAACTTCATGCCCCTGCTGCCGGAATCCTCAGAGTTCTGCTCGAAATGGATCGCCCTTTACAACCACCAGGTAAATGAAGGGCTTCATGACCCCATCGTTGCCTACGAATTCATGAACCGTTTCTATGTCATGGAAGGCAACAAACGGGTTAGTATTATGAAATACCTGAACACCTACAGTATTTCCGGAACCGTGACCCGGCTGATCCCGAAACGTACCGATGAAAAGGAAAACCGCCTGTACTATGAATTCCTGGATTTTTATGAAGTTTCCAAGCACTGCGATATCTGGTTTACCAAAGAAGGCAGCTACAAGAAACTGTTAAAGCTGATGGGAAAGAAGGAAGGGGAAATCTGGGACGAATCCGAACAGCTGCGCTTCCGCTCCGCCTACGGCAGGTTTGTGGAGGCTTTCCGGGATTCCCACGGCGAGAAGCTTCCGATGACCGTTTCCGATGCCTTCCTGATCTATGTGGAGATCTATGGCTACGACCAGACCAAGGAGCAGACGGAGCGTGAGGTTTTCCTTGCCCTTCAGAAAATCTGGATGGAAATCCTGCTGGCCGCAAAGGGCAGCCAGGTAGAACTGGTAAAAGATCCCGAGGTTGCCAAATCTTCCATCTTAAACCGTCTGATTCCGGCCGGGATCCTGGCGCCGGAAACACCGAAAATTGCCTTTATCCACACCAAGACCTCGGATACCTCCAGCTGGACCTACGCCCATGAGCTGGGCCGGATGTATCTGGAACAGGTGTTCGACGGCAAACTGGAGACCATTGCTTTTGACCAGGCCAATACGGATACCGAGGTGGAAGCAGCCATTGAAGCGGCCATCGAAAAAGGCTGCAGCCTGATTTTCACCACGGCCCTGCAGATGGCAAACCAAAGCGTTCGCTCCGCCATCAAGCATCCGAAAGTAAAAATTTATAACTGCTCCATTAAAATGTCCTATACGTCCATTCACACCTACTATGCCAGGATGTATGAATCCAAATTCCTGATCGGCGCCATAGCGGCCGCCCTATCCCGGAACGACCAGTTAGGATACGTAGCGGACTACCCGATCTACGGCACGATTTCCAACATTAATGCGTTTGCACTGGGCGCCCGAATGATCAATCCCTATGCCAAGGTCCATCTGGAATGGTCCAAGGCCAAAAATCAGGACGCCAAGAAAAAGCTGCAGTCGGAAGGTATCGTATTCATTTCCGACAGCGATATGATCACTCCCAAGAACGCCTCCCGGGAATACGGCCTTTATGAGAAAAAAGGCGGCGGAATGCCGGAGAACCTGGCAACCCCGATCTGGCACTGGGGGAAATTCTACGAGCGGATTGTCCGGAACCTGCTAAGCGGGGTCAATGAAGCCGATGCCCAAAAGGGCAAAAAAGCCGTAAACTACTGGTGGGGCATGTCCGCAGACGTGATTGACGTCATTTGCTCCCCGTCCATGCCCAGCGGCACTTACCAGCTCATCGAATTTCTGAAAAATTCCATCCGGGCCGGCAGCTTCCATCCCTTCGCAGGGGAGATCCGTTCCCAGAACGGATGCGTACGCTGCCAGGCAGGCGAAACCCTGGATTCGGACGAAATCATCACTATGGACTGGCTTGCGGAAAACGTAATCGGACGGATTCCTGAGTTTGAAGAACTGACGGAGGAGGCCCAGGCGCTGTTTCAGCTTCAGGGCGTGAAAATAGATGAAACAAATACAGAAAAATGATGTAATTAATATCATGGTACTTGCAGACCATGAATCGAAATTATTATATGATTACTATGACCCGGAACGGATGAAGGATATTGACCTGATCATTTCCTGCGGAGATTTGTCGGCAGATTATTTAAGCTTTTTTGCCACCCTCTGCCGGGCCCCGGTTCTTTATGTCCGGGGAAACCATGACAAAAAATATGCCACCAAGCCTCCCGAGGGCTGCATCTGCATCGAAGATGATATCTTCCTCTTCGAAGGCATACGCATCCTGGGCCTTGGCGGCTCCATGCGGTATATTCCCCAGGCTCCGAATCAGTTCACGGAACGTCAGATGCAAAAACGGCTGAAGAAGCTCCGCTATAAGCTATGGCGGCACAAGGGCTTCGATATTCTGGTGTCCCATGCTCCTGCTTATCAGGTCAACGACCTGGAAGACCTGCCCCACCGGGGCTTTGCCGTCTTCCGTACCCTTATGGAACGATACGAGCCAAAGTTTTTCTTTCACGGGCATATCCATGCCAATTACAGCCGGGATTTCAAGCGCCAGGACCAATTCGGCAAAACCACGGTCATCAATGCCTATGACTTTTATGTCATTGAATACCCCTTATCCAAATAACGGCCCCGGCCGCCGGAATTAATTCATCGGAATTTTCTTATCCGTATACAGGATATGGTTAATCAGCCAGCCCAGCAGGAATTCTACCAGGCTCTGCATATATTCCTGGGGATTCTGGCTGATTTCCTCCCGGCTGATGCTTTCCACCTTCCCGATAAAGGCAGTATGGGCCCGTTTCTGGGCCTGCAGCCCTTCGTAGCCAATACTTTCCATATACTCTTCTTCATCTCCGAAATGAAGCTCCGTATAAGTTTTCAGCTCTGCTAAAATTTCCATGATTTCATCCAGGCTTTCTTCATCCACCTGCTCCCGCACCAGGATATTCGCTTTGTCGATAATTTCAAAAAGGTTCTGATGCTCCCGGTCAATCAGTTCAATCCCCGTCCGGTATTCTTCCGTAAATTCACAGGGATTCTCCCGGATCATCCACTCCTCCAGGGGCGGCAGCTTCCCAATCATGATATCGCTGCCAATGATATGATGATACAGCCATTTGGCCAGGTAATTCATCAACCCCTCCAATACTTCCCGCTGCATATTTTCATCGTCAATGTCCTTCAGGGAAAAATCCCGGATTTTATCCCGAAAGGCCACATGCTGGCTCCGCTGCAAAATCAGCTCCGGATCACGGATAGATTCCATATATGCCTCTTCATTGGCAAAATGCTGTTCCGCATATCGTTCCAATTCCTCCAGCAAATCCTTGATATCCTCATACCGATCCGGCAGGTAATGGTTTTTCAGCATATCCGCCACTTTATTTATCAATGCAAATAACTCCCGGTGTTCCTGGTCAATTTCCGTTAACCCTAAAATGCAATCCTCTGTAAACTGAAACATCCCGCCTGCTCCTTTTCTTTATTCATACAGCGCAAACGCGCCTGATTGTCATCCCAATATTCCTGCTCCTTCAAGGCTTCTCCGCCGTGCAAGCCTTACAGCTCTGCTTCCAGCAGACCGCTCAGCTTCCGGGCCGCGATATTCATCCGTATCAAGTGTTTCACATGCCAGCGGTTTAATTCCGTTGCATAAGGAGCAGTCAGCACATCGTCGGCCCCAAGAGTGAACGCCTGTTCGATATACTCTCCATCCTCTTTCGGCAGAAGCAGAATAATCACCGCCTTCTTCCGCAATGCTTCCGGCAGATTTTTTAAGTAGCTAAGGTCTGCCGGCTCTCCCAGGGTACGATCCACAAACAGCAGCACAAGTTCATTTGTTTCCTCCAGCTGCCTGTAAACCTCTTCCTTGGTTCTCATTGGAACGATCTGATAATTATCGTCAAACAAAGACGTGATTTCCTGCCGCACCGCCGTTTTTAAGCTGAACACCAGCACCTTGTGCCTGGTACTTCCGAACCGTCTGGCAATCTCCTTCTGGGCTTTATCGGAAAAACAGCCGGGGACTCTGCCCCGTTCCTTCATCTCATACATCTTCCGGTCCGCCGCATTGAAGCACTCATCCAAATTCCCGGCTGCAACCCCCGGCCGGATCTCCCAGCCATAACTGGCTTTCACCTGGTAGGGCAGGCCGCTTGTCCGGTTATATTCCTCCATCTGCCTGACAAAGCTGCACTCGATTTCCTCCGGAACCGTACTGTCCGCATCCAGCACGGCCATAATCGTAAATTCATCTCCTCCGGTCCTGCAAACCACGGCATAATCCGGGGCGGCTTTTGTAAGCTGCCGTGCAATCACCCGGATCGCCTGATCCCCTTCCCGGTGCCCGCAGTTGTCATTGATGCTCTTAAGCCCGTTCAAATCCGCCACAAAGGTATAAATACAGCGTCCTTTTTCCTTGGCCTCCCGCAGCAGCCGGATTCCGAAAAAGGCCATTCCCTTACGGTTATACAGCTGGGTCAGCTCATCCGTCAGGCTCTGTTCCAGCAAGGCATCATTATTGCCCTGCAGCTGCATGATCAGCGCCTGGTTCTCCTCCAGCGCCTCTACGGTCCTTTGCTTTCTCTCATGGATATCCCGGACCATGAACAGAATATCTTCATACACCTCGTTCTCCGGTTCCTTCACCCGGATAAAAACAAGCTCCATCCAGCGATATTCCCCGCTTCGGTCCAAAAGCCTGCACTCCAGCATCAGGTCTTTCTTCCCGGCCATCTGCTGATGCAGTTTGGAAAGCTGTACAAATTCCCGGAACTCCTCCAAATCCTCGGGATGCACTTCCTTCTCCAGTCTCTGGCAGAACACATCAAAATGCTGCACATCCGCCGGAAACTGATGCTTGTCATAATTAAAATAAATTCGGTTGCAATGGCCGTTTTCCATATGAATCGCAAGAATCAAATAGTAGACGGACTGCAGCGCCAATTCCCGGGCATTCAGCTGCTGCCAGCTGGTAGGAAAATACGCCGAAGAAACCGCGCCGCATATTTCCCCTTCCTCATAAACCGGTACGATATTCCCCTCCATACAGGTCCCGGAATCTCCCATGGGCAGGATATTATGTATACACTTCCCACCCTTTAAGGCTTCCTCCAGCTTCCCCGTCGGATCATGAAATACCTCGCCTACAAAAATCCCGTCTTTATTTCCATCTTCCGGATAAATATACCGTACCACACAGTTTTCATCAAAAACACTATAATAAATGTCCATCGTAAGCAGCTTCCTTACGAAATCAAGCGTATCCTTCAATTGCCGAAGCTTTTCATTCGTCATAACTTTAACGTTCCTTTCCTTCTCCGGTCCGTCCTTCCAAGCCTTCCGGACATTCCTTTCGAACAATCATATTATAGCATATCTTGTTCAAAATGAAAAGATGATATCCTTTTTCTACAAGATATGGTATGATGGAACCAGAACATGTCTGTCTATGGCAGACAAAAGGAGGCCGTCTTATGAAAGAAACCATCTCAACCATCCCTCTGACCGATGCATTTCAGGCCCATGACGAATGTCCCTTCTGCTATTTGGAACGGGAAGCGGAACAGCATGCCATTTCTTTTATTCTGGGATCTGCCTATATGGAAGATTATATCCGTGAAAAAACAGATGAAACGGGATTCTGCCGCCATCATTTCAAAATGATGTACGATTATGGAAACCGGTTAGGCAGTGCGCTGATATTAAGTACCCATTTAAAAAAGCTGGGCCAGGAGCTGTCCGAAGAGCTGAAAAACTTTTCTCCGGAAAAATCCGGTTTTCGCAGACACTTCAAGAAAATAGATCCCAAAACCTCCGGCCCCAAAACACCCCTTGGTTCCTGGATCTTTGAAAAAGAGCATTCCTGCTATGTCTGTAACCATTTCAAAAGCATTTACAGACGCTATTTGGATACTTTTTTCCGCCGATACCAAAAGGACGGAGAATTCCGGGCCGTTTTTGCAGAGAGCAAAGGGTTCTGCCTGCCCCATTTCGGCGATTTAATAGAATATGCCGAAGCGCAGCTAAGCGATGCCCAGAAGCAGGAATTCTACCCCACCGCCTTCCGGCTCATGGAAGAAAACCTGAACCGTCTGCAGCAGGAGGTATCCTGGTTTGTAGAAAAAAATGACTACCGCAACAAGGATAAGTCTTGGGGAACCGCTGCAGACAGCATCCAGCGGGCCATGCAGAAATGCGCCGGAGGCTATCCCGCCGACGAAATCTTTAAGCTGAAGCCATAGGACAGTTATCAGGCATTCCCTACCGCCTGCTTCGCCAGCTGATCCGCCAGGTCATTATAGGTATCCCCGGAATGCCCTTTTACCTTCCGGAAACGGACGCATACCTTTTCACTGATTTCCTGATAAAAATCACGGTATGCCTTCGTTTCCTCCTTGTTCGCCCGCCATTCCCCGGTACACCATTTTTCGATGCCCTCATAGTCATAGTACAGCTCCAGGCTTGGGATCTGATGCTCCTTGCAGTACCGCATGGCACACATGCTCCCTTCAATTTCCCCTGCCACATTCCGCATCTTGGCCCATTGCGGATCGGAGAATTTTTCGGAAAAATGCAGTTCCTTCCCTTCATAGAAGATCACCGCCCCATAAGAATACTCTTTTGTCGCCACGTTATAGCTGCCGTCCACATAAGCAACGGCTCCTTTGGCATTGCCCGCTTCCGGAAGGGGTGCGTCCTCTTCTTTAGCGGAGGATTCTGCTTCCGGAAGGAGTGCGTCCGTTTCCTCCAGAAATGCTCCTGCTTCCATAAGGGTCGGGAAACTTTTGTACACCGCTCCGGAACATCCGTCTATGTTCTTCTTACAATCTTCCCAGTTCAGATAAATCCCGGGGATAATTCCCTTTTTTACCGCATAGTATTTTTTTGCCATAATCCTGCCCTATCCTTTCCAAATATTTGTCAGTTACCTGTTAGTTACCCATATGTTTTTATTCATTTATGCATTTGTAAGTTACGTGTCAGTTACCCATAATGATTTATAAAATCACA
>CAJUSQ010000059.1 GCA_910588885.1 uncultured Lachnospiraceae bacterium
AAACCAACAGGAGGATTTATGAAGAGTTTTAAATCAGGATTTGTAACCTTAATCGGAAGACCCAACGTAGGGAAATCAACCCTTATGAATCATTTAATCGGCCAGAAGATTGCCATTACTTCCAAGAAGCCCCAGACAACCCGGAACCGGATTCAGACCGTGTATACCGATGAAGAGAAGGGGCAGATTGTCTTTTTGGATACCCCGGGCATTCATAAGGCCAAGAATAAGCTGGGAGAATACATGGTCAATGTGGCGGAGCACACCTTGAGCGAGGTGGATGTGGTGCTCTGGCTGGTAGAGCCTTCGAATTTCATCGGAGCCGGGGAGCAGCATATCATTGAACAGCTGAAGAAAACCACCACCCCGGTGATTTTAATTATCAATAAAGTCGATACCGTGAAAAGGGAAGAGGTACTGGCCTATATTGACACCTACCGGAAGGTTTACGACTTCGCGGAAATCGTACCGTTATCCGCACTTCGCGGAGAAAATACGGAAATTCTGACGGATTTGATTTTCAAATATCTGCCCTATGGGCCTATGTTTTATGACGAGGATACCATAACGGACCAGCCGGAACGCCAGATTGTGGCGGAGCTGATCCGGGAAAAGTCGCTGCATGCGCTGGAAGAAGAGGTGCCCCATGGCATTGCGGTAGCCATTGACCGGATGAAAAAGCGGAAAGGGCAGCCGATCATGGATATTGACGCTACCATCATCTGTGAACGGGATTCCCATAAGGGCATCATTATCGGGAAGGGCGGCAGTATGTTAAAGAAGATCGGCAGCAATGCCCGGTATGAGATCGAGCGGCTTTTGGACTGCAAGGTGAACCTGAAGCTCTGGGTAAAGGTGAAAAAGGACTGGCGGGACAGTGACTTTTTATTGAAGAATTTCGGATATAAGGAAGAATAGGCATAGATGCCCAAATGGGCTTAAAAGGCGCTGTTTCACAGGCTTTAAAAAGGAAGACCTGGAATCTGCCATAATTTATCTGGTATAACCCTTTTGTCCCGGGAAAAAATATTCTTGTAGGAAACGCAGAGTGCGAATTTCCGGGGATGATCTAAAACAAAAGAGCAAGGGGGAATTTCCATGACGAATCAGGACTGGATGCGGTTTGCGCATACGGGAAGGGTGGCGGATTACTTAGCCTACAGCCAGGCAGAAGCGGCGTCAGAAGCCGGACATATGAGAGCCGGTACAAACAGGGAACAAACGGAGAGTGAGGCAAGGGATGGGGCAGACCATTGTGCTTACCGGTATGGTGCTGGCAGCCATACCCATTGGGGATTATGACAAACGAATCACGATTCTAACCCGGGAGCGGGGGAAGATTACGGCTTTTGCAAAGGGGGCGAAACGGCAGGGCAGCGCCCTTGCGGCGGCCGCCAATCCCTTTGCCTTCGGGGAATTCGAGGTATACGAAGGCCGTACCTCCTATACGGTGGTAAAAGCCGGGATTTCCAATTATTTCCGGGATCTTTTGGAGGATTTTGAGGGAGTCTATTACGGCTTTTATTTTTTGGAGGTGGCGGACTATTACACCAGGGAAAATAATGACGAGCTGCTGATGCTGAAGCTTTTGTACCAATCCCTCCGGGCGCTTTTGAAGGAAAGCCTGCCCAATCGCCTGGTGCGGTGCGTTTACGAATGCAAAGCCATGGTGATCAACGGAGAGTACCCCGACTTTTTTTCCTGCGTGGAATGCGGAAGGGAAGACGGGCTTGCCTGGTTTGGGGCAGCCCGGTGCGGAATGCTCTGTGACGCCTGTAAAAACAGCGCCTGTAAAAGCAGTGCCGGAGGGCCGCTGCTTCCTCTGGAAGGATCTGCTTTGTATACCATGCAATACATAGTTGCTGCAAAAATAGAGAAATTATATACATTTACGGTATCCGAAGAAGTCCTTGCTGCCCTGGAGGGGATTTTAAAAGAAATGCGGAAGCGTTTTCTGGATAAAACCTTTAAATCCTTGGATGTTTTGGAAGAAAATAGAGGGTTTGCACATTTTTATCCAAACAGCAGTTGAAATCGGGAACAAAAAAAGTTATAATAACTAGAGCGTGTCTGAAAAATGCTTTTCAAACACGCTCTAGGATTATGGTTGAAAGATTTAGGAGGTATGTTATGAAGAAGAACATATGTTTCGGCTTGGCTGTTGTTTTGCTGCTGCTGTCACTGACTGCCTGTGGGGGTTCCCTGGAAGTAAATAAAAATACCATTTACGTGCAGAAGAAAGGCAATGTGGTCGGGGTCAATGTGACGGATTCCTTCGACAAAGAATATTATGATGCAAAAGAGCTGGAGTCTTACATCAATGACCGGGTGGCGGATTACACGGCTGCCAATGGGGAAGACAGCGTGAAAGTGGACGAATTTTCTTCGGAAGGAAAAACGGTCAAGCTGACGATGAAGTATAAGGGCTGCGAAGATTATGCGGATTTTAATGAAGTGGTACTGTTTGCAGGCTCCATGCCCCAGGCCATGTCTGCGGGATATGATTTTGAAGACGAGTTTTTGAAGGTGGAAGACGGCTCCCTTTCCGGTACTGCGGATAAGAGCGAGGTAATTGGCGCTTCTGACAGTAAAGTTGTGATTTTAAGTGAAAAAGTGGACGTGAAGGTGGATGGGACGATTCTCTACGCTTCCGCCAAATACACCAGCCTTGCGGCAAAGGATACCGTTTCCATTACCCTGCCGGAGGACGCTATGGATGGCGAAGAATTAAAACTTACTTATATTATTTACAAGTAAAAGGGAAGCTTGTAAATTGCATGAAAACAATGATACTTATTTTTAAATAATTAATATAGAAGCGAGGGAAACAGAATGGAAAAAACAATGGAAAAGATTGTAGCTCTGGCAAAGGCGAGAGGGTTTGTATACCCTGGCTCTGAGATTTACGGGGGCCTTGCCAATACCTGGGATTACGGGAACCTGGGCGTAGAGCTTAAGAATAATGTGAAAAAAGCCTGGTGGCAGAAATTTATTATGGAAAATCCTTATAATGTTGGCGTGGACTGCGCTATTTTAATGAATCCCCAGACCTGGGTGGCCAGCGGCCATTTGGGAGGGTTTTCCGATCCGCTGATGGATTGCCGGGAATGCCATGAGCGGTTCCGGGCGGATAAGATCATCGAGGATTATGCGGCGGAAAACGGGATTGCGCTGGAGGGCTCGGTGGATGCCTGGAGCCAGGAACAGATGAAGAATTTTATCCAGGAGAACAAGGTGCCCTGCCCCACCTGCGGGAAGCACAATTTTACGGATATCCGGCAGTTTAACCTGATGTTTAAGACCTTCCAGGGCGTGACCGAGGATGCCAAGAACACCGTCTATTTAAGACCGGAAACGGCCCAGGGGATTTTTGTAAACTTTAAAAATGTACAGCGTACCTCCCGGAAGAAGATCCCCTTCGGAATCGGCCAGATCGGAAAATCCTTCCGGAATGAGATTACGCCGGGCAATTTTACCTTCCGCACCCGGGAATTCGAGCAGATGGAGCTGGAATTTTTCTGTGAACCGGATACGGATTTGGAATGGTTCGCTTATTGGAAGGAATTCTGCATTCACTGGCTGAAATCCCTGGGTATGAAGGAAGAAGAGATGCGTGTCCGGGATCATGAGAAGGAGGAGCTTTCCTTCTACAGCAAGGCTACGACGGATATTGAATTCCTGTTCCCCTTTGGCTGGGGCGAGCTTTGGGGCATTGCAGACCGGACCGACTATGACCTGACCCAGCATCAGAACACCTCCGGCCAGGATCTGACTTACTTTGATGATCAAAAGAATACCAAATACGTTCCTTACGTCATTGAGCCCTCCTTAGGGGCAGACAGGGTGGTGCTGGCGTTCCTCTGCGGTGCCTATGACGAAGAAAATATCGGAACGCCGGAAAAACCGGATATGCGTACGGTTTTGCATTTCCATCCGGCTCTGGCCCCCGTGAAAATCGGTGTGCTGCCGCTTTCCAAGAAGCTGAATGAAGGCGCGGAAAAGATTTATACGGAGCTTTCCAAGAAATACAACTGCGAATTTGACGACCGGGGGAATATCGGGAAGCGTTACCGCAGGCAGGACGAGATCGGGACGCCCTTCTGCGTGACCTATGATTTCGACTCGGAGGAAGACCAGGCGGTAACGGTGCGTGACCGTGACACCATGGAGCAGGAGCGTGTGCCGATTGCAGAGCTGGACGCTTATTTTGCTGATAAATTTACGTTTTAACAAAGAAAGGGCTCGTGAACGCCGCGTATCGTTGGATTCGAAGCGTTGGCGGGTTCTTTTCTGTAAAGGGATCGTTTCGGAGGGAGATTGGTTTGAAGATTTACGCTTTGATGGAAAATACGCCTTACTGCGCCGGGTTTGCCGCGGAGCACGGGCTGAGCTTATATATTGAAACGGAACGGCACAAACTGTTGTTCGACATGGGGCAGACCGGGGCGTTTGCCGGGAATGCAATAGAATTGGGAATTGATTTGAGCCAGGTGGATCTTGCGGTGCTGTCCCATGGACATTATGACCATGGAGGCGGGCTGCTGCGGTTTTTGGAGCAGAATGACCATGCGCCGGTGTATGTATCGGAACATGCGTTCGATCCCTGCTATCATGGGACGAAGCGGTATATCGGTCTGGATCAGGGCTTGGAGGGCCTGGAGCGGCTGGTAAGGACGAAAGATGCTTTCCGGATTGACGAAGAGCTGCTGCTTTGCACCTGCAATGAGACGGAATATGTGTATCCCCTGGATCCGGCGGGACTGACGGTAGAACGGGAGGGGAATTTTGTGCCGGATCCTTTTTTCCATGAACAGTATCTGGTGATACAGGAAAAGGGGAAGCGGGTGGTAATAAGCGGCTGTTCCCATAAGGGCGTCCGGAATATTGTGGAATGGCTTCGGCCGGATGTCCTGGTGGGCGGTTTTCATTTGATGGAGCAGCAGGTTTCGGAGGAGAAAAACAGCCGGCTGGACGAAACGGCGGAAGTCCTTTTGCGGTATCCGGCTGTGTATTATACCTGCCATTGCACCGGGCAGAAGCAGTATGAATATTTAAAAGGGAAGATGGGCGAACGGCTTCAGTATCTGGCGTCCGGGCAGATGATTGAGCCGTGATCCCGGCCGGATCGCCTGCGCTTCGCTTATTTTCCGCTTTCCGCCGATTTCTCTCCCCGTCGGGACGTTCCTTTTTGAGCCTTTGTGCCGGCTTTTTCGGTTCTTCCTTTTCCGACGGTAGCTTTTTCGATTTTCCCGGCAGCTTTCCTGGCATCTATGAATTTCTCAATCAGCTGTTTCTTGATATAGACGTCAAAGCTTAGCATACAGATCAAAGCAAACATCTGCATTTCCTGCTGGTCTTTCCCTTCCAGCATGTCGAAGGTGGTTTGGCTGATCTGGAATTTCTTGGCGATGTCCTTCTGCAGGTAGCTGACCTCGGCTTTTTCCAACCGGAACACCTCGTTGTAGATTTCTTCCAGGTTAAAATCATCCTGGCTGCCAAAATATTTTTCCGTTATGGGCCCTAAGATCTCCTGAATGTCGCTGATGCTTAAGATGGATTTGAAATAATAAATAAAAATCAAAAGCAATACATGCTCTTTGGAGTACTTTTTCTTCAGGGGCGGCGGCAGCAGGTTGTTTTTGGCATAATTGTTAATCATGGTCTTGGTCAGGATCTTGTCTTCCTCGTAACGCTTGGAAGTGGAAAGCTGCTGATCCATAAAGGTCGTCACCTGGTCCATATATAAGTCTATATTGGGCAAGTCCTCCGGCTTCACATAGTCTATGCGGGCAAGGCTTGTTAAAATGCTGTTTAATAAATCCTTTGTATCAATCGTCATATTTTTCACCTCATGTCCTATTATATAGTAATTGAAACTATATGACAAGGAGTTTCCGGAAACAGTTGAAAATTTCCGCCGGAACGATTACAATAAGGAAAGACAAGAGGATTGCTTTCAGAAAGGATTACATATGGATGAATTTACAAGGAGCTGTGTGGACTGCCGCGCAGGAAGCTGCAATAAAAAGGATGCGCCTTTTCCGGAGTTCTGTCTGACTTCGAATCTGCCAAAGGAAGTGCTCGCGGATGCCATGAAACAGTATGAGCTGGAAGAAAACCGCCGGATTGCCGTAGCCGCGGCGGAGGTGGAAGCAGATAATTACTGCAAAATAACACGTTTGGAGGAAACCATCGAATTTGCCAAAAAGATTGGGGTCAAGCCGACAAATATTATCAGGCAAAATTAGTTCCGGAGGGTACAGAATAATGGGAAATTATGATACGTTGAATCAGATGCAGCAGGAAGCGGTATTCCATACGGAAGGCCCCCTTTTGATCCTGGCCGGGGCCGGTTCCGGCAAGACCCGGGTGCTGACCCACCGCACTGCTTATTTAATAGAAGAAATGGGGGTCAGCCCTTATCATATTATGGCGATTACCTTTACCAATAAGGCGGCCGGGGAGATGCGGGAGCGGATCGACGATATGGTGGGATTCGGTTCCGAAGGGGTATGGGTATCCACCTTCCATTCCACCTGCGTCCGGATTCTGCGCCGCTACATTGACCGCCTGGGCTATGACAGCAATTTTGCCATTTATGACGGGGATGACCAGAAAATCCTGATGAAGGATATCTGCAAACGCTTAGAGGTGGACACCAAGCAGTATAAGGAGAAATTTTTCCTGGGGGTGATTTCCCATGCTAAGGACGAGATGATTTCTCCGGAGGAATTTGCCCGGGAAGCAGCGGTTTCCTGGGATTATGCCAAACAGCAGCAGGCGAAGGTTTACACGGAATATCAAAATATGCTCCGGAAAAACAACGCCCTGGACTTTGACGACCTGATCGTAAAGACCGTGGAGCTGTTCCGGACCAATCCCGACGTGCTGGAAAACTATCAGGAACGGTTCCGCTATATTATGGTGGACGAATACCAGGATACCAATACGGCCCAGTTCCGGCTGATTCATGAATTGTCAAAAAAATATCAGAATCTCTGCGTGGTAGGGGATGACGACCAGTCCATCTACAAGTTCCGGGGGGCCAATATTTACAATATCCTGAATTTTGAAAAAGAATATCCGACGGCAAAGGTCATTAAACTGGAACAGAACTACCGTTCGAGCCAGAATATTTTGCAGGCGGCCAATCATGTGATTGCCAATAACACAGGCCGTAAGGAAAAATCCCTCTGGACCCAGAATGAGCCGGGAGAGAAGGTGAATTTCCGGCAGTTTGATACGGCCGGGGAGGAAGCGAACTACATTGTCCGGGATATCGAAAAAAATGTGCGGAAAGGGGCATATCATTACGGGGATTGTGCCATCCTATATCGTACCAACGCCCAATCCCGGATGTTTGAGGAACGGTTCGTGCTGTCTAACATACCATATAAAGTGGTGGGCGGCGTGAATTTCTACGCCAGGAAGGAAATTAAGGATCTGCTCTGCTATTTAAAGACCATTGACAATGCCAGAGACGACCTGGCCGTCCGCCGTATTATCAACGTTCCCAAGCGGGGCATCGGGGCAACCACGATTGCCCGGGTTCAGACCTATGCCGCAGAACAGGAGATGAGCTTTTACAATGCCCTGAAGCTGGCAGAGGAGATCCCGGCCCTGGGCCGGGGAGCTGCAAAGGTAAAGCCCTTTGTGACCTTTATTCAGGCCATGCGCAGCAAAGTCCCCCATTTGGGCATTGCGGAGCTTTTAGAGGAAATCATTGAGGAAACCGGGTATGTCCGGGATCTGGAAGCGGAGCATACCGACGAGGCCCAGGCCCGGATTGAAAATATTGACGAACTGGTCAGTAAAATCGTGGCGTATGAGGAAAAGTGCCAAAACGAAAACACGCCGGCTTCCCTAAGCGGCTTCCTGGAGGAAGTTGCCCTGGTGGCGGACATTGACAACCTGCCCTCCGGCAGCGACTATGTTGTTCTGATGACGCTGCACAGCGCCAAAGGGCTGGAGTTCCCCAATGTCTATCTGACCGGGCTGGAAGACGGCACGTTCCCCAGCTACCGGACCATTATTTCCGACGACCCGATGGATCTGGAAGAGGAACGGCGGCTTTGCTACGTGGGCATTACCCGGGCCATGAGCCGCCTGACCATCACCCGGGCCGCTATGCGTATGAACCGGGGCGAAACCCAGTATTACCGCCTGTCCCGCTTCGTGTCGGAAATTCCCTCCGGCCTTTTGGATCTGGGAGGGAAGAAACCGGGGCAGTCCCCGGCCGGCAGCCCGGACGGTCAATTTACCGTGGAAGGGGAGGACGGCTCCTCCGGCAGCGGCGGCAGCGGCTCCGGCGGAAACAGCCAGGCATCTTTCCAGCGGGCGAAAACGGCCTTCCGAACCAAGGTAAGCTATGAAGCGCCTTTGGAATTTTGCAGCGACGCCACGGCGGGACGGAGCCTGTCCTATGACGTGGGCGACCGGGTACGCCACCAGAAGTTCGGAGAAGGGGTTGTGGTCAACATTGTCGCCGGGGGCAAGGATTTCGAGGTTACGGTGGAATTCGATGATTATGGGCGCAAAAAAATGTTTGCGGTGTTTGCAAAACTGAAAAAAGTATAAAAAAATATAAAATTTCGAAAATATAGTATGCGAATTGGGAAAAATATGGTATAATACCAGCAGATATGAGAGCAGAGCCCTGCGGGGAGCGTTTTTGAAATAGCTTGCCCCTTGTTCGGACAGCGCGGCGTCATATCCATGTATAAAAGTAGTCCATGCAGCAAAAAATAGATAAAAAGGAGCGGTCAGCATGAATAAAGTAGAAGAACTTTTGAACACGGCAAGAATCAATGAATTACTGCACAGACAGGATAAGGAAGAGAAGAAATCCAAGGTATTGTGGATTCTGGCGATTGTAGGAGCGGTAGTAGCAGTCGCAGGCATCGCATATGCCGTATATCGTTTCTTCACCCCGGATTATCTGGAGGACTTTGAAGACGATTTCGACGATGATTTTGACGATGATTTCTTCGATGAAGAAGACGAGACAGAAGAATAAGAAGTCCGTGATTTTACACGGCCATAAGAAGGCAGGCCCACAGGAATGTGAGCCTGCTTTTCTTATGGCCTGACGGCGCACATTTTTTCATCTATTTTCACCAAAAACGCCACATAAAAAATGTGAAAAACGCCAAAATAAAAAAAAGGAATTGCATTTTTCTGATTTGGCGTATATACTGAAAACATACCAAATGAAAACGTTACCGGAACTATTACCGGGAACATTACCGGAAACGTATTCAGACGGCAAATCAAATATTTTAAGGAGGATGCATTATGAAAAGAAAGCTTGTATCGTTATTGATGGTGACGGCAATGTCGGCTGCAATGCTGGCGGGCTGCGGCGGCGACGATTCCAAGCAGGATGCGAACCAGGGAGGAACCGATCAGAAGGAAGAGAATGCCGGGGATAACCAGGAAGAGCAGAAAGAGGAAGAGGATGCAGGAGACGGGGAAGAAGCCAAGGCTCCGGAAGGCAGCGGTTCCGTATATTACCTGAACTTCAAGCCGGAGCAGAATGACGACTGGCAGGCGCTGGCAGCAGCCTATACGGAAGAGACCGGCGTGGAAGTTACCGTAATTACGGCGGCAGACGGTACTTATGAGCAGACCTTGAAATCCGAGATCGCCAAGACCGAAGCGCCGACCCTGTTCCAGGTAAACGGCCCGGTTGGCCTGGCAAACTGGAAAGAATACTGTGCGGATCTGTCCGGCAGCGAGATTTACAGCCATCTGACCAGTGAAGATTATGCCTTAAAGGACGGCGACAGCGTAGCAGGTATTGCATACGTACTCGAGACATACGGCATCATCTACAACAAGAAGATTTTAAATGACTACTGTTCCATGGAGAATGCGGTAGTTGCTTCCGCAGAGGAAATCAACAGCTTCGAGAAGCTGAAAGCAGTTGCAGATGATATCCAGAGCAGACTGGACGAGATCAACGAGCAGTTCGGTTATGAACTGAAGGGCGCATTCAGCTCCGCAGGTATGGACGGTTCTTCCGACTGGAGATTCAAGACCCATTTGGCAAACCTTCCGATCTACTATGAATACAAGGACAAGGGAATTAACTCCACCGATGCTATCGAAGGGACCTATCTTGACAACTACAAGCAGATGTGGGATCTGTACATCACCGATTCTACCTGTGAACCGGGTATGCTTTCCAGCAAGACCGGGGACGAATCCGAAGCGGAATTCGGTATGGAAGAAGCAGTATTCTTCCAGAACGGTACTTGGGAATACGGCAACCTGACCAACCCGGATAACGGGTATATGGTTACCGCAGAGGATATGGGCATGATGCCGATCTATATTGGCGTAGAAGGCGAAGAGAACCAGGGGCTTTGCACCGGTTCCGAGAATTACTGGTGTGTAAACAGCCAGGCTTCCCCGGAAGACCAGCAGGCAACCCTTGATTTCCTGAACTGGGTGATCACCTCTGATACAGGACGCGACGCGATGGCAAACAAGATGGGCTTTACCACACCTTTTGATACCTTCGCAGACGGTTATGTGGCAGACAACTGCTTTATCCAGGATGATGCGGCTTATACGGCAGCAGGCAAGACCCCGGTAACCTGGAACTTCTCTACGATTCCTTCCGAAAACTGGAAGAACGGCGTAGGTTCCGCACTGATGGAATATGCACAGGGCACCGGTGAATGGGATGCAGTAGTATCCGCATTCGTAGACGGCTGGGCAAGCGAGTATCAGGCAACCAATGAATAAAGAGTAAATATAATATTATTCATAAATTATTTGAATAAGAAATGTGTTTTTTCTGACAAATATGAGCAGAAAGGGTGGGCAACGGCTGCTGCCCGCCCTTTCCTGCCCTTTGGAAAAAAGAGAGGATGAAATTTATGGAGAAATCAATCAAAAAATATTTTCCTATATTTGCACTCCCTACGGTCGTGGCGTTTACGCTTGGCTTTATAGTTCCTTTTCTTATGGGTATCTATTTATCGTTCTGTGAATTTACAACGGTTACCAATGCAAAGTTCGTCGGATTGAAAAATTTTGCCCGCGCCTTTGGGGATCCTACCTTTTTGCATGCGCTGGTGTTTACGGCGCTGTTTACCATTGTATCGGTAATTACGATTAATGTCCTGGCATTTGCGATTGCGATGCTTTTAACAAAGGGAATTAAGGGAACAAACCTGTTTCGTACGGTATTTTTCATGCCGAACCTGATTGGCGGTATCGTCCTGGGTTATATCTGGCAGATCCTGCTGAACGGAATCCTGGCAACCTTTGGAAGGACACTGACCTATTCCAGCAGCTACGGGTTCTGGGGCCTGGTGATTCTGATGTCCTGGCAGCAGGTGGGGTATATGATGATTATCTATATCGCCGGTATTCAGAATATTCCGGGAGAGCTGATTGAAGCGGCCCGGATCGACGGGGCCAACGGCCGTCAGCTTCTTAGGAGCGTGACGATTCCCATGGTAATGCCTTCCGTGACGATTTGTACGTTTCTGACCTTAACCAATTCCTTCAAGCTCTTTGACCAGAACCTGGCCCTGACCGCAGGAGAGCCTTCAAACAGCACTCAGATGCTGGCTTTGAACATTTTTGATACCTTCTATACCAGAAACGGCTGGGAAGGCGTCGGCCAGGCGAAGGCGGTTATTTTCTTTGTACTTGTGGCAGTAATTGCAGTTGCCCAGAATGTAATTACCAGAAGTAAGGAGGTGCAGCAGTAATGGCAAAAAATAAAGAGAGTCAGGTAAATGCGGCGAGAAAAGCGAAACACGGCTGGGTTTTGACCTTATTTTTCAGTGTGATGGCGGTGGCATGGCTGTATCCGATTTTTCTGGTGCTGATCAATGCGGTGAAGAAGAAAGCCTTTATTACCAGGCAGCCCTTTGCACTGCCGGATGCCCGTTCCTTCTTCGGCCTGAAGAACTTTATCAGCGGGATTGAGAAGACCAATTTCTGGTCGGCAGCGCTGAATTCCGTAATCATTACGGTGGGCTCCGTTGCAGTTATTATCCTGTGTACCTCCATGTGCGCCTGGTATATTACCCGGGTGAAAAACAAGCTGACCACGGCCATTTACGTGCTCTGCCTGTTTTCCATGATCGTACCCTTCCAGATGGTAATGTTCACCTTATCCAAGCTGGCGAATATGATGCACTTAAGCAACCCGGTGGGGATTATCCTGGTATACCTTGGGTTTGGAGCGGGGCTTGCGGTATTTATGTTCTGCGGCTTTGTAAAAAGCATCCCTCTGGAAATCGAGGAAGCGGCCATGATCGACGGATGTACGCCGATCCAGACCTTTTTCCAGGTGGTATTCCCGATTATGAAGCCCACCACCATTACGGTTGCCATCCTGCAGGCCATGTGGATCTGGAACGACTATTTGCTGCCGTATCTGGTACTGGATTTGAAGAAATATAAGACGATCCTCATTGTAGTGCAGTATTTAAAGGGCGGCTACGGCGCCGTGGACTGGGGGACCATGATGGCCATGCTGGTGCTGGCGATTATCCCCATTGTAATCTTTTATGCATTATGCCAGAAGCACATTATTGAAGGCGTTGTGGCAGGTGCGGTAAAGGGATAAGCGTGAAATCCGGCGAAGGGCTACGGAAGCCGGGTGCGGCTTCGGCAAAAGCAGGACAGAAGCCGGAAAAAGGAATGAAATGGAGAGGATGCTTCGTGACAATTAAGGATATAGCAAAGGAATCCGGGTATTCCATCAGTACGGTTTCCAGGGTTTTAAATCACCGCAGGGATGTAAGCCCGGAAGCGAAGCAGAGGATTGAGGAAATAGTAAAGGCCCATCATTTTGTGCCGAACAACAACGCCAAGCATTTGAAGCAAATTGCAAGCAAGACCATTGCCGTATTGGTCAAAGGGACCTCCAATATGCTCTTTGCCAGCATTTTGGAAGAAATCCAGACGATGATCGGGAAAACCAGGTATGCCCTGGAGGTATCGTATCTGGATGAAGATGCCAACGAGGTAGAAGAGGCATTGATTTTCTGCCGGGAACGGAATCCCATCGGACTGCTGTTTTTGGGCGGGAACCTGGAATTTTTTGAAGGGCGGTTTGGGGAAATTGAGGTACCCAGCGTCCTGGTGACGAACCAGGGGAAGCAGCTGCATTTTTCCAATCTTTCCAGCGTGGCAACGGACGATACGGAGGCGGCAAAATGCGCCGTGGATTATTTAATCAGCCAGGGCCACCGGAACATCGGGATTATCGGCGGGGACCTGAAGCTTTCCTATACCAGCCTGCAGCGATACAAGGGCTGTATGGAAAGCTTCCGGGCCAACGGAGTGGAATTTGACGAAAAAAACTGCTACGAAAAAGCCCGGTTCTCATATGACAGCGCCTACCGGGCCATGAAGCGGCTGTATGAGCGGGCAGAGATTACGGCGATATTTGCCATGAGCGATGTAATGGCGATTGGCGCGATCCGGGCGCTTCGGGATATGGGACTGGAAATTCCGGGTAATATTTCCGTAATGGGGTTTGACGGAATCACGATTTCGGAGTATTATAATCCTAAGCTCACAACCATTCAGCAGCAGTATAAGATCCTGGCGGCCAGAAGCGTGGAGATTTTACGGAACGATATTGAACTTTCAACAAGCGCAGTTCATGAGATTGTCCCCTTTAACCTGGTGCGGGGTGAGAGTGTGAAAAATTTAACAAATAATGAATCCCGCGAAGCAGCGGGAGACGAGGCAGGAGGCAGTTTATGCGCAGCAGTGGAATTTTAATGCACATATCATCATTACCGTCCCCCTATGGAATCGGTACCATGGGAAAGGAGGCCCGGAAGTTTGTAGACTTTCTGGAAAAAGCAGCACAGACCTATTGGCAGGTATTGCCGGTATGCCCTACCAGTTACGGGGATTCCCCTTATCAGTCCTTTTCCGCATTTGCAGGCAATCCATATTTTATAGATCTGGATATCCTGGTGAAGGAAAAGCTGCTGAAGAAGGAGGAATGCGAAAGCTATTCCTGGGGCAGGAAGGAGCAGGAGGTGGCCTACGGCCTGCTCTATGAGAACCGTTACCGTCTGTTCCGCCAGGTCTATGCCCGGTTCCGGAAAAAGCAGCCTGCGGATTACCCGGAATTTTGTAAAGAACAGGAGTTCTGGTTATCTGATTATGCCCTGTTTATGGCCTTAAAGAACCGGAATGACGGGCGGGAGTGGACGAAATGGGAGAAGCCCTTGAAGTTCCGGGAGCCTGAGGCCATGGAAGCGGCCCGGCAGGAGCTGAAGGAGGAGATCTCTTTTTATCAGATGCTGCAGTACTTGTTTTACCGTCAGTGGAATCAATTGAAGGAATATGCCCATGGAAAGGGAATCCGGATCATCGGGGATACGCCGATCTATGTGGCCGGGGACAGTGCGGATGTCTGGGCCAATCCCGAGCTGTTTTATCTGGATGAAAACCTGGATCCCATAGACGTAGCCGGATGCCCGCCGGATGCCTTTTCCGACGACGGGCAGCTGTGGGGCAATCCCCTGTTCCGCTGGGATGTGATGAAAGCGGATGGCTATGAATGGTGGACGAAACGGGTGGATCACATGTCAAAGCTCTTTGACGTGGTGCGGATTGACCATTTCCGGGGCTTCGATTCCTATTATGCCATTCCCTTCGGGGATGCAACCGCCAAGAACGGGGAGTGGCGTCAGGGGCCGGGCCTGGAGCTGTTTGAGGCTATCGAAGAGAAGCTGGGCAGGCTGAATATTATTGTGGAGGATCTGGGCTTTCTGACGGACTCCGTTCACAAACTGGTGAAGGATTCCGGGTTTCCGGGTATGAAGCTGATCCAGTTCGCCTTTGACAGCCGGGAAGACGGAGATTATCTTCCTCATAACTATCAGCCCCACTGTGTCGTTTATACCGGGACCCATGACAACGATACCATTTTGGGCTGGATGAAAACGGCGCCCAAGGACAGTGTAAGGTTTGCCAAGGATTATCTGCGGCTTACCAAGGAAGAGGGCTACAACTGGGGCATGATGAAGGGAGCCTGGAGCAGTGTGGGAGATCTGGCCGTTGTGACCATGCAGGACGTGCTGGGGCTGGGCAGTGAAGGACGGATGAATACGCCCTCCACCCTGGGCTGCAACTGGAAGTGGCGGATGAAAAAGGACGCTTTAAGCGGCAAACTGGCCGGGAAGATCCGGGCCAATATGGAGCTTTACAAACGGATGCCCAAACAGGAGACCTTGTTGTGATGCAGTATTATTTTATTGTGAACCTTACCTCCCGAACGGGCAAAGCCAGGAAAATCTGGATGGAAGTGGAAGGGGAGCTGAAGCGTCAGGGAATTGCCTATGAAGCGTATATGACGGAGTATGAGGGCCATGGCCGGGAATTGGCGGATGCCCTCTGTACCCGTGCGCTGTCCCGCAAGTCCTGTCTGGTAGTGGTAGGAGGGGACGGGACTGCCAATGAGGTAATCAACGGAATGCATCATTTTGAGGAGATTTTGTTTGGCTATATACCTACAGGCTCCGGAAATGACCTGGGCCGCGGCCTGGGCATTTCCCGGGAGCCTCTTTTGGCGTTGCAGGGTATTCTGGAAGCGAAAGAGGTATTTCCCATGGACTTGGGACGGGTCACCGACGGGGAAGGCAATTCCCACTTTTTCAACATCAGCTCCGGGATCGGGATTGACGCGGATGTGTGCCGGATGGCGCTGACCTCCCGGCTGAAGAAGTTTTTAAACCAGCTGGGCCTTGGAAGCCTGACGTATGTTATTTTGACAGTCAAAGCGCTTTTTTCAATGCCCACAACCCAGGTGACGGTCCGGTTTGACGACGGCTCCAAACGAAGGATTTCCAAAATGGTCTTTGTGGCGGGTATGAACCATCCCTGGGAAGGAGGGGGCGTCCCTATGGCGCCTAAGGCAAACTGCCAGGACGGCAAGCTTTCGGTCTGCCTCGTCTACGGCATTCCAAGGCTGAAAGCTTTTTTCCTGCTGCCGGTGCTGGTGCGGGGCAGACACGAAGGGCTGAAGGGCTTTGAAGTCGTGGAATGTGAAAGCTATGAGCTTCGTTTGGAAACACCAATGGTACTTCATGCAGACGGGGAATATCTGGGGCGGCAGCGGATGATCCGGTATGTATGCGAAAAAGGGAAGCTTCAGGTCGTAAAGTAAAAACCTGCAAAAGCCGGGCTTCCGGTTGTACGGGGCCAAAACAGGCGAACGCGCGTTTGAACCATTTCAGTTCAAACGCGCGTTTCACTTTTCGGAATTAAGAAAGCTGGTACAAGTCGGAATACTTCCGGGTCAGATAGGATATATAATAGTCAGGATTAAAGGATTCCCCGGTCATATCCTGTAAAATTTCCTGGGTGTTTTTTGCACCGCCGAACCGATGGACCTGTGCGTTCAGATATTCCCGGATGGGGGTCATATTTCCTTCCTTCAGGTACTGCTTTACGGGCATGACGGTTTCCAGGTGATGGAAAATCTGGGCGGCAATGGCGCTTCCCAATACATAGGAGGGGAAGTAACCGAAATCCCCGCCGGCCCAGTGCATGTCCTGGAGAATCCCTTCGGTATCGGTGGGAGGAAGAACCCCCAGGTATTCCTGGTATTTCTGATTCCAGAGAGCCGGAAGGGAGGCCGTGTCCACCGACCCTTCGATAATCAGTTTTTCGATCTCATACCGGATCATAACATGGAAGGGGTAGGTCAGCTCGTCCGCTTCGGTGCGGATCAGGCTGGGCTTTGCATGGTTGATGGCACGGCAGAACTGATCAAAGGTCACGGATGCAAGCTGGGCAGGAAATGCCTCCTGGAGCTTTCCGTAAAGGGGCTCCCAGAATTCCGGGCTTCTTCCGATATTGTTTTCATACAGGCGGGACTGGGATTCGTGCATTCCCATGGAAGTGCCGTGGCCGATGGGAGTGCCGGTGATTTCGTCATCAATGCCCATTTCATACAGTGCATGGCCGCCCTCGTGGATGACGGAGAAGATGGCCCCGTCCAGGCTGTTTTCCGAATAATGGTTGGTAATGCGTACGTCATGGTTATGAAGCTCCGTGGTAAACGGATGTTCACTTTCTCCCATAATCCCCCGGTTGAAATCAAAACCGATGTACTCTGCCAGGAAATGGCAGAACTCTTTCTGAACCGGAATCTCAAAGGACTGGTGCAGGAAATCATCGGAAATGAAATCTTCCTTTTCCCGAATCTGCTGTACCAGGGGAACCAGGGCTTCTCTTAATTTGGCAAAAAACGGATCTAAAATCTCTACGGTAAAGCCTTCTTCAAATTCATCCAGCAATACGTCATACAGCTTCTGGCCTTCTTTCTGCTGATAAGCGGCGAATTTCTTCCGGAAATGGATGATTTGTTCCAGCACGGGCGCGTAGGAAGCATAATCGTTTTCCGCTTTCGCTTTTTCCCAAACCGGGTATGCCTTGGCCAGCAGGGTCTGATAGGCTTGAAATTCTTCCGGCGGAATGGCAGCCAGCAACCGGAACTCTTTGGTTAAATTTTTCACAATCCCTTTTTCCGAAAAAGTAAGGGAAGCCTGTTCCTGGGGATCGGAGAGTGCCTCCAGCAGGTTCTTCACGTCCTCGTTAATCAACGTATGATAATGTTCGCCGGATAAAAGGCCGACGGCCTTGGATGTAAGTTCGATGGCCTGGGGCGGTGCGATGGTGCTGTTGTCCCAGCTTATCATCGTAAGGGCCAGATTATAGGCGTGTGCTTTGTCTAAATAAGGCTTTAACTGATCGAATCGTTTACTCATAATGTTCCTCCCAATATGACAATCAAGTTTGCAGCGCTGCAGAGCAGCGGGGTCTTTTGCACCAACGGCGCTTATCCTGGCGGCAGTCGCCGCATAACCTACGCGAGCGTGGCTGCTTGGCTCCTTGCTTACAGGAATCAAAGACCCCGCTGCAAGCAACGGGGTATCAAACTTGCAGCGCTGCAGAGC
>CAJUSQ010000060.1:0-14667 GCA_910588885.1 uncultured Lachnospiraceae bacterium
ATCCAAATTCCAGTTTCATAAAAGAAAAGAGCCCCAGATCTCTCTGAAGCCCTTCAATCTTTACTATTAGATCCAAACAGACTATCTTACATAGCCCCCATCTGCGCCGCAACCTCCGCCGCAAAATCTTCCTGCTTCTTCTCAAGACCTTCTCCGGTCTCAAAACGTACAAAGCTCTTCACGGTAACCTTCGTACCAACGGCCTTTGAAATCTCTTCTAAATATTTGCCGACTGTCTGCTTACCGTCTTCTGCTTTTACATAAACCTGATCTACCAGGCAGATTTCCTTCAGTTCCTTATTGACACGGCCCTCGATCATTCCGTTGATCACCTTCTCAGGCTTTTGAGACTCTTTCGGGTCGTTCATAATCTGTGCCAACAGGATTTCCTTCTCATGCGCAATATATTCCTTGCTGATTTCTGCTCTGGAAACATATTTCGGATTCAGAGCTGCAATCTGCATCGCAATATTGGTCATGGCTTCCTTCACTTCATCATTGACAGTCGAAGTCTCTGCCTCAACAATTACGCCGATTCTTCCGCCGCCATGTACATAAGATACTACACAGCCGTTTTCTGCCACTACTTTCTGGAAACGACGGATATTCAGGTTTTCTCCGATTACCGCTACTTTTTCCACCAAAGCGTCCTTTACAGTCTTGCTGCTGTCTTCTATCCAGCCTTCTGCCATAAAGGCATCCAAATCTGCGGCATCGGAAGCAACTGCCTGCTCTGCCACTGATTTTACAAATGCCTGGAACGTTTCGTTCTTTGCAACAAAATCGGTTTCTGAATTTACTTCTACCACCGCTGCTGCTTTATCATCCTTTAAAGCTACCGTACAAAGACCTTCAGCGGCAATTCTGCCTGCCTTCTTCTCTGCCTTTGCCTGTCCGTTTTTTCTTAAAAATTCAACTGCTGCATCCATATCGCCGTTCGTTTCATTTAACGCTTTCTTGCAGTCCATCATACCTGCGCCTGTCATTTCGCGCAACTCTTTCACCATTGCTGCTGTAATAGCCATGTTCTTTTTACCTCCGGATTGTATTGATTATACTGCTGCCGCTGCTTCTACAGCTGCCTCTTCTGCCGCATAAGCTTCCTCTTCTGTCTCAATTGTTCCCTGATTTGCTTCAATTACAGCATCTGCCATCTTGGAAACAATCAGCTTCACGGCTCTGATTGCATCATCATTACCTGGAATTACATAATCCAGCTCCTCCGGATCACAGTTTGTATCCGCAATGCCGATCAACGGAATACCAAGAGTATGTGCTTCCTGCACACAGATTCTCTCCTTCTTGGGATCTACTACAAAAATTGCATCCGGAATTCTCTTCATATCCTTAATTCCGCCTAAATTCCGTTCCAGCTTCTCCCATTCCTTTCTCAGTGCGATAACTTCCTTCTTCGGAAGCACGTCAAAGGTTCCGTCTTCAGCCATATTCTCAATCGCTTTCAATCTTCCGATCCGGCTCTGGATGGTCTTAAAGTTCGTCAGCATACCGCCTAACCATCTTTCATTTACATAAAACATACCGCAGCGCTCTGCTTCCGCCTTAATAGCATCCTGTGCCTGCTTCTTGGTTCCTACAAAAAGAATCGTTCCGCCGTTCGCTACGATATCGGAAACCGCCTTGTATGCTTCATCTACCTTCCCTACAGACTTCTGTAAGTCAATGATATAAATACCATTTCTTTCCGTATAGATGTACGGAGCCATTTTCGGGTTCCATCTTCTTGTCTGGTGTCCAAAGTGAACACCTGCTTCCAATAACTGTTTCATTGAAATAACGCCCATTTTTCTACCTCCATTGGTTCATTTCTTCCATATGCTTCTTCCTTAAGGAAAACCATGGGGCACCATCCCTTAAGTCCGCATATGTGTTTGCTTATTTAATAATGGAAAGTCCGAAAACCGTCCTTTCCATCTATTACCTTCTGCATTATACCATAGCATTTCCCGCAATGCAAGCCCTTTTTCACTTTTAAAAATCCCCGGAAACCTGCTATGAAAACCGCTTCTGCTTCCCATAAAATTCAGTCCCGCCTATAACTGTCCGGGGAAATACAAAGTTTGAAAAATACACACGCTCCCCCTATGTCTCTGCTCTGCCAATACCTGTCCGGAAAACATATAAGGTTTCAAAACCCTTTCTATCTCTTGCAAAGTGCTCCGGCAATCTCCGCATAATTTGCACCCTTGGGAATCTGGTGCACCCCTACGGCCAGCAGGTTGTCCATTCCGTTTTTGACTAAGTAAGAATTGAAATCCACCGCATCGGAAATAAGCCCCGCCTCCATCAGCTTACGGCTGACGCTGTCGGAATACTCTCCCTGTGAAATTTCAATAGAAACCATTTCCGGATCCTCAGAGGAAGCAGCCCCTTCCCCGGCCGGTTCATTTGAATGATCCCCTGTTTCGGAATCCGCATTGCCGTCCGGGTCAGCGGAATCCTCAGGTTTCGTGTCTTTCTCCCCATCCTCCGGCTGGTTCGCTTCTTCTCCGTTTTCCGGCAGCTGGGTTTCTTCCGGCTTTTGGGCATCACCGGCCGTCTGATTCTCTTCCGGGCTGAAAACACCGATGGAAGACGGCGCCCCCTTTTTCTCGGGATCCTCCTCACCGGAGTCCTCGGAATCCTCTTCAGGTCTGGTCATACCCAATTTTTCCGCCCGTTCCATGATCTGCTCATCCGTCAAAGGCTTTCCGGAACCTGCATTCATAATCATCATAATAATGGCTGTCACTATAATTCCGATACCAAGGCCGCGTAAATAGTATTTCAGTTTCATGCTTCTCCCTCTTTATACAAATCTATTACCAGCTTCACTTCACCTACTCCCAACCCCAGCTGTTTTGCAATTTCCCGGACATCAAAGCCCTGTTCATGCAGATTTAAAATATTCCGGTTATTGTTGGACAGCATCTCCGCTTCTTTTTTATCCAGAAGCTCTGCCTCCAAATCAAAATCCAATTCTTCCTCCTTCAGAGGCTCTGCAGCCACAGACGGACGGACTGCTGCCTGCGGAACCACTGCAGAAGCCGTAGCTGCCTGTGAAACCATCCTCTGGGCAAGCGCCGCCTGTTCCTCCAGACGCTCCAGCAATTCCCCGGTTCCCATCATGGACTGTCCCACATCTTCTTCCAGAGAATGCAGCTCCCGTTTCAGCTTCTCAAGCTTGCCTGCTTCTTCCGTCAATTCCGAATGCTTTTCATTCAGCATACTATATAAGAACATAACTTCATTATGATTCTTATGGATGGATTCCAATACGGTTTCTGCATACTCACTGATTTCGTTAATCTTCATATTGGTTTCCTTCTCCAGTGCACGATCCGCAATTTCCATGGAACGGTCGATCACATCATCCACCAGTTCCTCTACCCGCACCTCGGCACTCTTCATATTCCGTTCCAGAATATGCTTCAGCTCCGTAGAACTAAGCTGGGAAATCTGCTCCACTTCCTTCTGCGAAAGCTTTTCCGTTACGAAAAAGCTGCCCATCATTAAGATTACGCCAATCACAATTAAAATAATTTCTATCGCTGTCATATGCCTCTACCTATATTTTAATATCAAAGCCTCCCGCGGAAGCCTTTGGTATAACCTTTCCGTCTTTTTTTTCTGCCTTCTTCTTGCCTTCTTTCCGATGCTGCTCATATTGGTTGCTTCCTTTTTCCCGGGCATCGTATTTCTTCTGATAATTCTCGGCATCTTCCCCGTGGTTGACCTGCTTTAACTGCTGCTGGGTATCCTTCTGCAGCTTCGTGACAATCCCCTGCTGGTCAAACACCGGCTTGTTGTCTTCATTCTGCTTCAGGGTACTCACATCCTGTGTACGCTGTACCATTCCATTAAAATCAATCGGGCGGATTGACATACAACCAACTCCTTCCTGTTAAAGTGGACGAACCACAATTTCTCCCTTTTCCTTAAAAAGCTGGGAGTGACTATATTTGTTCTTTAAATTAATTCCTACTTCGGCAACTCCGACCCAGACTCCCGCATAAATCGTCCCATGTACTTTGATCCTTGCCGTATTTGACAAAAGCAGGCTCTCATGCAGCTTCTGGTACTCTTCCTGGCGGGCCGTCATACTGTGCTGCCGTTCCTTCAGGGTCTTGGCCATCATCTGGATTTGCTGGTTGCTCTGCGGGGTTGTTCCCTTCTTCATTGCTTTCTCCATATGATTCTTCAGGGTAATCCGGATTGTATCCACTTCTTTCTTAATATCTGCCAGCTGCTTCTGAAGCTCATAATAACGTTCCCGCGTTTCCAGATCCATACCGACTTCCACTTTTGTCCCGGTTCCCATTTCCGAACCGATATTCAAAGCGGATATGACATTTCCGGCCCGAACCGCTCCGCCGTTGATAAAGCCCTTCTTTCCGCCTACCTTCAGCTCCGTGCCTGCAAAAACCGTACTGTGCAGTACAGATTCCGTTTCTATATAGCCATTTGAAATCACCGTGGCGCTTTCAATGAACTTGATAATCACATTGCTCCCGGCCTCCAGCCTTCCCTTGTTCATGCCGTGGATTCCCCGTTTTACGATTATCTGGCCCCCGGCCTTCAGATCCGCGCCTTCCACAACGCCTTCCACAATAATATCGCCCTTGGCAATCACCCGGAACCCGCTTTTCACATTGCCCTTTACCAGAACATTGCCGGAATAATCAATATTTCCGGTTGACGTATCCACATCTGCCGGAACCTCAAATACACTGGCCACAAATACCTTGCCCTTTACCAAGCTGACATGTCCCGTAACCTGGGAATAAAGCTCCGTACCGTCCTCTGACACCTTGATATTATGGGAAAAAGAAAAATTCTTCGTTTTTACCGGCCTTGCCTGTATCTCCTCGTCATATACATTCCGGCCGCTCTTTCCCTCTACCTCTTTCTCCAGCTTCGCCAGACACTGTCCCTTTTCCACATGATTGATGGTATTGAGTTCATGATAATTTACGGTTCCGTCTTCATTATGCTTCGGCTTCAGATTTGGATTTACGTTAAATAAATAACTAATCTTGGCATCTTTTCCCTGTATCGGCGGAATTCCCTTTGCAAACAGCAGATCCTTACAGTATTCCCGGTTCCGGATAAATTTTGCAATGGCCTCCTCCTGAATTCCCACCTGGATTCCTGCGGAAGTCAGATCCCGTCTGATTTCCGCCGCATCCATCAGCTGCCCTTTATCGGAAGGCGGATACAATCTGGCGTAGACCAGCATAAAATCACCGCTTACAGTGAGCTTCATTTTTTCCTGCTCATGGAAACCGCTCCACTTTCCGACAAATACCTGAACTTCCTCGGCATTCTGTGCCACCGCATCTCCTAATTCCTTCAAATCGTAACTCTGATATCCGGTGTCCGACAGGTAGGCCAGCACTTCTTTGATCCCCAGCGCTTCCCCACCATCCAAAGAAGGGATGATCCTTAAATAGGCATCCCCATCCCGTTCCATAAGTTGAAAATATTGATTCACTCCTTCCGCACCTCCAGAAATTTCTTTATTCATTTAATAAATTCATATACCCGCCCATACTCTTCTTCATCTTCCCCAGCGCTTTTGTATGCAGCTGGGAAATCCGGGATTCCGACACCTCAAGGATATTGCTGATTTCCTTTAATGTCATCTCCTCATAATAGTATAGCAGTATCACCTTCTTTTCCTTTTCCGTCAAAAGCTCCAAAGATTCCCGCAGGACCTTGTGCAGCTCTTCTTCCTCCAGTACCTGCTCTGGCTGGGCAAAATGCGAATTATGCGTCGCATCCATCACAGGCTCACTTCCCTGCTCTACATAATCATTCAGGGAAATCAAATTCGTAATTTTCAACTGAGACTGCCAGCTTAAAAGCTCCTCACCGGTCAGGCCCAATTCCACAGCTACCTCATCATCTGTAGCATTCCGGCCTTTTTTTAACTCAATGGTCTTAATAGCCTCGTCTATTTTCTTCTGTTTCTGCCGTACGGTTCTTGGAATCCAGTCCATCTTCCGTATCTGGTCTAAAATCGAACCGCGGATACGCAGGCTCGCATAAGTTTCAAACTTCACATCCTTGGAGGCATCGAATTTGTCAATAGCATCAATCAACCCAAAAATTCCATATCCTACCAGATCATCATATTCCACATTATATCCAAGATACATGCTTAGTCTGCCAGCTACGATCTTCACTAAGGGCGCATACTCCATAATCAGCTGCTCCCGCACCTCCGGCATCGGCTTTTTCAGATAACTCTCCCACAACTTCTCTTTATCTGTCATTTTCATGGCCAGCCTCCAAGACAATCATTATAATTACGCTTCTTCATCCAAAGACAATGCCCATGCTTGATCTTCCCAGCCCAAAGACAGTGCCTATGCTTGGTCTTCTTCATCCAAATTCTCGGTTTCTTCCGTTTGCCCTGCTTCTTTTTCCTGTACGGTTTCCTCTTTCACCGTCTGCTCTTCGATCTCTTCTTTCGCTGCCTTGTTTTCCTCCAACGGGATAAACTTATGTAGCAAAAAACCTACCAGAGCTCCCAGGATATAAAATATGACAATGGCCAGGCAAAAGTTCCTTACAAACTGGCCCAATGTTACCTGGTTCAGGAATGAAATAATACAAGTAATGAACCCTGCCGCTAAAGAAACGGCAACAGGGATTGGTTTCGTTTTCATACAGCTTACCTCTGGTTATATCGTTTTGATTGGCTTACCTACGGATTTGATGCGGAATTCACCTGTTTCCGTATACAATTCTACCGTACGGCCATAGCTTAATCCGGTATCTTCCGCTTTCAGCGGTATGCCCAGTTCCTTTAGCTTCTTCTTCGAAGCTTCCGCATTCCGGGCGCCGATATTCCCGATACTGGAACCTGAACTCACTTCAAACATCTTCGCACCGCCGGCAATCTTTGCCACCAGCCGCTTCTTGGATGCCCCGGCAGACACCATTCGCCGCACCAGTTCTTCAATCCCGGTATCTGCAAACTTTGCGATATTCTGGTTATTCTTCATCTGTGTACTGTCCGGAAGCATGATATGTGCCAATCCACCGATTTTCGTGACCGGATCATATAATGCAATCCCTATGCATGAACCTAACCCAATGGTGGTTATCATATCCGGAGATTTGCATAAATTTAAATCGGCCATTCCCACTTTTACTGTTGTACCCATTTCCAAAACTCCTTATAATTCAATCCCCAACGCCTTCAATATTCTTTCATAGGAATCCGGTTCCGGTAATAAAATAAAAAATCCATTCAGCTTCACATCATCGCCAAACTCCGTTTCAATCAATAATGCATTGTCCCCAAACTGCCCGAACTGGATGGCGGGAACACTTAAAATAGCCGCTGCCATATCAATGGCCAGAAAAGGAACGGAATGGGAAATTACCATTCTCGTCATGGAAGAAAGGGCCGATAAGTAAGCGCCCGTAATGATATTTCCAATCTCTGTCAGTGCAGACAAATCCATCTCATCAAAGGGTTCCATATAATTCTCGTCCCGTCCCATCAAACGGTTCACCAGATAATGAGCCGACTCATTCCGCAAAAGGAACATCATACTTCCTTCCAAGTCATTATGGAGTTCCAGGTAAATACCCGCAATCGTGTCATCCTCTTCGGAAACCGCACTTCCCAGCTCCTGGAAAGACAGAAGCTTTACCTGCGGAACCTCCATATTCAGGCGCAAACCCAGCATCTCCGCAATTGCAGTTGTCGCATTGCCTGCGCCGATATTTCCAATTTCTTTCAGTACATCAAAATATACCGTATTTGCATTTTCGTAATTATACTCAGACATGTGGACCTCCCATCCATAAGTACCTGCCTATTAAACCACTTCCTTCTCCCCGATAATGCAGTTGATATCAAACAGGGAAATCAATTCTTCCCCATGCTTTCCGACACCATTGATAAAATTGCTCTTTTCGTCTTTCGCATCATATGCCACTTTATCAATCTCATTCGTGGACAGGGTCACAACCTCTTTTACCGCGTCAATAATAATCCCGATCGCGCCTTGCTCTTCAATCTTCAAAATAATAATCCTGCTTGCATCCGTGAATTCATCTGCCGGAAGCCCCATCTTCGTCCGAATGCTCATGACCGGGACAATCTCTCCACGAAGATTGATAATCCCTTTAAAATAGGGTTGGATCTTCGGCACCCGGGTAATCTTCTGCAGACGCACGATATTATCTACATAACGGATATCAATGCCATACTGTTCTCCGCCCAGCTTTACCACGATAAACTGTTTTGTTTCGGCCTTTACAATATTTTCATCCATCTCAAACACCTCCCCTTACAATAATGTATTTGCATCCAGAATCAAGGCAACCTCACCGTCTCCCAATATCGTTGCCCCGCTGATTAATTTGCTGCCATCAATATATTTTCCTAAGGACTTAATAACAATTTCCTGCTGCCCGATCAATGCATCTACAATCAGGCCGGCGTATTTCTCGCCTTTCTTTACAATGACAACCGTCAGATTCTCGGATTCTTCCTCCTTTGGTTCACAATCCAAAATCCGGTCCAGACGAATCAGCGGAATCACTAAGCCGCGGATATGAATCACTTCTTCTGCCTGCACATACTTAATCTCATCGGTGGAAATATCTTCAATGGTCTGAATGGAGCCCAATGCAATCGCATACTTCTCATCCCGGATCTCAACCATCAATGCCTGGATAATCGCCAAGGTCAGGGGCAGCCTTACCGTAAATTTACTGCCTTCTCCCATGACGCTTTTCACTTCCACATCGCCGCCTAAAGCTTCGATATTGGACTTCACCACATCAAGGCCCACACCGCGCCCTGAAACGTCGGTAATCTTCTTCGCCATGGAAAAGCTCGGCATAAACAGAAAATCAATGATTTCCTTCTGGCTCATGGCTTCTCCCTGCTCCGGAGTAATAATACCCCGTTCAATGGCCTTTGCCTTTACCTGCTCCGTATTGATTCCGGCGCCGTCGTCACCTACCTCAATAATTACGTTATTCCCTTCCTGGAACGCATTCAGATAAATGCTGCCGACCTCCGGCTTTCCTTTCTCTTTTCGTACTTCCGCACTCTCCAGGCCATGGTCCGCAGAATTACGCAGCAAATGCTGCAGGGGATCTCCGATCTGATCCACTACGGTACGATCCAGTTCCGTATCTTCCCCGGACATGTACAATTCCATCTTTTTATTCAGCTTCTTGGACAAATCACGAATCATCCGCGGGAACTTCTGTACCACGCTCTCGATGGGAACCATCCGCACCTTCATTACAGATTCATGGAGGCTTGTGGTAATCCGCTCCAGATATTCAATCTGCTCATGGAAGGACTGGTTCTGCATACTGCCGCCTTCCGTTGCACCGATTGACACCAGGGAGTTCTTGGCAATAATCAGCTCACTGACCTGATTCATCAATGCATCCAGCTTCTCGATATCCACCCGGACTGTCCGGTTTGTCACCGGCTTGCTGTTATTCTGCTTCTTATTATTTGCGGCAGGCTTCTCTGCTTCCTTATGGGCAGGTACAGGAGCCACAGCCATAGATGCCGCTGCCTGTTCTGCCGCTGTCCTGTTCTCATGTTCCTTCTGTTCTTTCTCGTTCTGGGCCGCTTCCAGATCTCTGTATTTTACTTCCGCTCCTACCGCTTCCACAATCTCGGAAACAGCTTTGGAAACCTCCAGAACCCTTTCCAGGGGCACGTCCGTTCCCAGATAAAAGCTGAAATCAAACTCAAAGTTCTCGTCTTCAATCACCTGGGAACTTGGGCTATAGACCAGGATATCCCCCAGCTCCTCTACTGCCTTGAACACCAAAAAGGCCCGGGCCGCCTTCAGCAGGCATTCTTCATTAATATATACCGTAATCCCGTAGATATGCAGACCCTTCTGTTCTGCCTCCTGCAGTGCATCCTTCTCTTTTTCTGAAAACTCAACCTGAAGATACTTTCCTTCGTACCCCTCTGCCTTCTTCTCCTCTGTCTTTCCTACCGGAGCTTTCTCAGCTTCCTTGGGCGCCGCCGCTCCGCTTCCTGCCGCCAATATATCGTTCAATTCCTGGATAATTGCAGCATTGTCATCTGTCCCTTCATCCGAAGTATTCTTGATGTTCTCAAGATAGATGTCCAGCGCATCCAGGCACTGGAACAGTACATCCACAAGGCCGCTGGTAACTTTCATCTTGCCGCTGCGGACCTCCTGGAACACGTTCTCCATATCATGGGTCAGATGCTGCATCCGCTTGAACCCCATGGTTCCCGCCATACCCTTCAGAGAATGGGCTGCCCGGAAAATCTCATTAATGGTATCCATATTCTCCGGCTCTTTCTCCAAGGTCATGATGCAGTCGCTTAGATTCTGCAAATGTCCATTCGTCTCATCAATAAAAATCTCTAAATATTGGCTTACATCCATGTCACTTAACCCCCACATTCCTTATAATTGACTGGGCAACTTCTGTTAAAGGCACGACTTCGTCTGCGAGGTTTGCTTCAATTGCTGCTTTCGGCATTCCAAATACCACACAGCTCTTCTCATCCTGACAAATCACATGTACAGGCTTCCTCTTATCCAGCGTCGTAATTCCCTGGGTACCGTCCGCTCCCATTCCGGTCAGCACAACACAAACAATCTCATCATAAGTACAGGTTGTAAGGGATTCATACATATAGTTGGCATATGGCCTTAATCCGTTCACCGCAGGCTTATCCGTCAGGATCACCTTATGGTTCCCGTCTGACAGCCTTGCAACCTCCAGGTGCTTTCCTCCCGGAGCCACATACACCCAGCCGTTCTGCAGCACGTCTCCCTCTTCCGCTTCCTTCACGCTGACCTTGCTGATCTCATTCAGCCGGTCTGCCATCGACTTGGTAAATCCCCTGGGCATATGCTGCACCAGGACGATGGGAGCATTCAGTTCCGCCGGAAGAAAAGGGATCACACTCTGAAGTGCCTTGGGACCTCCGGTAGAACAGGCCAGGGCAATCAGCTTCTTACCGCCTGCCCGGTTCTTTAAGGAAGCCCGCTGGATCGGCTTCCGCACTGCCGCCGCAGGTGCAGCGGCAGCAGAGGAACCGGCACTGATCGTACGCCTCACCCCGCTGTCTATCTTAAGGACTGCCCGCATCACACCCAAAAGCTGTCCCCGGAACACATCGCCCTTCGCCTCAATCAGGTTTCCGGGCTTCGTTACGAAGTCCACGGCCCCCCGCTCCATAGCGATAATCGTTGTTTCTGCATCCTTGGTGGTCAGAGAGCTGGCCACAATGACCGTTGCCTTAATATTCTCCTCCTGCAGCTTGGAAAGGAGCTGCAGGCCGTCCATCCGCGGCATATTGATATCCATTACTACTGCATCATAAGATTGTTTCTTTAAACGTTCGTACCCTTCCAGACCATCTCTGCATACATCTGTTGCCTGAAAATTGGTATCTGAGTTGATTATATCACAAATCACCCTTCTCATGAGTGCAGAATCATCAATAACCAGAATATTTTTTTTCATTTTTCTCATCCTTTTCCATTTTTTCTGTTTTTTCTTTCTTCTTCAAAAATGTATTTAATAATTTGCTCTCTGATCCAATTTTCTTTCACAATAAACATGATGCGCTGTTCACATTTCATGGACTTATCTTCCAATTGGCTGGACTTTAACACCGTCCCTTTTACCCAAATATCCCGTTTTCCGGAAGCCCCGTCCAGGGAAAAATTCAGCACCAGCCCGGTTCCCTTCGCCATCAGCTCCGGCGTAATCAGGCGCATTCCGCCGCCGCTGATATCCACTGCCGTCCCGCTCCGCAGCAGATCGTTGGGAGAATTATCCATATGCCTTGCAAATACGGACTCCGCCCGGTTCAATGCCATTTCCTCCTCTGTTACGGGGATGTAGTTGACATCCATCAGGCATTCCATACGATAAAATTCCCTTCGCTGGAACTTCCCCACATTCGTCTTCAGCTCCACGCTGACCATATAAAGGTTTTCCTTCTTATAACGTTCCGTCACCTGACCGACGCACCGGTACAGACCGCTTCCGGTATAGAAGACAATTTCGTACCGGGTGCCCAGCGCCATTACAATCAGACGCCCTCCCTCCGTCGGCATCGCAATTTCAACACTTCCGTCCGGCCTGATATCATAAAGCCTGCTTTTCAGCACATGGGGAGCCCTCCCGCCTTTCCGGTAGGCTTCCACCTCTTGTAAATCCCTCATCTCCAATTTACAGCCGATTTTTAAAATAGATGATATCATATACTCCACCACCCTATATTCTTTTTCTAATGATATTGGAAAATAGCCGCGCGATGCCCTGCCGTTCTACAGGTTTGAAAACCGTACCGTTCAACAGGCTCTCCGCCAGCGCGGCAAACGCCTTGGAGGACTTCGCCTCCGGATTCATCATAGATACCGGCATCTGCTGCCGGATTGCCCGGTCTATGGCCCCGTCCTGGGGAATCATACCAAGGTACTCCAGGCTTCCGTGAAGGAATTGCCGTACAATGGCATTGAGCTTCTCATACACCGCATACCCGTCTTCCTGAGCTTCTACCCGGTTCGCTACCACCTTGAGGGATGCGTCCTCCTTGCGGAAATTCGGATTTCTGTGGAGCGCCTTCAAGAGGGAATATGCATCTGTCAGGGAACTTGGCTCCGGCGTAGTGATCAAAAGCACCTCAGGGCTTGCCAGGACAAATTCCAGGACGCTGTCTGCAATACCCGCTCCGGTGTCGATCAAAATCACATCCGCCATCTGATCCAAAGTCTTCAGATTATGTACCAGAAATGCAATCTGATCCCTGGAAAGATTGTTCACGCCCGTCACCCCGGAACCGCCGGAAAGAAAACCGATCTCCATAGGCCCTGGCGTAATAATCTCCTGCACCCGTTTTCCGCGGTAAATCAAATCACTTAAATTATATTTCGGAATCGCGCCAAACATTACCTCCACATTGGCCAGCCCAAAATCCGCATCAAAGATAATGACCCTCTGATCTAATTTCCGCAGCTGAACTGCCAGATTGACCGCAGCATTTGACTTTCCGACCCCGCCTTTCCCACTGGTAATCGTAATGACTCTGGCACTCTGCACCGGGCTTCTCTGTCTCTGTTTAATTATGTTTCTTAATTGTTCCGCCTGATCCATAAGCCTACTTCCCTCCAAGAAGCAATTTCACAACCTTCTGGGTATCAAATACTTCAATGTCATCCGGCACATTCTGCCCGTACGTGGAATAGGATAAATCTGCCCCCGTATACATCTTCATATTAAAAATATTCCCGTAACAGGAGGTTTCATCCAGTTTCGTAAATATCATACGAAATTCGAAATTTTCTTTATAGATATCTGCAATCTCCACCAAATCCCGATATTTCGTTGTAGCACTTAAGACAAGGTACACTTCCTTCTCGTATGCCTCGTCCACATTGTCTACCAGCTTTTTGATTTCTTCCCGCTGCTCCTGGTTTCTGTGGGAAAATCCCGCCGTATCCACCAGCACCAGATCATATTCCGACACCCGTTCCAAGGATTCGTTCAGCTCCTCCGGGGAATAGACAATCGTCAGGGGGGTATCCAAAATATTGGCATAGGTACGCAGCTGCTCTGCCGCCGCAATCCGATAAGTATCTGCCGTCAGAAGCGCCACCTTTTTCCCATGCTCCACCTTGAACTTGGAAGCAACCTTTGCAATGGTAGTGGTCTTGCCCACACCGGTAGGCCCGATGAAAAACACCACCTTCGGCTTCTTTTCCGAAATTTCTATGGTCTTGGGCTGTCCCAGCTTCAATATCATCTTTTGATAAATATTTGACAATATAAAGTCCACGCTGGTGCCGCTGCGCATTACCTTCTCATTCTCGTCAACGATCTGATTCACATATTTCTCATTGACTTCGTTTTCCAGCAAAATCCCATACAGCATCTTTACGAATACAAAGCCTTCGTCTTTTCCCTCCCTGCCGGCCTGATCCTTGGTAAGCTCGTCCTTGGAAAAACTTTCCGCAGAAACGCCATGCTCCGGTGCAAGCTTCTTCTCCAACAGGTTCTGAAGGTTCTCAAGCTTCTCCTCCAGGCCGTTGGTATCACTGCTCCGCTCCCTGGCCGTGGAAATCGTTTCTCCCACCATTTCCCGGAAGTTCGGGGTCTTGTCCCGCTCCCGTTCCCGCTCCTGGATCGGAACCGTGATCTTCTCGTCTGCCACCATATTGATCGTATCGTTCCGATGCAGGGGGGACATCATGGCTTTCGCCGGATTCAGCTCCGCTTCTTCCTCCTCCAGCGCGGCCGTCACTTCATAGGAAGATGCCTTAAATGCCTTAAACAGCCCCTTGGACCTTATTTCCTTCACATTCATAATAACCGTTTTCGGCCCCAGCTCATCCTTCGCCCTTGCAGTCGCTTCCTCTTCTGTTTTACCCTGAAATTTTTTTATTATCATGATAAGCTCACCATCCCAACTGATTGCAATTCAATATTTGATTCGACTTCGTTATAGGAAACAACCACCAAATCCTTAAAGTAATCCTCCGTCAGCTTTTTAAAATACATACGTACAATCGGAGAAGTAATAACGATGGCATTCTTGCCCATATTTTCCAACTTTCCGGCCTCCTCTTCCACGGAAGCCATAATTGCTTTGGTCTTTTCCGGATCCAGGGTCAG
>CAJUSQ010000060.1:14677-17871 GCA_910588885.1 uncultured Lachnospiraceae bacterium
CGGAAGCCATAATCTCCTGCTCCAGCTTGGGGTCTAAGGTAATGACGCTTGTCACCTCATTGGCCGGGAAATACTTGCTGGAAATTGCCCGTTTCAGGCTCTGCCGTGCATACTCGGTCAGCACGTCCGTATCCCTTGTAGTTGCCGCATGGTCGGCCAATGTTTCAAAAACCGTAAGCAAATCCCGGATGGATATGCCCTCCCGCAGCAGATTCTGAAGGACCTTCTGAATTTCACCGATTCCAAGAAGTTTCGGCATCAGTTCGTCAATCAGAGCCGTATGCTCTTCCTTAATGTTGTTAATCAGGTTCTGGACATCCTGTCTGGTCAGAAGCTCTGCCAGATGGTTCTTAATCACTTCCGTCAAATGGGTAGCAATGATAGAGGGCGGGTCAACTACCGTATAACCCAGGCTCTCTGCCCGCTCCCGCTGGCTCTCGGTAATCCAGAGCGCCGGAAGATGGAAGGAAGGCTCAAAGGTGGGAATACCGGAAATCTCCTCTTCCACAAACCCGGGATTCATGGCCATATAATGATCAAACAGAATCTCTCCTTCCGTTACCTGTATCCCTTTGATCTTAATGATATACTGGTTCGGATTCAGCTGGATATTGTCACGCAGCCGGATAATCGGCACAACCGTACCAAGCTCCAGGGCTATCTGCCTTCGGATCATTACCACCCTGTCCAGCAGGTCCCCGCCCTGGTTCACATCTGCCAGGGGGATAATCCCGTAACCAAACTCCAGTTCGATTGGATCCACATGGAGCAGGGAAACAACATTTTCCGGCCGCCGGATCTCTTCTGCTTCCGCTTCTTCCGTATCCACGGCCTCTTCGATCTCTCCTATGGAAAGGTTCTTCTCTACCATGCGCCCGCTGATCAGGAACACGCCGCCGAGACCGATAAACAGCCACCACTGCAGGGGCGTTACCACCCCAAGCAAAGCCAGGACAACGCCTACAATATAAAGTACCTTGGGAATTCCAAACAGCTGCATTACCAGTGCGCCGCCGAAATCCGCATCCTTGGATGCCTTCGTTACCAGGATACCGGTTGCCAGAGAAATCAGCAGAGAAGGGATCTGGCTGACAAGGCCGTCACCAATTGTCAAAATCCCAAACTGCTGCAGTGCCTCCATAATCTCCAGGTCCTGGTTCATAACGCCCAGGACGGTTCCGCCTACCAGGTTGATCACCGTAATAATCAGACCTGCCGTAGCATCCCCCTTTACATACTTGGTGGCACCATCCATGGAGCCGAAGAACGTAGATTCCATCTGAATCTTCTCCCGGCGTTCCCGGGCCTGCTTCTCATTGATGGTGCCGGTATTCAGGTCGGCATCAATGGCCATCTGCTTTCCGGGCATGGCATCCAGGGTAAAACGAGCCGTTACCTCAGCCACACGCTCGGAACCTTTGTTAATTACAATAAACTGTATCAAAATCAATACAATGAAAACAATCGCACCAATAACAATGTTATTCCCGCCTACGAATTCCCCAAAGGTACGTACCACATTTCCCGGATTTCCGGTTGTCAAAATCAAACGAGTGGAAGAGGTATTCAGTGAAATTCGAAAAATCGTGGTGAACAGCAGTAAAGTCGGGAAAAAAGACATATCCAGTACTTCCTGTACAAAAAGCGCGTTCATCAAAACAATCAATGCAACGGCGATATTAAACGCCAACATAATATCCAACAATATGGGAGGGATTGGAACGATAAAAAATATAACGGCTGCCAGCAAATATAGGGCAATCCCTGCATCTGCCATTTTCATGCTGCTTTCCTCCTTCTAGTCCAAAACGCATAAGCAGCTTACTGCTTCATGCTGTATATAAACGCCAGCACCTCTGCCACTGCCTGGTAAAGCTCCGGAGGGATCTCCGCCCCCACCTCTACATTGGCATACAGCATCCTTGCTAACGGCTTGTTTTCGACAATTTCTATATGATATTCCTTGGCCTTCTCCCGAATCTGCATGGCCAGGTAATCTGCCCCCTTCGCAATCACAATGGGAGCCTTATTCTGTTCGGCATCGTATTTGATTGCCACAGAAATATGAGTCGGATTGGTAATTACCACATCCGCGGTGGGAAGGTTCTGCATCATACGCCGCTGAGATGCTTCCCGCATCTTGGAACGCTGTCTTCCCTTAATCTCCGGATTTCCTTCGGTATTCTTAAATTCGTCCTTGACCTCCTGCTTGGTCATCTTCATATCTTCGCTAAACTTATGCTTCTGATACAGGAAGTCCGAAAAACCGATCAGTAAGTACACGAAACTGATTTTCAGCCCCGTATTAATCACAATTTCCCCCAACAGCAGAATCACCTGCAAAAAAGGGATATCATAAATCAAAAACAACGAATCCTGATGCTCCCGAATCGAAGTGTACGCAACGTACACGATCAGCCCGATCTTTACAATGGACTTCACCAATTCAAACATGGACTCCTTCGAAAGGATTCGTTTGAACCCGTTGAGCGGATTCAGCTTACTGCCCTTAGGCTTCATGGGCTTCGTCGTCGGCTTCCACCCCACCTGGACAATACTGATTACAAACGCAATTGCCACACCCGCAATAAAAAACGGTGCGGCCATCTTTAAGATGCCCAGCATGGCTTCCTGAAAAAAATACACAACCGTATTGATCTGCAGGCCCCCGGCATCCTGTTCCACCACGTCCGGAATCTTCTTATAGATCACCTGGAAAGTCTCCATCATATTCGTACCTACAAAGGATACGAAAAATTTCAGGATTACAAACAGGGCAATCAAATCAAAAGCGGAAGATAACTCCTTGCTTTTTGCCACCTGTCCTTCTTCCCGGGCCTCTTTTAATTTCTTCGCAGTCGCCGGCTCGGTCTTCTCCCCGCCGGGACCGTCTTTTGCAAACCACTGCAGATCATAAGATATCAGATAACGCGGTTCTTCTCTCAACTTAATACATTCCTTCTATAAATGATACCATCATTTTTCTCATTTCACCAAATATAAAATTCGCAACATCCGGCAGCAGCCCGATTGTTACAAAAATAACAAGCAGTCCCACCAGCACCTTCAGCTGCATACCTACCGAAAACATGTTCATCTGGGGAGCCACTTTTGCAAGAATCCCCAAAATACAGTTTAAAATCATAATGCATGCAAATACGGGCAACACGATACGGAACCCGATCACCATCAAA
>CAJUSQ010000061.1 GCA_910588885.1 uncultured Lachnospiraceae bacterium
GGGAAATTCTACGATTGGAAATACGGGAAAATCTTTTATAGTAAAATGGGAAAAGGCTCCCCCGTTTTACTTTTACATGATTTAGATCCGGCATCCTCTTCCCTCGAATGGAATCGTATTTCTAAATCTCTTTCTAAAAAGCATACGGTATATTCCATTGATTTGCTTGGCTGCGGCCGCAGTGACAAACCAAATCTTACGTATACAAACTTTTTATATGTGCAATTAATTACCGACTTTATTAAGGACGTGATCCATGAAAAAGCAAACTTAATTGCCAGCGGGTCTTCCTGCTCCTTTTCCATCATGTCCTGTAATATGGATCCGGAATATTTTAAGAAAATTATTCTAGTTAATCCGGAACAATTATCAGACCTGGCAAAGACACCCAGCAAACGGAAAAACGCACTGAAGTTTTTAATTGATCTTCCGATTATCGGAACTATGTTTTACAATATCCTTTATTCAAAATACGGAATCAAGCAATATTTTTCCGAACATTACAGTAATGCGAACCAGGTAGTCCTGGAGAAGCTGATTGATTCCTACTATGAAGCCGCACATTTAAAAAATGGAAACGGAAAGTATTTATTGTCCAGTATCCACGCATACTATACAAATATAAATATCATCCATGCACTGAAGAAAGTCAATAACAGCATATTCATCATCGGAAGTAAAGAGAATGAAACAGAAACAGACATTATAAAAGATTATGCCAACTTTAATCCCTCTATTGAAACTGCCGTTGTGGATCATTCCAAATATCTGCCCCAGCTGGAAAATCCGGACAAATTCCTCAGCCATGTTGAATTATTCCTGAATACCCGATAATAAGACATATCATTTTGAGATTATTTTGAGAAAAATTGCAAATTTAAAAAGTAACCGAAAAAAGGTTCCCTGTTGTGATACAGGGAACCTTTTTAATGAAGGGGTTCTTTGGAAGGGGTTCCGGCTTTTCTGGGAAAAGCCTTTGGCGTCCGATTCTTTTTCTCAATCATTACAAAAGAACGGCTGATTTCCGTATTAGGCAGGCAGAATTTATAAACCTTTTTTTTCACACCACCCAAAAGTTGAATCGCCTTTTTTGACTTGGAAAGCTCCTCTTCTATTTCACCGGATTTATAAGAAACAAAAACACCTCCGACTTTTACAAAGGGAAGACAGTATTCGCAAAGAGAAGAAAGGTTTGCAACGGCACGGGAAACACAAATATCATAACCTTCTCTGTGTATCTCCTTCTTTGCCATCTCTTCTGCCCTTCCATGGATAGCTTCTATATGAGTTAAATTTAATTTCCGAATAACTTCCTCTAAAAATCCAACCCTCTTCTTTAAAGAATCCATCAAAACCATTTCCAGATTTGGAAAGGCAATTTTCAAGGGGATTCCAGGAAATCCGGCTCCTGTTCCCAAATCCAGAATACGGCTGTTTTTCTGCAGATCCAAAACCTGGCATAAACTTAAGCTATCCAAAAAGTGCTTTTCTACCACTTCCTCATAATCCGTAATCGCCGTTAAGTTCATCACCTTATTTTTTTCCACCAACATCTCATAGTACAGCAATAGCTGTTCCAGCTGAGAATCGGAAAAGGATAACTTTAATGATTCCAGGCCATGCTGCAATTTTTCTAAATTATATTCCATCCACTCTGACTCCTAACTTTCCATTTCTCTCTTCTTCTGTTCCAAATAAACCAGCAGCACCGAAATATCTGCCGGAGACACTCCGGCAATCCTGGATGCCTGACCAACCGACTGGGGCTGGTAAAGATTCAGCTTTTGCTGAGCTTCCAGACGAAGGCTCTTTACCTTACCATAATCAAAATGCTCCGGAAGCTTCTTCTTCTCCAACTTCTTAAACTGCTCTACCTGCTTCTTCTGCCTCTGAATATATCCTTCATATTTCACATGAATGTTCACCTGCTCAATTACATCGTCAGGAAGCTCGGGCCGATTCTCATCCAGCTGGACGAAATCTTCATAACACAATTCCGGACGGCGTATCAATTCCGCCAGACTGGCAGCGGTTTTTAAGGATGCACTTTTATGCTGCTCCAAAAATTCCTGCACCCTTCCATTGGCCCCCATCATCACATGTTCAATTCTATCCACTTCTTTTTCAATTTGACGTTCTTTTTCCACAATTTGATCGTATCTTTCCTGAGATATCAACCCAACCTCATATCCCCTCCGGGAAAGCCTCAAATCTGCATTATCCTGACGTAAAAGCAAGCGATATTCCGCTCTTGAAGTCATCATACGGTAAGGTTCTGTATTTTCTTTTGTAACAAGGTCATCTATCAACACTCCAATATAACTCTCAGAACGATCCAGAATCATGGGTTCCTTTCCCTTCACATACATGGCCGCATTAATTCCGGCTACCAATCCCTGTCCGGCCGCTTCTTCATATCCTGAGCTTCCGTTAAACTGCCCGCCGGAAAAAAGACCCCGGATCTCTTTAAATTCCAGGCTGGACTTTAACTGCCTGGGATTGATACAGTCATATTCAATTGCATAAGCATTCCGTACGATTTTCGCATGTTCCAATCCCGGCACCGACCGATACATTTCGTACTGAACATCCTCCGGCAGGGAACTGGACATTCCGCCCACATACATTTCATTGGTATAAAGCCCTTCCGGTTCAATAAAAACCTGATGCCTGTTTTTATCCGCAAATTTCACTACCTTATCTTCAATGGAAGGACAATACCGGGGGCCGGTTCCTTCAATCATACCAGAAAATAAAGGGGAACGATCCAGATTATTTCGAATGATTTCATGGGTTTTCTCATTGGTATAAGTCAACCAGCAGGAAACCTGGTCAATTTGAACCGTATCCGGATCTGTGGAAAAAGAAAAAGGCACCACTCTCTCATCTCCGAATTGTTCCTCCATTTTGGAAAAATCAATCGAACGCTTATCAATTCTTGCCGGAGTACCGGTCTTAAAGCGGAAAAGTTCTACACCATGTTCCATTAATGAAGCACTTAAACCATTGGCAGCCTGCAGTCCATTTGGCCCCGTGGGGTTTACCATATCTCCGCAAAGGCATCGGGCCTTTAAATAGGTTCCCGTACAAAGCACCACAGCCTTGCTGTAGTAAGTCCCGCCGGAAAAAGTCCTGACCCCTTTTACCATTCCTTCTTCTATGATGAGCTCCGTAACCTCAGCCTGCCTTAAGGTGAGATGATCGGTATTTTCCAAAGTCTTTCTCATTTGATGGGTATAAGCTTCCTTATCAGCCTGAGCCCTCAGGGAATGAACGGCCGGACCTTTAGACTGATTCAACATTTTAGACTGAATAAAAGTCTTATCAATATTAATTCCCATCTGCCCGCCCAAAGCGTCCACCTCCCGGACCAAATGACCCTTCGAGCTTCCGCCGATATTGGGATTACAGGGCATCATTGCAATACTTTCAATACTGATCGTAAAAATAATGGTTTCCAATCCCAACCTGGCACAGGCCAGAGCCGCTTCACATCCGGCATGTCCCGCACCTACCACACAAACATCATAATTTTCTGTTACCGAAGGCATGATTACACTCCTCTCTTTTGGAAAACCCGGTTTCTATTTTCCCATACAGAATTTTGAGAAAATCTCATTGACCAAATCCTCTCCTACCGATTCTCCAATCAAATTTCCCAGTTCCTCATATGCATTCATCAAATCAATGGAATAAAAATCTTCCGGCATTCCTGCCTCTATACTTTCTTTCACCAGCTCTAAGCTTTTCAAGGCTTCCTGCAGGGAAGCTTTCTGACGTACATTTGTAATAAAGACTTCATCATTCCAGGAAAGCTCTCCTTGAAAAAATAAATTTGTGATTGCTTCCTCCAGCTGCTCCAATCCGATTCCCTCCTTTGCCGAAACCGGAAGGATGTACTGATTGGGATGCAGCCGCTCCGCAAAATCAGACACTTCTACTACTGTCTTCAAATCCGTTTTGTTTAACAGGACAATGGCCTTCCGATTTTCCAATAGTTCCAGAATCTCCCGGTCATTTTCATCCAAAGGAAGGGAAGCATCTACCACATAAATAATTAAATCTGCATTTAATAAATATTCTTTTGCCTTGTCTACCCCGATCTTTTCTACAATATCAACCGTATCCCGAATTCCTGCCGTATCCACGATCTGCAGCGTAATCCCATTTAAGCTGATCTGCTCCTCCAGTACGTCCCGGGTTGTCCCGGCAATATCCGTAACAATGGCCTTTTCCTTCCCCACCAGCCGGTTCAATAAGGAGGACTTTCCCGCATTGGGCTTACCTACAATTACCGTTTGAATACCCTCTTTTAATAAAGTGCTATTTTCCGATGATTTTATCAGCTTATTAATTTCAGAAGCGGAATTTTTCACCACTTTCATTAACTTTTCCCCATATCCATCCAGACTGACATGCTCAGGATCATCCAAAGCCGATTCAATAAATGCAATTTCATGAAGCACCCCGGCCCGAAGCTTTTGGATCCTCTGATACAATACTCCCTGGAGCTGCTTTAAGGAGCTTTCTAAGGCAAACTGGTTTTTTGCCTGAATCACATCCATGACGGATTCCGCCTGAGACAAATCGATCCTCCCGTTTAAAAAAGCCCGCTTTGTAAATTCCCCTGGCTCAGCCGCCCTTGCCCCGTATTTCAGAACCGTTTCCAAAATCCGCCGTATCACCAATGTCCCGCCGTGGCAGTCAATTTCCACAGTATCCTCAGTGGTATAGCTGTTGGGCGCTTTCATCAGGAGTACCATTACCTCATCCACCATCTTTTCTCCGTCATAAATATAGCCGTAATGGATGGTATGGCTTTTTTCCTGAGACAACTTCTTCTCTCCCCGTTTCGGACGATAAATGCGATCGATCACGGAAAAGGACTGACTGCCGCTGATTCTGACAATCCCGATTCCGGAATTTGACATCGCCGTTGCAATTGCCGCAATTGTATCTGTTTTCATGAAACTCTCCTTATCGAAAAGGCTTCCTCAAAACATCCGCATTGAGAAAGCCCTTCATCACTTCACTATCCTTAATTATTTCGTTTCAAAGTAACCACCACATGCCGGAACGGTTCATCCCCTTCACTATGGGTACAAACAAACCTGTCATTCTGCAAAGCGGAATGAATTACCCTCCGCTCAAAAGGATTCATCGGTTCCAAAGCGACTGTCCGTTTCGTACGCTTCACCTTAAAAGCAATATTCTTTGCCAGGTTCTCCAAAGTCTCTTTCCGTCTCTTCCGATAATTCTCCGTATCCAGCTTAATCTTCACGTATTCCTCAGTGTTCTTATTGGCAACCAGGCCCACCAAATACTGCAGGGAATCCAGGGTTTGCCCTCTCTTTCCGATCAGAACACCCATTTCCGTCCCTTTCAGCTCCACTTCGAGAACCTTACCGTCCGCACTTTTCTCCATGATAATCTCTACTTCCATATTCATGGCAGAGAAAATATCAGCCAAAAATTCCTTAACCACACTTTCCAAGGTAAACTTCTTACGTACTTTAATGACTGCCGGCTTACTGCCGATTCCCAGAAATCCGGAACTCCCCTTTTCAATCACCTCATACTCAATCTTATCACTGGTGGTACCAAGCTTTATTAAGCTCTCTGTAATTGCATCTTCTACTGTTTTCGCGGTTACTTCTATAAATTCCATTCCAATTCCCCCTTGAATTCCGTAAACAACCACTATTTGTTATTTCTCTCATTATACTCTTTTACTAAATTTGCTTTCGATGCAAGGCTTCCCGGTTTTGCATTCAAAGTACTCTCTGATGCCTGCCGGATCTTTTCTTTATTTTCGGTTACAACTGCTTTTTCCGACAGCTTTCTGGTATTCATCCGGGCCGCACTGGAAATCTGATTCTCCGGGATTCCCTTCTTTTCCCGTTTCTTCTTGGCCTTCTCCTGATTCCGTTTCATTAACTCGTCCAAGTCGATCTTTTCGATATACCGGTTAATCACAACCTGCTGGATGCTTCGGATTACGGCGCCGGCAATCCAGTAAATACCCATACCTACCGGAAGCGAAAATACCATAACAAAAGACATCATCGGCATCATATAATTCATGACCTTCATGGAGCTGGCCATCGTATCATTGGGGTTATCCGTCGTAGCCGCTGCCGTAGGCATCAGCTTGATATTCAAAAGCTGTGTTACTGCAGACAATACCGGAACCAGGATTGCCCCGAATACTAACAGATACTGTCCTGCCGACCAGCCGGAACGAATCAGTTCCATGGGAGCATTTGCAATATTAATTCCCAGGAAGAAATTCATATGCTCCAACTGCTGCTCTAACGTATCAATCACACCCGTCAGATTCGAAAAATTATCTTTTAAGGTATTCCATGCGCTGACAGGCATTTTATACAACACGTCAATAATTGAATTTGCTGCCTGAACATCTGTTCCTTCAAAATTAAGGCTTACCAGTTTTAAGTCGATATCCGCAAGAAACTTCGTCATCGTAGCCTGATAACCTTCCGTCTTCATGATTCCTTCCACAACGGGAGCAAAATGATCCTTAATCCCGCTTACATAGGCCGGTACATTATAAATAACCCGATACAGCGCCAACAGGATCGGCATCTGAATGATCAGCTGAATACAGCTTCCGCTGGGTGAAATCCCATATTTCTGATAAATAAGCTGAGTTTCTTCGTTCATGGCCATCATGGAAGCCTGGTCTTTCTTCCCCTTATACTTCTTCTGAACGGCCTGAAGTTCCGGCTGCATCTTCTGGGTCAGCTTCGAAAACTTCTGCTGCCGGATCGTCAAGGGCAGCAAACACAAATAAATAATAACTGTAAAGATAATAATACACAGACCAATGTTCTGGATATGAAACACACTGTCCAGGAACATGTAAATCCAGTTCATGACATAACCAAGCAGCCTGGCGACCGGGCCGATAAACGCGCCGGTATACTGCGTCAAAATATTCTCCAATATCTGAAACCTCCTACTTTATGGAACGGGATCATATCCGCCTTTTGAAAAAGGATTACATCTCAATATTCTCCACCCGGCCAGGAAAGAACCCTTCAAGGCCCCGTATTTCTGAACCGCTTCCAAACCATAAGTAGAACAGGTCGGATAATACGGACACTTTGTGGACTTTAAGGGGGATAAATATTTTCTATACCATTTAATCAAAAAAATCAATACATTTTTCAAAATAATTCCATCTTCTTTTCCGTCAAAAATACTTGTCCATCCTGTAGATGGCATCCGTCGATTTGTCTAAGAAACACGTTTCAAAATTCTGTGGATTCTGCCCAAATGCAGCAATGCTTTTTCTGTCTCCGAATAAGTAATGTTCTTGGCATTCACCCGGGCAATCACGACAATATCCAATCCATTCCGAAATAACTCTTCCCGCAACCGGTAACTTTCTCTGATTAATCTTGTAATGCGATGTCTTATAACACTATTTCCTACTTTTTTACTCACTGATATCCCGATGCGGTTCTTTCCCAGCTGATTTTCCAAAACGTACATCACAAGGAACTGGTTTGCCCGAGAGCATCCGTTGCGATATACATTCTGGAAATCCCTGTTCTTCTTCAATGACTCTGAAAACTCCATTATCCAACTCCTCCTATAGAAGAAGAAAGACCACAAATTATGTGGCCTAAGCTGATAATTTTTTTCTTCCTTTTAATCTTCTTGCAGCCAATACCTTTCTTCCGCCTGCCGAACTCATTCTGGCCCTGAATCCATGAACCTTTGCTCTGGATCTCTTTTTGGGTTGAAATGTCATCTTCATCTGGTATACACCTCCTCTATGTTAAAAAACATCACTACAATTATAACAAATAATCCTTTGAAGTCAAGCTATTTCCGGATTTTTTTACAAAAACTCACCGAAAAATCAGAAATGTGGAAAACCGGGATTCATTGGTACACTACATCTATGGCTGATTATTATTTGGGGACTAGATGTTGATATATTTCAATCCCTATTATATAAGGAAGAAACTCGTCCCATTTTTAAATCCTGTGTAAAAGTGGATGTTTACATAAAGTTATGCACATTTTGTGGATAACTTGTGGATATCTTGCGGACAAGTTGTTTGTAACATAGGAAGTATACTCTTTTTTTCTGGATAAATCAATGTTTTTTCTCTGTAGATATTGTTTATAAGCCTTAAGGAGAGGTTTTAAGTGGTTATCGTGAAAAAAATGTATCCTTCAATTATTTCCTTGCTAAATCGGCGAATTTGCGTTATTATAGAGTATGGACAATTATGAGGAGAATAAAGTAAACACGTATTGGAGATTTTTATATGCAGCTGATTAAAGAAAAATGGGACGAAATACTTCTGACAGTCAAGGAAGAACATGAATTAACGGACGTATCTTTCGATACCTGGCTGAAACCCTTAAGGGTTTACGGCGTCGACGGGAATAAGCTTTATATCCTGGTTCCATCTGAACAGATGGGCTTGAATTACATTACAAAAAAATATACCCTTCCGATTAAGGTTGCCATCGCGGAGCTGACCGGAGCCGATTACGAGATCGAATTTATTTTACAGGAGCAGACGAAAAATATCCCTGCCTTTCGAAGCAAGGATCCTGCCTTTGCTCAGAATTCCGACCGCACAAACTTAAATCCAAATTATACATTTGATACCTTCGTAGTGGGAAAAAATAACCGGTTCGCTCATTCCGCATCCTTAGCCGTTGCAGAATCTCCAGGCGAAGTCTACAATCCTCTTTATATTTACGGGGGACCTGGACTGGGCAAAACCCATCTGATGCATTCCATCGGTCATTTTATACTGAAACAAAAACCGGAGAAGAAGGTCATTTACGTGACCTCTGAAGAATTTACCAATGAAGTCATCGACTCTATTCGAAACGGAAATGCCTCCGCCATGACAAAGCTGCGGGACAAATACCGTACCGTAGATGTTTTGATGATTGACGACATCCAGTTTATCATTGGGAAAGAAAGTACCCAGGAAGAATTTTTCCACACCTTCAACGTACTTCATTCGGCCAACAAGCAGATCATCCTGTCCTCGGATAAACCGCCGAAGGACATGGAGATCTTAGAAGAACGAATCCGTTCCCGGTTTGAATGGGGACTTCTGGCAGACGTAGGCTTTCCGGATTACGAAACAAGAATGGCCATCCTGCGGCGGAAGGAAGAATTGGACGGCTTCCATCTGGACGATGACGTTTTAGATTATATTGCCACCAATATCAAATCCAACATTCGGGAATTGGAAGGGGCCTTAAATAAACTGCTGGCTTTTTCCAACCTGGAACATACCGAGATCACTATGGACGTAGCCGTACGGGAGCTTCAAAATATCATTTCCCCGGATAAGCAGAAGGAGATCACTCCGCAGTTCATCATAGAAATAGTGGCCGAGCATTTCAACATTTCCACAGAGAAAATGATTTCCAAGGCCCGCAGCAGCGATATCGCAAGACCCCGCCAGATTGCCATGTACCTGTGCAAGGATATGACCAACATCCAACTGGAATCCATCGGCGCCCTTCTGGGAGGCCGGGACCACTCCACCATCATCCATGGAATTAAGAAAATTACTGAGGATTACGAGAAAAATGAAAACACCCGGAACCTCATTGATACCATAAAGAAAAAGATCAACCCCAATTAAACATTTTTTTCACAAACATTCCACTCAGACTGTGGAAAGCACTGGATAACCGGAATATGAAGCAAACGCCCGTCTAAAGACCATAAAATTATTCACATTCCATAAAGGCTTCATCCAGCCCTCTTCCACATGTTTCTGAACCGGAAAAATAACCGGAAAACCCCTTCAGGTACAGGTTCCGGTAGTTTATGAACTTACCAACACCCCCTATTACTACGAAGACGAATGTCTTATTCTATTTTTTTATATTTTGCTTTTTTCAGACCGGAAAGGAGTTATACACATTATGAAAATTATCTGTTCCAAATCAGACTTGCTCCGCGGAGTAAATATTGTTTCAAAAGCAGTTCCTTCGAAAACCACAATGGCAATCTTAGAATGCATTCTGATAAATGCTTCCTCCAGTTCCATTAAGTTGACGGCAAATGATATGGAACTCGGAATCGAAACGGTCATTAAGGGTGAAATTGCTGAGCCTGGTATTATTGCTTTGGATGCAAAGATCTTTTCTGAGATTGTACGCAAATTACCGGATAATAATGTTTCCATTGAAACAGACGAAAGCTTTAAGACTATCATCACCTGTGAAAAATCCAAATTCAATATTATCGGTAAATCAGGAGAAGATTTCTCTTATCTGCCTTATATCGAAAAAAACCGTCCGCTCCTGCTTTCTCAGTTCACTCTGAAAGAAGTAATCCGTCAAACGATTTTTTCCATCGCAGATAATGATAATAATAAATTAATGACAGGCGAATTATTTGAGATTAATGAAAACGTATTAAAGGTTGTATCATTAGACGGACATCGTATTTCAATACGAAGTATAGAATTGAGAGAATCCTATGATTATCATAAGGTGGTGGTTCCCGGAAAGACTTTACAGGAAATCAGCAAGATCCTGTCCGGGGACAACAGCGCGGATGTAAGCCTTTTCTTTACGGAAAAGCATGTGGTATTCGAATTTGATGAAACTACGGTCGTATCCAGATTAATCGAGGGAGAATATTTCCGAATCGAACAAATGCTCTCCTCAGACTATGAAACCAAGATTAAGATTAACAAACAGGAGTTATTGGATTGTATTGACCGGGCGACCCTTTTGGTAAAAGAAGGGGATAAGAAGCCAATCATCATGAATATCACGGACGAAAGCATGGAATTAAAAATCAATTCCTTTATCGGCTCCATGAATGAAGACATTGACATACAGAAGGAAGGCAAGGATATCCTGATCGGATTCAATCCGAAATTTTTCATCGAAGCATTACGGGTAATTGACGAAGAAACGATTACTCTGTATATGGTGAATCCGAAAGCTCCCTGTTTTATCAAGGACGAAAAGGAAAGCTTTATCTATCTGATTCTGCCTGTCAATTTCAATACCGCAAATAATTAATGGTTTAGAGGTGGGAAATTTTGGAAATAATAAAATTAAAAGAAGAATATATCAAGCTGGGGCAGGCTTTGAAAGCAGCTAATCTGGTAGAAAGCGGCGTTATGGCCAAAATAGTGATCCAGGACGGGCTTGTAACCGTAAACGGTGAAACTGAGACTCAGCGGGGAAAGAAATTGTACGACGGAGACGTTGTTTCCTTTGAAAACGAAACAATTAAAATAGTAAAATGATATTAAAATCAGTGGAATTAAGTAATTTCCGCAATTATGAAACGCTGCAGATGCAGTTTGACAAAGGAACCAACATCCTGTACGGGGACAATGCCCAGGGAAAAACAAATGTTCTGGAGTCTGTCTATGTCAGCGGGACCACCAAATCCCACCGGGGCAGTAAAGACAAGGAGCTGATCCGGTTCGGCTGTGACGAAGCCCATATTCGTACCATTGTGGAAAAAAACGGGCTGGACTATCAGATTGACATGCATATTAAGAAAAACCGTTCCAAAGGAATTGCGATAAATAAGCTTCCGATTAAGAAAGCGGCAGATTTGTTTGGAATATTAAATCTTGTTTTATTTTCCCCGGAAGATTTGAACATGATTAAAAACGGCCCGGCAGAACGCCGGAGGTTTCTGGATTTTGAATTGTGCCAGCTGGATAAGGTCTATCTCCACTATTTGTCAAAGTACAACAAGGTGCTGAACCAGCGGAATAAGCTGCTGAAAGATATTCCGTTCCATCCAAGCCTTAAGGATACCCTTCCGGTTTGGAATCTGCAGCTTTTGGAATGCGGCCGGAACGTGATTCTGGCAAGACAGAAATTTGTAAACCAGCTGAACGAAATTGTATATGAAATACATAAAAAGATTTCCGGAGGCAGGGAAGCGCTTTTGATCAAATACGAACCGGATGCTTCCCCGGAGGAACTGGAGCAGAAGCTTCAGAACTGTCAGGAACGGGATTTGAAATTAGGCACAACGAACGTCGGGCCCCACAGGGATGATTTATCATTTCTGATCGGGGATATAGATATCCGGAAATTTGGTTCTCAGGGACAGCAGCGTACCTCCGCGTTATCACTGAAATTATCCGAGATTGAATTGGTAAAAAGATCCGTTCACGAAACGCCGGTACTGCTTTTAGATGATGTGCTGTCCGAGTTGGACAGCAGCCGGCAGAATTTTTTGTTAAATAGTATCCATGATATCCAAACGGTTATCACCTGTACCGGATTGGATGAATTTGTAAAAAACAGGTTTCAGATAAATCAAGTATTTCGGGTTATGGAAGGACATGTTTTGAAAATCAATTAGGAGGAAATCAATGAGCAACGAGTACGGAGCAGATCAAATACAGATTTTGGAAGGCTTGGAAGCAGTGCGGAAACGTCCGGGAATGTATATCGGCAGCACCTCCTCCAGAGGGCTTCACCATCTGGTCTATGAAATCGTAGACAATGCGGTGGATGAAGCGCTGGCGGGATACTGCGATACCATAGATGTGACGATTAATCCGGATAATTCCATTGTAGTGATTGACAACGGCCGGGGAATTCCTGTGGGAATTAACCACAAAGCGGGACTTCCTGCCGTGGAAGTGGTTTTTACGGTGCTTCATGCCGGCGGGAAATTCGGCGGCGGCGGCTACAAGGTATCCGGCGGGCTCCACGGAGTGGGAGCCTCTGTCGTGAACGCCCTTTCCAACTGGCTGGAAGTGGAAATTTACCGGGAAGGAAAGATATATAAACAGCGTTACGAACGGGGAAAGACCATGTATCCGGTAAAAGTAGAAGGAACCTGCCCGATGGAAAAGACCGGGACAAAGGTTACCTTTTCTCCGGACGGGAACATTTTTGAAGATACGGTGTTCGATTATGAGATTTTAAAAAGCCGCCTGCGGGAGATGGCATTTTTAACAAAAGGAGTCAAGATCGTACTGCGGGACCTGCGTCCGGAAAAGGAAATAGTAAGGGCCTTCCACTACGAAGGGGGCATTAAGGAATTTGTCACCTACTTAAACAAGAACAAGGAAGCCCTTTATGAAGAAGTGATTTACTGTGAAGGGGAGAAGGACGGCGTTTTTGTAGAAGTTGCCATGCAGCATAACGATTCCTACAATGATGCAACGTATAGCTTTGTGAATAATATCACAACTCCGGAAGGTGGAACCCATCTGGCGGGATTTCGGAATGCCTTGACGAAAACCTTTAATGCCTATGCAAAAAACAATAAGATCATTAAGGAAAACGAAGCGGCGCTTTCCGGCGATGATATCCGGGAAGGCTTGACGGCTATTATCAGCGTAAAGATCGAAGAACCTCAGTTCGAAGGACAGACCAAGCAGAAGCTTGGAAACAGTGAAGCCAGAGGAGCCGTGGACGGGGTAGTCAGTGAACAGCTTACCTATTTTCTGGAACAGAATCCTGCCATTGCCAAATCCATTTGTGAAAAATCCCTGCTGGCTCAGAGGGCCAGGGAAGCTGCAAGGAAGGCCAGGGATCTCACCAGACGGAAGACGGCTTTGGAGGGAATGTCCCTGCCCGGGAAGTTGGCGGACTGTTCCGACAAGGATCCGAAAAATTGTGAAATCTATATCGTGGAGGGAGATTCTGCCGGAGGCTCAGCCAAGACTGCCAGAAGCCGGGCCACTCAGGCAATTCTTCCTCTGCGGGGCAAAATTTTAAACGTAGAGAAAGCGCGGCTGGATAAGATTTACGGCAATGCTGAGATCAAAGCCATGATTACCGCATTTGGTACAGGAATTCATGAAGATTTCGATATTTCTAAACTAAGATATCATAAAATTATTATTATGACCGATGCGGACGTGGACGGGGCACATATCAGTACCCTTTTGCTTACTTTTCTCTATCGGTTTATGCCGGAGCTGATTAAGCAGGGCTATGTATATCTGGCAAAGCCCCCCCTGTTTAAGATTGAAAAAAATAAAAAAATCTGGTATGCCTATAACGAACCGGAGCTGAACAGTATTTTATTGGAGATCGGCCGGGATAACAACAATAAAATTCAGCGTTACAAAGGGCTGGGAGAGATGGATCCTGAACAGCTCTGGGAAACTACGATGGATCCGGAACGGAGGATTCTGGAACGGGTAGTGATGGATGAAGAGAATTCTTCGGAGATTGACTTAACCTTTACAACCCTCATGGGGGATAAAGTAGAACCGCGGCGTGAATTTATCGAGGCAAATGCCAAGTATGTACAAAACTTGGATATTTAGGAGGATATTAGGAAATGGACGGAATGGATGATAAGATCTTCGACAAGATAGATGACGTCGATATGAAGAAAACCATGGAGAAATTCTACATTGATTATGCCATGAGCGTCATTGCTTCCCGTGCCCTTCCGGATGTACGGGACGGACTGAAGCCGGTGCAGCGCAGAATTCTCTATGCGATGATTGAACTGAATAACGGCCCGGACAAACCTCATCGAAAATGCGCGCGTATTGTCGGTGATACCATGGGTAAATATCACCCCCATGGCGACAGCTCTATTTACGGTGCATTGGTAAATATGGCTCAGGAATGGTCTACCCGTTACATGCTGGTGGACGGCCACGGCAATTTTGGCTCTGTGGACGGGGACGGAGCCGCTGCCATGCGGTATACGGAAGCCAGGCTTTCCAAGATTTCCATGGAAATGCTGGCGGATATTAACAAAGACACCGTGGACTTTGGCCCGAACTTTGATGAAACCGAGAAAGAACCCTTAGTTCTTCCTTCCCGTTATCCAAATCTGCTTGTAAACGGCACCACCGGAATCGCAGTAGGAATGGCAACGAATATTCCGCCCCATAATCTCCGCGAGGTAATCGGTGCCGTGGTAAAAATTATAGATAATCAGGTGTTGGAAAATCGGGAAACCTCCATTGAGGAGATTTTGAAAATCGTAAAAGGGCCGGATTTCCCCACCGGAGGCATGATCCTTGGTACGGCAGGAATTGACGAAGCATACCGTACCGGAAGGGGAAAAATCAAAGTCCGGGCAATTTCGGATATTGAACCCATGCAGAACGGGAAAAACCGGATTGTGGTGACCGAGCTTCCCTATATGGTAAACAAAGCCCGCCTGATTGAGAAAATTGCCGAGCTGGTAAAAGAAAAACGGGTGGATGGGATTACCGACCTGCGGGACGAATCCAACCGCCAGGGGATGCGCGTCTGCATTGAACTGCGCAAGGACGTGAATCCCAATGTAATTTTAAATCAGCTTTATAAACATACCCAATTGCAGGATACCTTCGGTGTGATTATGCTTGCACTGGTGAACAACGAGCCGAAGGTTTTGAATCTTCATGATATGCTGGGACATTATCTGGATCACCAGAAAGAAGTGGTAACCAGAAGGACCCGCTATGAATTGAACAAAGCGGAAGAACGCGCACATATTTTACAGGGCTTGCTGATTGCCCTTGATAATATTGACGAAGTCATTCACATCATAAGGAGCAGCCCTAATGTTTCCGCAGCCAAAGAAGCTTTAATCGAACGGTTTGCCCTGACGGAAGTTCAGGCTCAGGCCATTGTAGATATGCGTCTGCGGGCTTTGACCGGTTTGGAACGGGAAAAGCTGGAAGCGGAATACAAAGAATTAATGGAAAAAATTGCCGAATTAAAAGCAATCCTGGCAGATGAAAAGAAGCTGCTTACGGTAATTCGGAATGAAATTTCCCTCATTGCCGAAAAATACGGGGATGACCGGAGAACCTCCATTGGTTACGATGAATACGACATTTCCATGGAAGATCTGATTCCGAAATCCAATACGGTAATTGCAATGACAAGGCTTGGCTATATCAAACGGATGAGCGTTGACAATTTCCGCAGCCAGAATCGGGGAGGAAAAGGCATCAAGGGCATGGAAACCATTGATGACGACTACATCGAAGAGCTTTTGATGACGACGACCCATCACTATCTGATGTTTTTTACCAACAACGGAAGGGTATATCGGATCAAAGCCTATGAAATTCCGGAAGCCAGCCGCACCGCACGGGGAACTGCTATTATCAATATTCTCCAGTTGATGCCCGGAGAAAAGATTACCGCCGTCATTCCCATTCAGGAATACCGGGAAGGCAGTTATCTTTTCATGGCAACCAAGAACGGAATTGTGAAAAAAACACCGATTACCGACTATTCCAACATTCGTAAAACAGGGCTTGCTGCCATCAGCCTGCGGGAAGAAGATGAGCTGATTGAAGTAAAGGCAACGGATAATAGTAAGGATATTATATTAGTAACAAAATATGGACAATGTATTCGTTTCCATGAAACAGACGTACGCAGTACCGGCCGGGTATCCATGGGCGTAATCGGCATGAACCTGTCGGATCGGGATGAAGTAATCGGAATGCAGATGAATACTCAGGGAGAATTCTTATTGATTGCTTCCGAGAAAGGCTTGGGAAAACTGACCCGGATGGAAGAGTTCACCACTCAGAACCGGGGCGGTAAAGGCGTGAAGTGCTATAAGATTACCGATAAGACCGGGAATGTCATCGGTGCAAAAGCCGTTGATCCTGACAATGAAATTATGATGATTACCACGGAAGGCATTATTATTCGGATGAAGGTGGAAGGGATTTCCGTTTTAGGCCGTATTACTTCCGGCGTGAAGCTCATTAATCTGGAGGATGATATCACCGTTGCCAGCATTGCGAAAGTACGGGAGGATAAGAGCCTGATGAATGAGATAGAAGAGGAGACGGAAGAATCCTCAGAACCGGAGATAAAAGAAGAACAGGAATAAACATAAAAAGCTGTTGTAGGGTTGCAACAGCTTTTTTTACAGGAACCGGACATATGGAAAACAGGAAAAGGAACAGTATTGGAAAAATAATCTGTTATTATCGCAAAAAATACCATCTTTCACAGAATATGATCTGTGAAGGAATCTGCAATACAGCTACGCTTTCCAGAATGGAAGAAGGAAAAAGGGAATATGATTTCCTTTTATCCTACCTGCTTCTTAGCAGAATCGGGAAAAATGAAAGCCGGTTCGAATTTATCCTGGAAGAAAGGGAATATCAATTACATGGTTTGAGAAAAGAAATTCAGCAAAGTATCAAGGAACGCAAGATAGGACAGACGGAATATTTTCTTGCTCAATACAAAAATAATATGCCACAAAATCAGAAAGTACATCAGCAATTTATCCAATTTCAGGATGCAATGGTAAAAAAGTTAAAAAAAGGGTCCGAAGAAAATATAATTAATGAGCTGAAAAAGGCGCTTCTCCTTACCAGGCCGGATTACAACGAAAGGAATTACAAATTATATAGTTCCATGGAAGCAAAAATTATATACGAGCTATTCCAATATGAATCATGCAGCGAATTCCTTGTCTATTCCGTACTTCATTTTATGAATGAGTATTATGATCTGGCAGAAAAAAATAAACATATGATTCCTTTTTATATTGAATTGATAAAAAAATATGAAAAAGAAAACAGGCAAAAAGACCGGATCAAGGCAGCCAGCCAGGC
>CAJUSQ010000062.1 GCA_910588885.1 uncultured Lachnospiraceae bacterium
AATAAGCATTAATCGCCTGACTCATAACTGGCACCTCCATCTCTTTAATCTTCTCCAATTCCTCTTCCGTTTCCGCTTTGAACAGTGAAAGCCACAATAGTAACATATCATCCTCACCCACATCTGACGGTCATTTTTTGCGGACAGTTCAATACATACCTGCCTTTTTCACTCCCTGTTCCTGCTTTTTACCTCAATCCCACACTCTTTCTATATTATCTCCTTAGCACAATTTTTATAAATCGTTTCCGCAAGCTAAAATTGTCCCTAGGCTATATATTTAACTGATACTAATATTTAAATGCTGTGGTAGTGAACCAACAACCACTAACGACTCTTTCTCACACCAGAAGAAATATATTCTCATACAATATTTAGGGTCTCGAGAAGATCCTTTTCGTAAATGCCTGTCCATTTTAACTTTTGCCCCAGGATATTGAACAAAATATGTTTCCCCCTGTTCTCCTGCCGCAGTATCAGCAATAGCTCCCGATTCTTCAATTCCCAATTCAGAACATTTTTTATCAAACTCTTGTCTTGTTATTGTTCCCATTCTCATTTGATAATAAGATGTTCCCAATAAATATATTGACCTAAAAACCAATTCCGAATCTTCATATACTGCATCTTTTAACGCTCGGATTGCACGGCTATGTAAAACAACTTTTCCAGGAAAATAAGTTTCAACCCATTCTTGTAATTCTGAATAATCTTTCAAGATTGGGATTTCTGTTCTGACTCCTTTACTACTTTCAAGTTGATGTTCTAATACATCTATCCGCAAATTCAAGCGAAATAATATGTCTCTTATCTCAGTGATTTCTTTTTCTTTCTCTTCTACTTGTATTAACGCAGTTAATAGTTCGTTATCCCTATTTGTAATATTTTCTTCAAGCTGATTTATTTGTTGCTCATATGTGTCTCTTAATTGCGCAATATCGAATAAATTTTTTTCTTTTTCAATAAGAATTTCTTTATTTGCTACAAAATAAAATTTGTGTCCTAATCTTCCCCAATCAATCCTAACATTTATATTATACTTTCTCATATTCTCTCTTAACAAATATCTGAACGCTTCTCCTGCAATATATTCATTCCCATGTTCATCTGTATAATTAGATGCCATAATCCTATTTGCAACAGATAGAGGATGATTCATATAATTATCCTCTCCAAAATCTGCATTTGGGAAATACGTTCTCACAGCCCCTCCATAAACTCCCCATTTTTTCCCTGTTACAGCATTCCATTCATCAATAATATTACAAGGAATCCTAACGATATGTGCAAGTGAGGCGGTCTGTTTTGCCAACATTTCGGCATTAACCAAATACCCTTTTGTGTATTGCCATCCTATATTATCAATAGATTCATTTTCAGTTATTACAATGACTGGCATTTTCCTATCAGTATTCTGAATAAAATCATAAAGTTGTTCTAACTCGTGCCCATCTTTTATATCCCAAACATCAGCATTTAACCGTCTCACATCAACTATTCCATTTTGTTTGGCTATCTGACTAGCAAAAGTTGGCATACTAAACCCTACATCCCCTGCATTACTATTCACTGGTGTTGAATATGACAATTTAACTCCAAATAAAACCTTTTCATCTATTACAATAATTTCTGCTTCAATTGTCCATATTCTACCCGGAATGGATGAATCTGGATGCGATGCCTTTAGACAAAAATATGGTTCTTCTGGTTTATAAATAATACTCACTTCATATCCTGTACGATTTTTCTCATAACTTCTTATGCTTTCAGGCATCTGTAAATTAGCAAATTTATTTCTTGTCCAATTATAAATTACAGTACTATTGTATTTAACAGTTCCAAATATAGTATTCTTTACTATTAATTGAACTGACATTTGAAATGCTCTGTTAATATATGCCCCTTCTAAGACATATTTCTTTCTATCAAACATAAATTTCCTCCAATAATAATAGTCGAAATATGTATTTTATTATATCAGATTATCCCCAAAAATACCATTACCTTAGTTCATTATATAGCATCCGTTTCTGCTCCCTGCTCCTGCGTTTGCACTCGTTTGACTTCTCCTTCTGTATTTTCTTGGCACATACGGGACGCTTATCATGGAGCGGTCAAACAGGCTGACCCGGCAAAGGCAAAGGAAAAAAAGCAAAGAGCGCGGCAAAGAAAAAGAGCAGCGAAATAGAGCTTTAACCGCCTTATCTCTTTACTGCTTCATGCAGCCTTTTATAACCCCTCGTGGGATTTGGGTACCATTTACCGAAAAAGCACCCCCAACACAGGCGATAAAAGAAACGCCGGAAGCCTGAAAAACATAGTGTTTATGCGGGTTTCCGGCGTTTTCTAATCCCTCAACCGACCTAAAATTATCTTGTGCGAGAGAGAATTATTCTACTATTTTTTATTTCCTCTCATTTCGGCAATCCTTCCGGGGCAAATTTTCAAAAAAATCGAATTGTCAAAAAAATAACAAATTTTGAAAGAATCCTCCAAAAGGCTATTGACTTTTTCTATAGAACCGTTATAATTAGGATTGCTTTGTTTAATATTATTAAACATAAAATATACTATCAGTTTGACCCGTCCTTTGCCGGACAGGATTTCAGACAGAGCAGATGCCCTTTCCAGGGCGCATTTGACAGAAAGAAGGATTTTCATGGATATCGGGAAACGTATGAAGGAGCTGCGCATATTATATGGGCTGACCCAGCAGGAGCTGGCGGACCGCAGCGAGCTTTCCAAGGGCTACATCTCCCAGCTGGAGCGGAATTTGACAAATCCCTCCGTCAGCACCCTGTTAGACCTGATTCAATGCCTCGGCACCACCCCGGCGGACTTTTTTGCCGATGAAGAGCCGGAGCAGCTGGTTTTTAAGGAAGAGGATTATTTCGAAAAAGAGGACGAGGAGAACGGCAGCCGCATTGAGTGGATCGTTCCCAACGCCCAGAAAAATTCCATGGAGCCCTTACGGCTGACCCTTTCCCCCGGCGGGAAATCCCCGGTACACAAACCCCACGAGGGGGAGGAATTCGGCTACGTGCTGAAGGGCGCCGTAAAAATTTACTGCGGGCCCCGTTCCTTTGTGGTCCGCCAGGGCGAATCCTTTTATTTTAAATCCGGCAAAAAGCATTATATCGAAGCGTTTGGAAGCCGGCCGGCTTCCCTGATCTGGGTGGCGACTCCGCCCAGCTTTTAAGGGCAACGACATAAGGAGGATACCAATGAGTAAAAAGTTAATTAATTTAGAACATATTTCCAAATCCTTTGACGGTTCCGTCGTATTGGACGATCTGAACCTCTATATTCGGGAAAATGAATTTTTGACCTTGCTTGGCCCCTCCGGGTGCGGAAAAACCACGACGCTCCGTTTGATCGGCGGCTTTGAAACCCCGGACAGCGGCAGGGTAGTCTTTGACGGGACGGACATTACCTCCCTTCCGCCCAATCAGCGGCAGGTAAACACGGTATTCCAGAAGTATGCCCTTTTTACCCATATGAATATTGCTGAAAACATTGCCTTTGGCCTGAAAATTAAGAAGAAATCCAAACAATATATTGATGATAAAATTAAATACGCACTAAAGCTTGTGAATCTGGACGGCTTCGAGAAGCGAAGCGTGGATTCCCTAAGCGGCGGTCAGCAGCAGAGGATTGCCATTGCACGAGCCATTGTAAACGAACCGAAGGTCCTGCTTTTGGATGAACCCCTGGGAGCGCTGGATTTAAAGCTCCGCCAGGATATGCAGTACGAGCTGATCCGGCTGAAAAACGAGCTGGGCATCACATTTATATACGTAACCCACGACCAGGAGGAAGCCCTTACCATGTCCGATACCATTGTGGTTATGAACCAGGGTTATATCCAGCAGATCGGTACACCGGAGGATATCTACAACGAGCCTACCAATGCCTTTGTAGCGGATTTTATCGGGGAAAGCAACATTTTAGACGGCATTATGGTAAAAGACCGTCTGGTAGAGGTGCTGGGCGTGAAATTCCCCTGTGTGGATGAGGGATTCGGCTGTGATAAGCCGGTGGATGTGGTAATCCGGCCCGAGGATGTAGAGCTTCTGGCCCCGGGGGCCGGACGTTTGGACGGGGAGGTTACTTCCCTGATTTTCAAGGGCGTCCATTGGGAAATCGACGTAATGGCCGGCGGCTTTGAGTGGCTGGTGCATACCACCCAGATGCACCCGGTAGGCTCCAGGGTCAGCATCCAGGTGGATCCCTTCAATATTCAAATTATGAACAAACCGGAATCCAGTGATGAAAGGGCGGTGGAAACAGATGGGTAAATTCAAACGGCAGTTCCTGGCAGGCCCTTATCTGGTCTGGATTATCGGCTTTATCCTCCTTCCCGTCCTTATGATCCTGTACTACGCCCTGACAAATTCCGGCGGGAATTTTACTCTGGCAAACGTTTTGGCCATCGGAGCGCCCATTCATCGGAAAGCTTTGTTCCTTTCCTTGAAACTGGCTTTCCTCTGCACGGCCATCTGCCTGGTGCTCTCCTATCCGCTTGCCATGGTACTGAATAACTTAAGGAACAAATATCAAAATTTAATCGTGTTTATATTTATTCTTCCAATGTGGATGAACTTTATGCTGCGGATTCTGGCCTGGAAAATGCTGCTTTCCAACAATGGGGTAATCAATACGGTCCTGGGATTTTTCGGAATCCCCTCATTGGATATTTTAAATACCCCCACTGCAGTCGTCTTCTGTATGGTGTATGATTTCCTTCCTTTCATGATCCTGCCCATTTACAATTCCATGGCCCGGATCGGCCGGGATGTTATTGAGGCCGCCAAGGATCTGGGAGCCGGGAATCCTGCTGTTTTTTTCAAAATCATCCTGCCCCTGACCCTTTCCGGGGTTGTCAGCGGTATCATTATGGTATTTGTGCCTGCCCTGACCTCCTTTGCCATCTCGGATTTGTTAGGCGGCGGCAAGGTACTGTTAATCGGAAATGTCATTGAACAGGCGTTTATGCAGGAATATAACTGGAACTTAGGCTCCGGCCTTTCCATTGTGCTGATGATTTTTGTAATTGCTAGTATGGCGCTGATGAGCGCCCATGACAAAGAGGGAGGAGGTGCCGGCGTATGGTAAGGAAAACGGCGGAGCGGATTTATCTGGGTGTAATTTTTCTGTTTTTATACCTACCGATCCTGGTTTTAATCGTTTTATCCTTTAACGATTCCAAATCCCGGGTGGTCTGGGGCGGCTTCACCTTAAAGTGGTATCAGCGGCTGTTTCAGAGCAGCGTCATCCTGGAAGCCTTCTCTACAACGATTTTCATCACCTTGGCTTCCGCCCTTTTGGCAACCGTCTTAGGAACCTTGGCAGCCCTTGGCATCCACGCCATGAAAGCCAAAAAACAGGCGGTTATGCTGGGAGCGACCAACATCCCCCTGCTGAACGCGGATATTGTAACGGGGCTTTCCATGATGCTGCTGTTTGTGCGGTTTACAAAGCTTGGGATGTCCACGGTACTGATTGCACACATTACGTTCAACATCCCTTATGTGATTTTAAACGTACTGCCCAGGCTTCGGCAATGCAGCCAGAACGCCTACGAAGCGGCTCTGGATCTGGGCGCCACTCCTTTTTATGCCTTTTACAAGATCCTGTGGCCTCAGATCCGTCCCGGCGTCTTTTCCGGTGCGCTGATGGCTATGACCATGTCCCTGGATGATTTTTCCGTGACCTACTTCACCAAAGGGGCCGGGATCAATACCCTCTCCACGATGATTTATACGGAAATGCGCAAGGGCATCATTCCGGAAATGTACGCCCTTTCCACCATTTTGTTCTTCCTTGCACTGGTGCTCCTGCTGATCATGAACTTTGGTTCTGCCCGAAAGGAAAAGCTGGCAAAGGAACAGATTTAAAAATTAAATTTATATGTAAAATTAAAATAATAATTAATAAACAGAAAGGAATCGCTATGAAGAGGAAATTTTTATTAGCAGTGGGCCTGTTTGCGGCTCTTGCGCTGTCCGGCTGCGGCGGCGGCTCCGACTCGGAGAATACGTTAACCGTACTAAATTACGGAAAATACCTGGATCCTGCAGCCATCCAGATGTTTGAAGAGGAAACCGGAATCAAGGTGGAATACGAAGAATATATTACCCCGGAAAATATGTACACAAAATACAAGGCCGGCTCCATTGATTACGATTTAATCTGCACCTCCGACTATATGATTGAAAAACTGATCAAAGAAGGGGAGGTTCTGGAAACGGATTTTAAGCAGCTTTCAAACATTGAAAACCTGGATCCCTCCTATTTCACCTTCTCTCAAGCTTTTGACCCGGAAAACAAATACGCCATGCCCTATTTCTTCGGCACTGTCGGCATCCTTTACAATAAAAACATGGTGGATGCTGCCGATATGGAGTCCTGGGACTGTTTGTGGAACGAAAAATACAGCGGACAGATCATTATGGCCGACAGCGTCCGGGATTCCTTTATGGCTGCACTGAAGTACAAGGGCTACTCTTTGAATACCACCGATGAAAGCCAGCTGCTGGAAGCCCAGGAAATTTTAATCAACCAGAAGCCTCTGGTCTACTCCTATCTGGTAGATGAAGCCCAGGACGAAATGATTGCGGAAAATGCCGCCCTGGCCCTGGTTTATTCCGGAGAAGCCGGCTATGCCATTGAGCAGAACGAAAATCTGGCCTACAGCGTCCCCAAGGAAGGCTCCAATATGTGGATTGATTCCTGGTTCATCCCAAAAACCTGCAAGCATAAGGAAAATGCCGAGAAATTTATGGACTTCCTGTGCCGTACGGATGTGACATCCCTGAATTTCGAATATGTCTACTACGCAACGCCCAACAAGGCTTTCGTAGATTCCTTAGAGCCGGAGGTTCAGAATAACACGACGGTGTTCCCGCCTACGGAAATCCTGGAAAACTGTGAAATTTTAAAGTCCTTAGAGGACTCGGCCACCGCCAAATATAATGAATTGTGGAAGGAATTGAAATCTACGGATTAACGGAAAACAGATCCAAAACGGGGCTGCTGCAAAATAGCTGTCAGATACAAAATATGGCATTCAGAACCCAAGAAATGTTCCATATATTGTATATCAGCTGTATTTTGCAGCAGCCCCGTTGTTCGTAATCAGGGACTTGGATTTCCCGACAGGTTCATGCGGTAACAATAACCCTGCCGTCCCTGCCAGGAAAATAATTTTGAAAAAGTCCTTGCATTTTTACTGGAAACATGTTACAGTGGTTCCACGCAGGAAATCCTGCATCAATTTCTATCTTCTTTCTTACGCCTGTGTCCATACCCGGATATAGGAGGATCTATGACTTACGAAACTTTTCAGGCAAAGCTTCTTGCCGAATTAACCGGGCATTTTCCGCCGGACACTTCCATCACAATTCATCCCATTCCCAGAAATAATCACATTGAGATGGACGGTTTGACAATTCTTGAATCAGGGTTTAATATTACGCCAACGATCTATATTCAGGAATATTATGAAAAGCTGGCTCAGGGACTGTCCTTTTTTGAGGTCTTCCGGCAGATCCTGGCGGTTTATTACGAATATCGGCCCATAGAAAATGTGGATGCATCCTTTTATTCGGACTTTTCCTTTGTCCAAAACCATATTGTGTACCGACTGGTGCATTTTAAGCGGAACCAGGAATTATTAAAGCAGGTTCCTCATATTCCCTTTTTAGATCTGGCTATTATTTTCTGCTGCCTGCTTTCTGCAGAGCCGGAAAAGAATGCCTCCATCCTGATCCAAAACAGCCATATGCACGTCTGGAACGTGGATACCCAGACTCTCTATCAGCTAGCCAAAAAGAACACGCCATTTCTCATGCAGCAGCGTTGTGACCTCCTGTCCCATCTCCTTTCGGACTTTTCTTCCACCTCCGGCAGCGCCCCCTGTCCCCTCTACGTTCTGACCAATGAACAGCGGTTTTACGGCGCTGCCTGCATCCTCTATGAGGAACTGCTTTCTGACCTTTCCAGGAAGCTCCGGAAGGACTTCTATCTCATTCCCAGCAGTATCCATGAAGTCCTTCTGATTCCGGCCGCTCCCGGTATGGAACGGGAATTTTTTAACCACATGATCCAGGAAGTCAACACGGCCTATCTGATTCCGGAAGAAATCCTTTCTGACCATGTCTATTACTACTGCCGAGAGGAACAGCGGCTTTCCTTCTGACCGGCCTGCCAATAAACGCTTCCTATTTCCGGTTCTTAAATTCCAGACGGATCTTATCCGCGATCAGGGCAATGAATTCCGAATTGGTAGGCTTTCCTTTTCCGTTATTGATGGTATAGCCAAACAGTTCATCAATCGTATCCATCTTCCCCCTGCTCCAGGCCACTTCAATTGCATGGCGGATCGCCCGTTCCACACGGCTGGGTGTAGTCTGGTATTTCTTCGCAATGGTGGGATATAATATCTTTGTTATGGAATTGAGCATCTCAATATCCGTTACCGACATTATAATTGCTTCCCGCAGATACTGATATCCTTTGATATGGGCCGGAACACCGATCTCATGGATAATGTTCGTAACCTCACCCTCCAGGTTCCGTTCCGTAAGCTCTTCGGTCCGCTCATAGGCATTTACCTTCTTTACCTCTCCGGCCATACGGTTGCTGCGCTTCCTTACATTTTTCACCTGTTTGAGCACCACATCATTGTTAAAAGGCTTCATAATATAATATTCGGCCCCTTTTGCAAAAGCGTCTTCCGTAATTTTCTCCTGGCCAATGGCGGTAATCATGATGAATGCCGGATGCTTTTTGATATTCCTGTCATTTCGGATCTTATCCAATACACTTAATCCGTCCAGTTTCGGCATGACAATGTCAAGAAGCACCACATCCGGTTCCTTGCATTTGATTAAATCATACGCTTCTTCTCCATCTTTCGCCGTTCCGACCACCTGAAGTTCGTCATCACTTTTTATAATATCGCTTAATAAGTGTACCATTCTTTCGTTATCATCTGCAATTGCCACATTTAGCTTTTCCATCTCGAAATCCTCCTGTTGCTTTTCCTAATAATTTCTCATAAAACGAAACTATTTGTATTATAAGTCTTATAGCTCCCAGATTCAACAAGAAATTTTCTTACAAATTCGACAGCGCATAAGATTTATTTGTAAATTTCACATTTCCTTTGTCAAACCTTCTATTTTTTACCGCTAACACTTCTATACTACGTGGAACGGCAGGATGATTTTTGTCGAATCCCGTCGTCTATTTCATGAAAAAGCAGCCGGAAAGAAACAGAACATATGTTCTGTCAAGCATTTTGTGCCGGTTCGTTTCAAGTACGAACCACACACGCAAATATCTAACACATCACTTTATCCAAGGTTGCAAATAATTTACCGATATCAATGGGTTTTGCAATATGTCCGTTCATACCGCAGCTCAATGCCTCCTGTTTATCCTCTTCAAAAGCATTGGCCGTCATAGCTATAATCGGAATGGAGGAAAGGGTCGGATCCTCAAGCTTACGGATTCTTCTGGTCGCTTCATATCCGTTCACCTGCGGCATCTGAATATCCATTAAAATGAGATTATAGTAGCCCGGAGCCGAATTCTTAAGCATCTCCACCGCTTCCCGGCCGTTATTCGCAACTTCCGTTTCAAAGCCGGCTTCATTTAAAATCGTTACGGCAATCTCCTGATTCAGCTCAATATCCTCCGCCAGCAAAATCCGGCCGGAACGAATCATTGGCTTCGTCTCCTTCTGGATCACTTCCCGTTCACCGCCTGTATGGATCACGGTGTTCAGGCAGGTCCGAAGCTCTGACAAAAACAGGGGCTTCGCACAGAATGCCGTTACTCCTGCTTCCTTTGCCTCCTCCTCAATATCAGCCCAGTCATAGGCCGTCAGGACGATCACCGGGGCATTTCCGCCTGTTTCCTTCTGAATCCTCCTGGTGACTTCTATTCCGTTCATATCCGGAAGGAGCCAGTCGATAATATAGACTCCGTAGCTGTCGTTCCGCATAATCGCCTGGCGGGTCCGAAGTACCGCTTCCTTCCCGGATAACGTCCATTCCGCCCGCAGCCCGATCTGCCCCAGCATATAGGACACGCTGTCGCAGGTGTTGAAATCATCGTCCACCACCAGCGCCCGGCAGCCTGCCAGCTCCTTTATGATCTGAGCTTCCTTCGGCCCTTTGTGAAGCCGTAAGGTCAGGCCCAAAATAAACTCCGTTCCTACGCCCAATTCGCTTTTTACCGTAATCGTGCCGTTCATCATATCCACGATATTTTTCGTAATGGCCATTCCAAGGCCGGTACCCTGGATTCCGCTGGTGGTCGTATTCTTTTCCCGCTCAAAGGGTTCAAAAATATGAGAAACAAATTCTTCGCTCATCCCGATTCCGGTATCCTTAATGGAAAATTCATAATTGGCAAAGCCCTTGGGCGCTCCGGGTTTTTCCGTAATCCGGACACTGACGCTGCCTCCGGCTCCCGTATATTTCACGGAATTCCCCAACAGGTTCAAAAGCACCTGGTTTAATCTTAGCTTATCGCAGTAAATATCTTCGTCCAGCACATCTACGGTATCAATAAACAGCTCCAGCTGCTTTGCATGGATATCGGCCTGCACAATGTTACGGAGCTCATGGAGGATATCAGGCAGGCTGCAGACCTTCTCCTCCAAATGCATCTTGCCGCTTTCGATCCGGCTCATATCCAGTACGTCGTTGATCAGGCTTAAAAGATGGTTCCCGGAAGACATGATCTTCTTCAGGTACTCTTCCACCTGTTCAGTCCGGTTGATATGGGTGATGGCCAGTGTCGTAAAGCCTACAATGGCATTCATCGGCGTACGGATATCGTGGGACATATTGGAAAGAAAAGCGCTCTTCGCCTTGCTGGCCCGGTTTGCCTGCATAAGTGCATCCTCCAAAAGCCCCCTTTGTTCCATCTCTTTGCGGGTTTCCTCATCCACACTGCGGAAGCCCAGCACAATGCCGTGATCCTCCTCCCATTCTCCGGCACAGACCACTTTCATCTGGAAATATTTAATTTTCCCGTTCCGCATTACCCGGTAATTGACATAGAACAGCCTATTTTCTGCCAGCTCCTCTTTCAGCTTGTCCTGAGAGGATGCTTCCAGCAGAAGCTGCTGATCTTCTTCGTATACATATTCTTTTATGTACTGCTCCATACTGTCTTTCAGAGACAGCTGCTGATCTCCCGAAGTTTCAAACACATGTTCGACCCCTTCTGCAAACCGTAGCGGAAATCCCAGCCCGGTTTCCAAATCGAAATAGCAGACCATTGTATAATCCAGCGCAAGGGCCTGTACCAGTTCCATTTGACGCCGTTCTCTTTTCTTCTCCTGAAGCTTCTGGGCCGTACAATCCAGAAGAAAACGTTGGCAAATAAGCTCGCCGTTCTCAACCAACAGCTTGATATTCCCCATCACATGGCGAATATCCCCGTCCTCGTGGCGGACACGGTATTCCACACTGACACTGTCCCCTTCTTTCTCCAGGCTCTGAATGCTGCTTCGAAGCTTCTCCCGATCCCTCTTCATAACGGAAGACGCAACATAATCAAACCCCTTCTCTATCACCTCCTCCTCTGAAGAGAAGCCCAGAATCTCCAGCGCAGCCCGGTTCATACTAAGCAGCCTGGTTCCGTCCAGGGTATGGCGAATCACGCCGCAGTCTATGGTAGTAAAAATCGTTTCCAGCGTTTGGTTCTTCTTAATCAGCTCCTGTTCATAGGCCCGTTCCTGGGTCACGTCAATGGCCACTCCTACGGTTCCCATAACACTTCCGTCCAGATCGTACAGTGGAGATTTATACGTGGTAAGAAGCCGAAGCCCTTCTCCGGTCTGTATGGTTTCTTCCGAAACATAAGTTTTCCGGGTTCTCATTACTTCATTCTCGGATTCCACACAAGCCGGATCATCCTGTTCCACATCCCAGATATAGGCATGACCCCGGCCTTCCACCTGCTGCTTTGTCTTATTAACCGTGGTACAGAAGCTGTCATTTACCTTCTCATGAATTCCGTTTTTATCCTTATACCAAATAAGGTTCGGAATACTGTTAATGGCAGACTCCAGGTATTGGCTGGTCTGCCAGCTGTCCTTGCTCTGCTTCAGGGCCTGCTGCCATCGCAGAATACGGAACTGGATCTCTCCTTCTTCCATAGGCATCACCCAAATATCCGTGACCTCAGGCATCCCTGCCAGGTCCGGAATCCGCTCCTTTTCTGCCAGCAGGATCACCTGAGCCTCTTCCTTCTTCCGGGACAGCAGAAGCTTTAAGGCTTCCAAACCGCCGTTCCTGGTTCCGGCAGCAAAATCCCAGCCCTGCAGGTTTACAAAAAACACGTCCGCCCAAGGAACCTGCTCTTCTTTGAGGCTGCTGTTTTCCGTAAATTCATGCGTAAAATGTTCCAGCGGGGGCATTTCTTTTATCATCGTAAATACTTCGTTTCGCTGTCCAATCAAAAACATATGAACGTGACAATGATACATAATCCTACTCTCCCTGTGCTTTTCAAATTTAAGTGTCTATTGTTTCTATTTTATCATATCCGGAAAGTATTTTCAATAGCAGGAAACGGCCGAAACCCACATATTTATTTGAAAAAACCGCTCCCAAACGGAAACGGTTTTTTCATTCTTTTTAACAGCTTGCGCCGCCCTTTACTTGTTTTGCCAGAACTTCTTCTTTCTTGATCTCTCCCTTTAACAGCTTCTCTTCCACATAGGAAAAGCCCAGCCTCGCCACGGTATCGGCAAACCGTTCCCCGGTCTGTCCTTCGTTCCGGAATAAAAGGATTGCTTTTTCTACCGTATCAAGCACTTCTTCCTCGTTTGTAAAAATCTTGGAAAGCGGCTGTCCATTGGCAATCTTCTTGCCCCATCTGCCGCCGATGTAGATCTTGTAGCCGTTTACATATTCCTCGGTCACACCGAAGGGACATTTGCTCCTGCAGCGCCCGCAATGGTTGCACTCATCCATATTTACGGAAAGCATTCCCTCTGAAACCTCTGCAATCTTAATCGGACAGGACGTTTCCACCTGGCACTTTTTACAGCCCTTGCACTTGGAAAAGTCAAATCTGGGCACCAGCTGGCCGACAATTCCAAGATCATTCAGATCCGGCTTCACACAGTTGTTGGGGCATCCTCCCACGGCAATTTTGAACTTATGCGGAAGGGTCACGCTATGATAGCCCTTGTAAAAGCGTTCGTGAATTTTTTCACTAAGTCCGAAGGTATCGATCAGGCCGTACTGGCAGGTGGTTCCCTTACAGGAAACTACAGGGCGTACCAGGGAGCCGGTTCCGCCGGTCTCCAAGCCGCGTTCTGCCAGAAATGCCATCAGTTCGTCCAGTTTCTCATATTTAACGCCCTGAATCTCAAGGGTAAGACGGCTGGTCATGGTGATTTCACCGCTTCCGAACAGTTCCGCCGCTTCTGCCACGGTAGCCTGCTCCGCAGCCGTAATCTTTCCGTTTCTGGTAATGATGCGGACATTGAACACATCGTTGTACCGTTTATCCTGCAGGCAGCCTAAGCCTTTCACCCGCTTAATCTCTTCCGGCGGCAGTTTTTCTCCGGCAGGCAGGGATTTTTTGATCACATTGAAGGTGGCTCCGCCTTCCAGTACCCGGGTATTTTCATAACCCAAGCGACGCAGCTTGTTTTGAAGCAGATAGCCCCGTTTCCCTCTCGCACACACCAGCAGAAGCCTGGCATCTTTTTCATGCTTCAGTTCCTCTAATTTCCCGAAATCCGCCCATTCCGTACCCGGAAGTGTCTTAACCGGATGGGCATCTATTACAAGGTAATCCGCTGCGGCTCCTTCGGCATATTCAGCGGGGGTAAATGTGACAAACCTGCCGCTGATTTTATTCAGCAAAATAGAGCAGGCGGCGGCAAAGGGATGGATTGCCGTGGAAAACGGCGGTGCATAAGCGAAATCCATCGACGTATAAGCATCCACCGTAATTCCCATGGAAATGCCCACTACGGCAATATCCGCCATCTTATCCACGCTGCCTTTCCCGATGATCTGGGCTCCCAGCAGCTTATGGGTCTTTTGGTCCGCGATCAATTTTGTAATAAAAACAGAAGAATCCGGATAATAGTGGGCCTTATCATCGTTGACAGCCGTCACGCATACCACATCATAGCCGCTTTCCTTCGCAGCCGCTTCCGTCAGCCCGGTCCTGGCCGCGGAAAGGCTTTCGGAGAGCTTTACTACACCGGTACCCAGTGCCCCGGGATATTCCGTTTCTTCTCCGCTTAAATTCAGCGCCAGAATTCTTCCGACAATATTCGCAGTAGACCCCATAGCAGACCACTGTCGATTTCCGGTAATCCTGTTTTTTACCATGGCACAGTCTCCTACGGCATACACATCCGGAACATTTGTTCTCTGCTGCTCGTCAGTCAAAATCAGGCCCCGTTCCGTTTCAATGCCGGAGCCTTCCAAGAACTCTGTGGCCGGACGAATTCCGATTGACAGAATCACCATGTCGCAGGAAAGACTGCCGGAGCTTGTTTTTACCCCGGAAACCTTCTCTTCACCGCTGATCTCCTGCAGGGCGCTTTTGGTCAGGATGCGCAGTCCGCCTTCCGTCAGCTTGCGCCGGATAAAATCTGCCATATCCGGATCGAAGATATTGGGCATCAATTGTTCCGCCATATCCACAACCGTAACCCCGATCCCTTTTGCCATCAGGTTTTCCGCCACTTCAAGCCCGATAAAGCCGCCGCCTACCACCACGGCATTGCGGCATTTCTGCTCTTCCGCATACTTCCTGGCATCAATGGCATCCTCCGGCGTCCGCACTTTAAATACACCGGGAAGCTCCACACCGGGAAGCTTCGGAACGATGGAGGAAGCTCCTGACGCAATCACAAGCTTATCGTAGGAAACCTTGTCTCCGTTTACCAAAACAGTCTTGTCCTCCGGAAAGATTTTCGTTACCTCACTGCCTGTATGTACTTCCGCTCCGGTCAGTCCCATATACTTCTGGGGGGTATTTACAATCAATTCCCCTTCCGTGGCAATGGCCCCGCCGATATAATAGGGCAGCCCGCAGCCCGCATAGGAAATATCCTTCGATTTTGTGTAAATTACAACCTCATCCTCCGGCCTTTCTCTCTTCAGCTTCGCCGCCACCTTCGTCCCGGCTGCCACGCCGCCGATAATCACTGTTTTCATGATAAAAAACTCCTTTCTTGTCTTATTTTCTGATTCCATTATACTACTTTTTATGATAAAATGAAATTATTATTCCTTATTATTCCATAAAAACAAATTATAACCATACATAAAATGTGTTTGCAATAGAGTGCCTTTACAATAGAGTACCTTTGCAATAGAGTGCCTTTGTACTAAGTTATCATCCACAAAAGCCCGCCGCCCGATCCTCTTCGGCACCCATCTCGCTTCGGCGACAAACTTACTTTTTCAGAAGGACCGGGTACAGTCCGCCGCCCTCCCCTTCTGATCCCCTTCCACTCAAAAAAGGAGAACCCTTTATGTTAGATTTTCGCATGACTACCTTCCACACCCTTTATGATGTGATGAATTACCGGAAAACCGCAGAGCTGTTAAATATGACGCAGCCCGGCGTTACCCAGCATATCCAGTATCTGGAAAAATATTACGGAGTGAAATTATTCGAATATAACGGAAAAACATTGCGGCACACGAAAGCCTGTGAAGCCCTGAAACGGTATGTGGATGCCGTAATGGCGGAAGAACATGCGGTGCGCCAGTCCCTGGAAGAGGCCGACCAGATTTCTTTGAATGTAGGGGTGACAAAAACCATCGGTGAATTTGTTTTAACCGATACGGTGAATCAGTTTCTGTCCAAGGAAAATCATAGCCTGAACCTGGTCATTGACAATACGGAAACCCTTTTGAAAATGCTGGAACGCACGGAGCTGGATTTTGCCATGGTAGAGGGTGTTTTTGATAAAAAAAGATATTTTTACCATCTTTATAAAAAAGAAAGCTTTGTAGGGATCTGCTCTTCAGAACATCCCTTTGCCGGAACATGTGTTCCTTTGGAAGCATTGTTTTCGGAAAGCCTGATTCTAAGGGAACCCGGTTCAGGTACACGGGCCCTTTTCGAGCAGGCAATGACTGACCGGGGATTTTCCTTAGACCGTTTCAAACGGACGGTTTCTGTCAGCAGCTTCAGCGTCATTACTGATCTTGTCCTACAACAAAACGCAATTACCTTCGCATATGCTCCCATTGCCGAAAGCCGTTCAAATCTGGGTGTGTTTCGGGTAGAAGACTTAAACGTCAGCGGCGAATTTAACTTCGTCTATTGCAGCAAACCTGCTGCTTTCGAGAAAATCCGGCTGTTTATGGGAAATACGGTCTCACAGCCGCAAGGGGCCGATTAGCCGACACCCTTTTTTGTAGGCTTTCCGTGTAAAAAAGGACGCATAGGTTCTTGATTTTCCATGCGCCCTGAAGCTTTATTGCTTTATTCCGTTATGACCGGCTCACATTCCGTTGCAGCAGCGCGATAATCTGTTCGATCTCTTTGGGACGAAGATGATTTTTTCCTTTCGTGTGAACTGCCCTGTCAATATCCGAAAGACGGGAAATGATATACCCACTGTCCACAGGGCTGTTTTGATGGAGCAAAATGACATACCCTTCCACCCATACTTTGATCCGATGGAACCGAAAATAATGCGCCAACAGATAAACCTGTCTTTTTAACTGTCTGATCGGATTTTTCACCTGCTTTGAATAGATATTTCCCGAATCAGTGATTTTTATTTTCTGCCATTCATAATCATCTTCCTCTCCCATCAACTGTCCGCTGTAATTCTTGACCTCGAAAATAAATACTCCGAATTTGTTGACAACGATGCAGTCCATCTCCGCCTGTTTGCCATCATACGTTATTTCTATGTTCGTAAGCAGATGATCCCCTTCCCTAAGAACCCGGCTGATCATCTTCGCCGCAATTTCCTCTCCGTGCCTGCCTGCACGCTCACTTGCAGATTCAAATGTCCAGTCTAAGGAAAACAGCCATTTTATAAAACTGGCGGCCAACCAAATGCATAGAACAGCCAGCGGAATTCCGATTATAACAACCACTGCCCATTTTAATTCCATATACTTTCCTCTTTCCTATTTCTTTTTTTATTCCCTGCTGCCTGCGGCAATGGGTGTTTTAAATACTCATATCCCCATTGCGTCTATATTACAGGACGAAAAGCAATAGATATGCTTCCCTTACAATACCAAAGTACGCCCATTTTGTAAACTCCCGTTTACTTGAATAGGTGCAGCTTTAAGGCTGCCACTGCTGCCAGCCTCTCAAGCCCTGTATCACCCCGAATATAAGAGTGAAAAATAAAATCGATTTTGGGGCACACTTGGGGCACACTTTCAAACATGCCGTGCGGCATGTGGTGGATTGTCAACATTTTTTTAGACAACTTTTATAAGGTTGTTTTCCCTGTATTGT
>CAJUSQ010000063.1 GCA_910588885.1 uncultured Lachnospiraceae bacterium
GAGCGCACGGCTGGGGGCCGTGAGGTCGCAGGTTCGAATCCTGTCACCCCGATTTCGAAAAATGTTGGAGAGCAGCGGAAGCCACTGATATTTCAGTGGGAGCCCGCTGTTTTTTCGTTTATATTTAAGGCGCATTATTATGAAGCCGCTTATTCTTAATTCAACTAAGAGTAAGCGGCTAAATCTATGCGAAAGGAAGGCGCACCTATGTCAAATTGCAAAGTAATCGCTCTGACCAACCAGAAAGGCGGTCGGCAAAACCACCACGGCGGTCAATCTGGGCGCAAATCTGGCACAACAGGGCAAGAAAGCCCTGCTCATTGACGCTATATGGCACCGAAATAGGAGTTCTGCTTAAACGATGTAGGATTTCCGAAAATAAGAGATTTAATATCCTATATACAGAAGTAAAAAACAACATTACTGTTCACTCCCGGGCCGTGCACTGTGCTGCACGGCCACAGGCCAATACAGGAATGGGGCCAGAATCCGGCCTCTTGCCCTAAGGCAACTTTAAACAGGCCGGATTCGATCCTGTGAACACCATGGGTGTGAACAGGAAAAAAACAATAACATAATTTTGAACAATCAGAGATGGATTGACAATATAGATTTTTGTTGTTATAATATCAATGAACAAATATTCATTCAATAAGGAGGATGGTAGAATGCCGAAATCTCCAGAGCGATGTCAAGAAATTCGTGAAGAAGCCCGTTCTAAAATATTGCATGATTCTATGCTTTATTTTGCTAAGAATGGTTTTGCCGGTACAAAGATAAGTGATTTGGCAAAACATATCGGTATAGGGCAAGGAACTCTGTATGTATATTTCAAGTCAAAAGAAGAATTGTTTCATGAAATATATGCTTTAACGAATAACAGCGAAGATATTAAGAATTTGAAGATTCTTGCACATTTGCCTATATCAGCCCAGAAGAAAATATACAAACTCTCAAAAAGCATAATGGCTAATCTCATGCAGGACGAAACCTATGCAGCCAAAGTCGCATTGAATACGCAGATGATGTTTGAGAAAAAAGGATTTGCTTCAGAGGAAACAACCTATCAATCGGAATTATATCGAATTACCGAAAAAATAATTATTCAAGGGCAAAAAGAAGGAAGCGTTGTGAATGGTATGCCAATGAAATTAGCCGACTATTTCTGGGGTGTTGTTTACCTCTACGCCCTTAAAAAGTTATTCACAACGAAATACGAACTGATTTCTGAGGAAGATTTAGCCCGTATTTTATTAAAAGATGAAGCTTAAGGAGTTTTTGATGAAAAAAATAGCAATTATAACAGGTGCGTCTGGCGGTATAGGACAAATATTTGTCCGTGAGCTTATGAAAGAAGAACTTGATGAAATATGGGTGATTGGCAGAAATCAAGGCCGGCTTCTTGTGCTGAAAGAAGAATTTGGAGAAAAAATTGTTCCTATATGCAAGGACTTAACCGAGGACGCAGATATATTATCTATTTCAGATTTACTGAGGGAACAGGCAATATCTGTCTTATGGTTAGTGAATAATGCAGGAACCGCAAAAATGGCGCCATCGGCAGAGCTTTCTATTTCGGAAATCAATCAGACGATTGACTTAAATTGCAAAGCGCCTGCCGAGCTTATCAATATTTGCATTCCGTTCATGGGAAAGGGGGCAAAGATATTGAATGTTTCTTCTGCTTCTGCATTTCAGCCTGTACCATATATCAATTTATATGCTGCTACAAAAGCCTTTGAACGAAGTTACTCCCGTGCTTTGAACGCAGAGCTGAAGCCATCTGGAATTACGGTAACGGCTGTTTGTCCAGGCTGGGTGGATACAGCAATGCTGTCAAAAGAGATTGACGGTAAAAAGGTGTATTTCCCTGGAATTGTCGCTCCGGAAAAAGTGGTCGAAAAGGCATTGAAGGATGCAAAAAAAGGCAGGGATATGTCAGTCTGTTCACTCTATGTAAAATGCCAACATCTGAATGTAAAGCTATTACCACAGAAACTAACCATGAAAGTTTGGCTGCATGGCATCAGAAAGTATTTATGAAGGTGGAAAATGAATGAAATCGTAACGGAACGCCCGAATCTCTTTGAGCCTAATGTCTATATCACGGTATGTGTTGAAAATGCAGGAAAAGTATCTCCGCATAAGTTGTCTGCCGCTGTGAAACAGGCATTCTTTATGAAGTCATGCGGCAGTCACAGGGGGCAAGCGGCGGGCGTGACATCCATGTCACGTCCCGTTTAAATTAAAAAACTACCCTTTTAATCCCCTTGACTGCCGTTCCATATCTTCAATTACAATATCATATATTTCTCCAAGCGTAGAGCAATATTCTAATACCTTCCATGGTTCGTTTGTGTGGAAATGTATTTTGATGAGTTCTTCGTCACCTACCGCCAATAGGCAATCCCCGCTAAAATTATTTGTAAAATAATCGTTTATGGCATCTTCGTCAAGCTCTTTGCCCTCTATCAGTAATTGTGTATCATATCTGTATTCTAACATATGTTGTCCTCCATAAAAGATTAATTTTATCATGCAAGGAAATCTGACTGCAAATGTGGCAAAATCAAATCTATTTCTCCGGAAGCTGTCCTTCCCCCCCCTACTTCAGAAGCAATAACGTTGCATTTTTCTGGCTTGGCTTCTTTACAATGATACAATATGGCATCATATTCCTGCCCCCAAGTTCATATTCGTAATTTTCATATGGGGCAATAGCCGTTTCTTCTGGAAGGAAACAGTCAACAATGGTTTTGCCTGCATATTCCAAACAAAAAGTCTCAAGATAAAAAGGTTTTTCACAAATCTTATAAACCTTTATGCCGTACCCAGATGGGCTTGTTTTTGTAGGATATATGCTATCTTCTAATTGGTTTCCATTAGTTGTAAGAGAAAAGCTTAATTTTACATTTTGCTTTTCATTTGGAATTGATATTCCAGAAAAATTGTTTACCGCATTATATACGGGGTTATCCTTATAGCAGCATGTATAATCTATATTTGCAACGAAATATATTATTTTGAAACTGACACAGAATTAGTGCATCTGTATTTTCTAAGTCAATTCCTCTTTCGTTATAACCATATATTCCGTCATTTTCTGTTAATTCCCGATCAAAAAAATCGCGAACTTTATTTTCATCTTCAAAACCGTTATCGTTTTCTTGGTCGCTTAATAGGCTCTTAAATTTTTTTGCGGATATCCATATGGTTTATTTTATCCCATAATTTATAAAATGCAATCATATAGAATAATATCCGTTGCATTGTTTTTACTATTATAGCAAACTATAGCATGTTGTCAAACATTTTCTGAAATTTTCCTATTGCCATGGCAAAGAACGCCATCGGCACGGCGATTGCCTGTGAGGAATACAGGGCGAGGTTTTTCGCCAACGGTGCACAGCTATCGGGTGTTTTGGGGTATCCGGGAACGCTGAAAGACCCGGCCAGGGTGCGGGAGAACTGGCGGTCTACGTTCAAGAATCTCCGAAGCGTTTTTGAGTTATATTGATGGAACATCTATACTTAATGCTAGTAACATTTTGCAACAGGAAAACGGCGCATATGCACCGCCGCTTGTAACAAAGCCTATTTTGTTCCTATTGCGTAACATGAGGGCAAAAAAAGCGGTGTCCCTTTTCTCCCTGTTATGGGATAAAGAAACACCGCGTCCATGCTGTATTCAGTTTTATTTTATGCCGTGCTGGTATCGGGCTTGCAGGATTCCACAATCATACATGGCCCGGACATTTATGCCAAGAAGAATTAATGAGCGTACGGTCAAGCAATTCCCTTATTTTCTGTTCTGTTTTTTCGCTGATATTTTCGATGACCTGCTCAATCTCCTTTACGTCCATGTCAAACTCGATTAATTCGTCCACCGTTAAATGATACAGGGTGGCTAAACGTTTGGATTGCCATATATCCGGCAGTGTTTCGTCAAGCTCCCATTTCGAGATTGTCTGCCTGCTGACTCCCAGCTTTTCGTCAACCGCTTCCTGTGACAAACCGCTTCTTTTTCGTGCGTGAAAAAGATTATTTCCGAGACGCATAATGGTTCCCTCCTGTGTTTTGATGAAATAAATTATAAAAGAGATATGGGTAAAAATCTACCAAGTAAAGATTACAATTTTGCCCGTTTCTTTTACATTTTATTTCATTTTCAGCCGGGCATCCAGGAATGACAGGTTATTCTGACGGCTCTCTGGCGGTCAGCACTGCCCCGATCAGAAGACGGTTTTCCTCTCGGCCGCTGTAACAGGTAGAGAGTGTAAGGATGGTATCTCCTTCGGAAACACCGGTTTCTTCCCGGAAATTTACTTTGCACTTCTGCAGGTCATCCAGATATTTCCGGACTTCGGAGGTCTGGGCGAAATCGTATTCGTAAGGCAGGAGCGCGTCGGAAAAATCCGCTGCTGTAAAAATATCATAGGTCAATGTCTGCGTAGGCGTGTAAATGATAATCTGGCGGTTTTCTGTAAAAAAATCCGGATCTTCAAAGGAATGAAGGCTGCTGAACATTCCGCCGTTCTTCAGGTTATGGCCGTACAGGATTGTGACAGGGTCCATAAAGTCCTGCCGGTTTACCGGCTGGGAGTAAATGGCCCCGGGGAGCCCTTCTGACCGGTCCGCCTGATGGTCAAGGTAGTAGTTATCATACGGGTCTTCGGCGTCGCTTTTTTGCAGAACGGGATAGTCAATTTCGGTTCCCGGAACGGTGATCCATGCGTAGATATCCGGATTCTGCCGCTTTAAGAGGTCAAAATCTATCGTAGTTTCACCGGATTCCTCCGTATGCTTTACCACGTCCGCAGCGGAAGGCTGGGACAGGTCCAGGGTTTCTGAAATATTTCCGGAAACGTTGCTTTTTCCGGGGGGTTCGGTATTCCCTGCAAAAATGCCGGCGAAGGAAACGGCTGCTCCAAAAGCGACGAGCAGAAGGGCTGACAAGAGTTTCTTTTGTTCAAATTTCATAATGCTTTATTCTCCAGTTTTCGGGCTTTTCGGTTCGTTGGGTATCTCTTCCTGTTTCACGTCCGGAGCAGGAGCGGTAGTTTTTTCAATGGAAGGCGTATTCGGAGTGCGGTCCGGCTGAGTTTGATCCGGGCTGTCACTTGGCTCTTCCTCGGAACCGCTGTTGTCTTCTTCGGAAGTTGCTGCATCAATGACAACCACATAATCGGATGCATGGGAGAAAGACAGGCTGATACTGCCGTCTGCGCTGATTTCGCCTGCATTTCGAAAGACCAGCTTTCCGGAACTGTCATAGTAGTATAAGTTCCCGGTTTCCCCGCTGTGTTCACTGCCCAGATTCAAGGTAAGGTCAGCCCGGAAGCCGAATTCTCCGTTATGGGTCAGGGAAATCTGGGTAGAGGGCTTTCCTTCCGCGATGGAATCTACCAGGCTCGACGGAATGGCATCCGTATCAAGGGTAATTTCCAAATCAATATCCGTTAAGTCTGTGGCGGCGACTTCGGTTCCGCCGATGGACCAGCTGTAGGCTCCCATATCAAGGACAATATTGATTTCCTTGCCCTGGATGGCTTCCAGGACTTCTTTTGGCACAACCGTGGCTTTTTTCATGTCGACATGAAGGGTTGCTCCGGCTTCGGTTTGATCAATTTCGCTGATGATTTTATTGATTTCTTCTTCGGTTAGTTTGATACCGGAGGGGCCTTCCACGGCGCCGTCTTTTCGAACTGCACTTGCCGCAAGGAATTCCCGGTCTTCCGTAACGGTTACGGTTTCCCCTTTCTCATATCCCTCCCATAAGATATCACGATAAGTTTCATTTTCGGTGGGTAGTGTAAAAGAGGAACCTTTCTTGAGAATAACATATTGATACGTTTCATCCGGATATTTCAGGATTGCTACACAATTATAATATAATGCCTGGAAGTTAATTTTTTTATATTGATTCAGGTCTTTTTCAATCGTACCTTTCCATTCGTACAGCATCAGGCCGTTCAGGTGGGTTACTCCCTTAAATGCGCTTGTAGCTTCTCCTTGAACGGCAGCATCCGAAAGGTTCTCGCCGTTGATCAGCATTAAGGTCTGATGGTCGGTCAGTTTTCCGTCTTCATTCCGATAGGTATAACTTATATCAGCTACTGTTTTGCCGTGATAGACAGCAGTTACATACCGGGTTTCCATGGTATTGGAAAATATATCTGCTTCCTCGGGCCCTGTCAGGACCCAATGGTCAAATTCCAGGTTGCCGATTCCTTCCGGCGCTTCCAGAGCAGCCAGGGCGTCGCTTACGGCAGTCCCTTTTTCGTAAGACTTCGGAATAACTTTGGAGATCTCATTGCCCTTTTCATCCAGATATCTGGTATGCCATGCGACTAAAGAGTTATTATATTCGGCTTCGGCGTAAACATAGGAAACATCGCCTACCGTTGCTCCGTCGCCATAGTCATACTTTAGCTTCAATCCGGAAAAACCTGCTTCCTCGGCATCTTCCGGCAGGGGCAGAGTGTTCAGCGCTTCCAAATAGGTAGTTTCCTTGCCGGTAAAATGAGGGATCATCACGGTTTGAATTCCCTTGTCCTTTGTCATGTAAGTAAGATAGACATTCAGGCAGCCCAGATCGTAGGTCGCATAATATGACCGATAAGTATCTCCGGAACCGAAAAACGGAAGCTGGGTGTTTTCGTCTATCTCCGGGCCGTTCCAGCCGTTCAGCCATTTGGCTGTCACTCCTTCCGGAGGCTGCGGCAGAGACAGGCCAAGATCTTTCAGGGAAGCCCTTCTGCCAACGTTTTTTATGGTCTTGGTTAAAATCAGGGAATTGGGATAGAGGCTGCCGTCTTCCTGCGGTGCAAACCCATAGAAGTCAAAGGTAACGTCCTTGACATCTTCCCGGAATGTATTTCCGGATTTCACCCTGTAGTACCAGGGACAAGTTTTGCTCCAGTTACTCATGAAGGTGGGCAGGTCGGTATAATGTCCCTTGAGGTCGGTTATGGATAAGCTTGTAAGGGTCCATTCACAGGGGTAGGTATCATTTGTGATGGGAATGGCGCCTACATAGGATTTGATATCTTCCTGATAATTCAAATAAATATCAAATGCTCCGATTACATAGGATACCTGAGGAGAAAAGGTTGCCGATGCCCGGGGAGAAGGATTTTCCTCATCGACCTTTACTGTCAGGGTAACGGTTTCTCCCGGCTGGACCCACTGTCCGTTTTTGTCAATGGTAATGCTTTCAATGACAGGTTTTTCGGTATCCGCAAAATATCCTTCCGGATCAACTGTAAAATACCATGGGCGTGCCGTATCCCAGTCTTCCCGGAAATCGGATAAAGTTGCGGTGTTTCCATTCTGATCCGATACCTTAAGATCATTAAGAACCCATTTGGCGGGATAAGTATCATCTGTAATGGGAATGGTTTTGTAATATTCCATGGTAGTTCTGTTTAAGTATAAGCTGTAGCCTAAACCGGAAGTGTTTGAATTATCCTGAGAAAAGCTGACATCCATCCAACTGGAAGGATTTTCTTCGGAAACCTTAACTTTGATAGTAACCTGATCCCCGGCTTTTACGGTCTCCCCGTTTTTGTCAATGGTAATACTTTCGATGACGGGTTTTTCCGTATCATAATCGTCATTGGCAACCGTAAATGTCAAATCCGTATCCGGTTCAATACTTTCCGGGTAGAAGCTAAAATATTTTCCGCTTGTGGTAGAGAGCTGGACAGTGTATAAACGCCAGTCTGTCGGAAGTGTATTCTCCTGAACGGTAAAAACGGCTTCCAGCATCTTTGTTTCAGTATTATAAGTGAGGGTTCCATACGCCGTCTTATGGGAAGTGCCGTCGCAGGTTTCTACCATTATGGAGCCTGTGTTTTTTAATATGCCGCCCGTGCATTCCACCAAAGCGGTAAAGGTTACGGTGTCTCCCGGACGCAGCTTTCCGTCCTCTCCGGAAGGCGAGGTTTGCATCTGGAAGTTGGATACGGCGACCTGTGCTTTTTGAACTACATCGAAGGTATAAAGCATTTTGCCGTCGGTGTCATACAAATTTCCGTCAATATAATTGCCGGCATAGTCTTCCACCCGGATTCTGTTAACGTAAACACTGACATCAGAGCTGGTTAGCCTGTTACAGGGAATAGATCCGGTATAAATGTTTCCGCCGATGTGCTGCAGGGTAAGATCATAGTGGTTATAGCCGGCCAGTGAAACCGTGATGGTTTTGATGCCGCTTTCCGTATCGTAAGCCGACATTTCGAAATGGACGGTATCATCCACCGATACGGTTTTTCCGTTTTCCAGAAGCTTAAAACTTTCAATGACCGGCTGGTTGATATCGTAGGAAGCCGCCTGGGGCGAAATACCGTATGACTCGGCTTCCATACCGGCAGAAACGGGATCCTCCGTCTGCGTTATGCTGTCTCCGGTTCCGACCGGATCATTTTCCGAGGGCGTGTCCGCAGCGACCGGATCTTCCGTCTGCAGGCGGCTGTCTGCCGCATGATCCGCCTGCAGGCTGCTGTCTGCCGCATGATCCGCCTGCAGGCGGCTGTCTGCCGCATGATCCGCCTGCGGGCTGCTGTCTGTCGCATGATCCGTCTTGTAATCCGGCGGTGTTTCGTTTGGGGCTGCAATGTCCCCGGTCTGCGTCACATTTTCAATTTCACGGTCAATTGGCTCTGCTGCCGCCTGTATTGGAAATACCGTTGCTGCTGTAATGGACGCTGTCAGTAAAATTCCAAGTAATTTTTTTCCGGACTTTTTCATCCATGATACCTCCTTTGGAAAAGTGAATTTTGAACCATGAAAACATAAGGGACAAATGTGGAAGCACACACATTTGCTCCGGTGTAATCTGCGACCCTCCTTTCGTTTAGATGTGACATGCTTATATGGCATAATTATACATTCATTTTCCAGAAACGGAAAGAGATTCCAAAATTTTTTAGAGTTTTTAATTTTTTCATCAATAAAGGGAGAAAATAAAGGGAGAAAATCCTTTTTAATTGGAAAATGCGGTGGAAAATTGAATGTTTTTTCGGATCAGAGTCGTTTTTATTTAATATACTTGATGTTATATGCAATCGGGTAAGTGTTATAAAAAATATAATATTGTGTTGACAAATAATATTATATGATATATAGTATTAGTAAAGAAATAGTAATGCATGAAACATAGTAATACATTTTAAATAGTATAAGAAAAAGGAGTGATTGCATGGTATTTAACACAGGTGCAGCCCTTTTGGACGCAATTGTCCTGGCAGTTGTCAGTAAAGAAGAGGACGGCACATATGGTTATAAAATCACCCAGGATGTACGAAAGGCCATTGAGGTCTCGGAATCCACACTGTATCCCGTGCTGCGGCGTCTGCAGAAGGATGACTGCCTGGAGGTTTATGACGTAGAATGCGGCGGCAGGAACCGCAGGTATTACAGGATTACGGAACAAGGCGGCATTCAGCTGAACTTGTACAAAACAGAATGGGAGAATTATTCGTCAAAAATATCATTGCTGTTTTCGGGAGAGGAGATTGTATGAGCAGGAAAGAATTTATGGAGAAGCTGGAACAGCTGTTAATGGATATCCCGCCGGAAGAGAGGCAGGAAGCCCTGACTTATTATAACGGTTACTTTGAAGACGCGGGAGAGGAGAATGAGGAAAGCATCATTCAGGAACTGGAATCGCCGGAAAAGGTGGCGCGGATCATCAAAGCAGATATGGGAATGGATGCAGAGAAGGAGTATACGGAGGCCGGATTCGAAGATACCAGGTTTCGTCAGCATAGGGAAGTCGGCGGTCAGGAGAACCGGGAATTTACATTTCAGGAGAAATCAGAGGCCGGGCAAACGACGGATAAGACTACCAAGACGGTTTTGCTGGTGCTGCTGGCAGTAGTTACAAGCCCTTTGTGGCTGGGAATTCTGGGTGCGGCAGCAGGCTTGATTCTGGGCGCGGTCGGAACCCTGTTGGGGCTGCTTTTTGCAGCGGCAATGATAGTCCTTAGTTTTTATATTGCAGCGTTTGTACTGGGCGGAGTAGGAATCAGCATGTTTGTAGGCGGAGGAATTGCGGCCGGAACCGGCCTGTGCGGGATTGGACTGTTGCTGCTGGCAGTGGCGGTTCTGGGAACCGTTTGCTGTGTATGGCTGTTTGGACGGTTTTTGCCCTGGCTGGTACGGAAGTTTATAGAACTATGCGGACGTTTATTCTATAGAAAGGGGAGAGCGGCATGAAGAGATTTACAAAGGTTTGCCTGATCATTTGCAGCGTAATGGTGGTAGTTGGCATCGTGCTGTGTGCCATCGGCCTGGGTCTTGGATTTGGAGCACAGCAGTTTCGGGTGCTGGCGAAGGAAGGAGCATTTCACATCGGCCCGGGTTCTCATTGGATCGGATTTGGCTGGTTCGAGGATGCCTGGGATGATGCCTGGGATGATGCTTGGGATGATTTGGAAGACGATTTGGATGATATTGGGGAGGAAATTGGGAATATGGGAAGCCAGGAGACGTTAGCATCGACAGAAGCAGACTGGACTCAGAGAGAAGAAAGCTGGGATGCTTCTTTGGTTCAGAATCTGGATCTGGAATTTTACTTTGGAACATTGAATATTGAACCTTCTGATACGGATCAGATTGAAATGTCCGTAAATTACCGGAGTATTTGGAAATCCTATAACCGGGCGATTAAATGGAAAATGGATGGAGATACTTTAAAGATCCGGGATTCGGTGGATAAGAAAATCCTGCGACTGTTTACCCACGGGGCAGCAGATGCGGAATTGACGATCCGGATTCCGAAAAATCATGGATTTAATGAGCTGAAAATGGATGTAGGTGCGGCGAAGGTAACGATCGGAACGTTACTGGATGCAGCAAAGCTGAAGCTTTGTATCGGAGCCGGGGAGTTGAAAACATCGGGAAATGAGCGTATAATATTAAGTGCAGGGAAACTGGATCTGGAACTGGGAGCCGGGGCCATGGAGCTTACAGGGATAAAGGCGGATCAGCTGGACTTAGACGGCGGTACCGGTACGATGAAGCTCATGGAAGTGGTTGCTGAAAATGCGGATATTGACTGCGGTGTCGGAAATGTTTCCGTAGAATTAAACGGATATCAGAAGGATTACGATTATGAAGTGGACTGCGGCATCGGTCAGGTGGTTATAGGCTCCAACAGTTACAATGGGCTGGGAAGGAAACAGGAAATCAACAACGGCGCAGGAAGACGGATTGATATCGACTGCGGCCTTGGCCGGGTGGAAATAACTTTTAACGAAAAAAGTATGGAGGGATGATCAATGGAACCAAAAAGGCTTTACAAATCCAAAACGAACCGTGTACTGTTCGGTGTATGCGGAGGGCTGGGCGAATATTTTAATATTGACCCTACCATTTTCCGGCTGATTCTGGTATTATTAATATGCGGAGCCGGAAGCGGACTTGTGGCGTATATTGTAGCCGCGATTATTATGCCGGAGCCCTATTAGAACAAATGTTCCGCAATTTCCTTTGCAGGGTATACAAAGAGTGAAAGGCTTCAGCAGGAGCAGACGGAAGGAAGGCGGATCATGACACTGAAAGCAGTTTTATTTGAACGGGACTTATTAATTTTACACGGCAGCTGGACAGAATCTCTGTGCCAGCTGCTTCTTGGTTTGCATCAATATCAGGCGGCGGCCATTGATTTGGGGGCGGTGCTGCCGCCGGAGCAGCGGGAATGCCCAAAAGGCAAGGAAGGGGCCGACAGCGGGGGAGATTCTTTCCGGGCCTGTCTGGAGCTTCATTTACAGAAGCTCGGGATTACCCTGGCAGACTGCTTGCTCCTGGCAGATTGTGCAGAAACCTTAAGACTGGCCCGCACATGGGGAATTGCGGTTTTGGCCTATGAGCCGCCGGGCAGGGAGCAAGAGGTGGATTCCTTTGCGAAAGATATGCTGATGATTGTGGAAGGCTTTGAAGAGGTGGACTTTTATTTCCTGGAACGGATGTATCAGCGGTTTCATCATCTGCCCTGGACCGTGATTGAGACGGAGCGCTGCTATCTGCGGGAAATCACACTGGAGGATCTGGATGAGCTGTACAGTCTGTATGAACCGAAAGAAATGACCCGTTATATGGAAGGATTGTATGAAGACCGGAAAAAAGAGGAAGAATATACCAAAGCCTATATCGAAAAAATGTATCCTTTTTATGGCTACGGCTTATGGCTGGTGGTGGAGAAAGCTTCCGGCAGGATCATTGGCCGGGCCGGGCTCGGAAACCTGGAAGTGGACGGGGAAGTCCAGCTGGAGCTGGGATATCTGATCGCCCGGGAGAAACAGCGGCAGGGCTTTGGTTATGAGGTTTGCCAGGGAATCCTGGACTATGCCGGAAAGGCCACGGATTTTAAAACCATCCACTGCCTGATTCAGGAACAGAACAAAGCTTCCATTGGTTTGGCGGAGAAATTGGGCTTTTATTGGGAGAAAAACGTGATTTGCAACGAAAAGGAAATGCAAAGATACGCGAAAATCTTGCAAACTTAGACAAAATTGCGTATAATAATTAAAATAATGTTACTGGATAAAAGGCGGGGAATCATTTATGGTTGATATGAAGTTAATTGAGAAGGAAGAGGCCCAGGAAAGGGCGATACAGGCAGATCATATTAAGCCAACCAAAGAATTTGCAAGTCCCGAGAGCTTATATGACGAATTGATTGCCGGAGTGCGTCGTTATCATCCCTCTGGGGATATTTCGATCATTGAGAAGGCATATAAGATTGCAGAGGAAGCCCACAGAGGCCAGGTGCGTAAATCCGGGGAAGCCTATATTATACATCCGCTTTGTGTGGCAATTATTTTAGCCGAGCTGGAATTGGATAAAGAAACGATTGTGGCGGGCCTGCTTCATGACGTGGTGGAAGATACGGTAATGACGGAACATGAGATTGTCCGGGAATTCAGCGAGGAGGTTGCGCTTTTGGTGGACGGCGTAACCAAGCTGGATAAGCTTTCCTATGATGTGGATAAGGTAGAGCTGCAGGCAGAGAACCTGCGGAAAATGTTTTTGGCGATGGCAAAGGACATCCGTGTAATTCTTGTAAAGCTTGCGGACCGCCTTCACAATATGCGTACTTTGAAATATATGAGGCCGGAAAAGCAGCGGGAGATTGCCCGGGAAACCATGGATATTTACGCGCCCATTGCCCAGCGGCTGGGAATTTCCAAGGTGAAAATCGAATTGGACGATCTGTCTTTGAAATATCTGGAACCGGAAGCTTATTATGACCTGGTGGAGAAGATTGCGCTTCGGAAAAGCGCCCGGGAGGAATATATCCAGGATTTGGTGCGGGAGGTTAGGGACCATGTGGAAAAGGCCGGGATCAAAGCTAATATTGACGGCCGTGCAAAGCATTTTTTCAGTATATATAAAAAAATGGTAAATCAGCATAAGACCCTGGATCAAATCTACGATTTATTTGCAATCCGGATTATTGTGGACAACGTAAGGGACTGCTATGGAGCGCTGGGAGTGATTCATGCCAAGTATAAGCCCATTCCGGGCCGTTTTAAGGATTATATCGCCATGCCGAAGCCCAATATGTACCAGTCCCTGCATACGACGCTGATCGGCCCGACCGGGCAGCTGTTTGAGATACAGATCCGTACCTATGAGATGCATCGGACTTCGGAATACGGGATTGCGGCTCATTGGAAATATAAAGAAGCCGGAAACAGCAATCAGGCGGCCAAGAACAAAGAAGAAGAGAAGATCAGCTGGCTAAGGCAGATCCTGGAATGGCAGAGGGATTTATCCGATAACCGGGAATTTATGAGCCTTCTGAAAAGCGATCTGGATCTTTTTTCCGATATGGTATTCTGCTTTACTCCTACCGGGGATGTGAAAAACCTGCCCAGCGGCTCCACTACGATTGACTTCGCCTATGCGATCCATTCGGCAGTGGGAAATAAAATGATCGGCGCAAAGGTCAATGGGAAGCTTGTAAATATTGACTATGTAATCCAAAATGGTGACAGGATTGAAGTATTAACTTCACAAAATTCAAAAGGCCCCAGCCGGGATTGGCTGAATATTGTAAAAAGCACCCAGGCCAAGAATAAGATCAACCAGTGGTTCCGCAGCGAATTTAAGGAGGAGAATATTTCCAGGGGCAAGGATATGATGATTCAGTACTGCAAGTCCAGGAATATCGACTGGTCGGAGCTGAACAAACCGGAATACCAGCAGAAAATCATGCGGAAATACGGATTTCGGGATTGGGATTCTACCTTGGCGGCAGTGGGTCACGGCGGTCTGAAGGAAGGCCAGATCATCAATAAGATGCAGGAATATCACCAGAAAGACCATCAGGCACTGATTACGGATGAAGAGATCCTGGAAAGCCTTGGGAATACGGCTTCGGCAGGGGCAAAAGGCCGTCAGGGGGAGCAGAAGAAATCCAAAAGCGGCATTACGGTCCGGGGCCTTGCGGACGTGGCAGTCCGTTTTTCCAAATGCTGTTCCCCGGTACCGGGAGACGAGATCGTCGGCTTTGTAACTCGGGGACGGGGGGTATCTATTCACCGGACAGATTGCGTGAATATCCTAAGCCTTTCCGATATTGAGCGGGCCAGGCTTCTGGAAGCAGACTGGGCCGGAGAAGAAGGGGAAACCGGTCTGTTTATGGCAGGAATCAAGGTCTATGGAAATAACCGTACCGGGCTTTTGGTAGACGTGACCAGGATTTTTACGGAACGGCAGATTGATATTGATTCCGTCCATTCCAACACCAGCAAGCAGGGCGTTGCTACGATCACCCTTGCGTTCAGTATTCGCGGAAAAGAGGAGCTGCAGTCTCTGATTGATAAGATCCGCCAGGTGGAAAGCGTGATTGACGTGGAGCGTACGACGGGCTGAGTTTGTGAAAAATCGTTTTAGAATTATTTGGAAAATACGCCGTAAAAGGCGTTGGTGCAGGCCCTGCAAAGACGGCCTGCAAATGAGGAGGATTTATGCTGCAGATAGAAGTAGAAGGATATTGTGTGGGCGATGTGCAGACGAACTGTTACTTTGCCGTAAATAAAGAAACCAGGGAGATGTTCGTGGTAGATCCGGGCGCTTCTGCCGATATGCTGGCAGAGGAGATTCGAAAAAAAGGATATCAGCCCAAAGCCATACTTTTAACCCATGGGCATTTTGACCATGCCGGGGAAGCAGAAAAGCTGGCGGGGCTGTTGGATGTGAAGATTTATGCCCATGAAGCGGAGCAGGAAACCCTGGAAAATTCCCGCTGCAATGTATCCGGAATGTTTGGGCCGGGAGAAAAATATCATGCGGATGTGTACGTGAAGGACGGACAGATGCTGGAACTGGCCGGATTTTCAGTCCGGGTGCTGCATACGCCGGGCCATACAACCGGAGGCTGCTGCTATTATATTCCCAAGGAAGCGGTTCTGTTTTCCGGGGATACGCTGTTTTGTCAGTCGGTGGGCCGGACGGATTTTCCAGGCGGAAGCATGGGGCAGTTGGTGAACAGCATTCGTTCAAAGCTGCTGGATCTGCCGGAGTACACCAAGGTATATCCGGGACATATGGATCAGACAACGATTGGACAGGAGAAGCAGATGAATCCGTTTTTGTAGGAAAATGGGTTGTTTTGCGGATGAAACAGTTGTTTCAGGAAAGGAAGCAACTGTTTTTTGCTGTGTGAAAAATGATATGGCCGCTTTGGCAGGCGCTGGGAAAAGGGAAGAAAATTATGATCAAAGTAAAGTTAAGTGAAGCAAATTTTGAATACGATATCCATTCGCTGGTAAAAGCATTTTTTCCAAAGGAGGAGGTGCAGGTTACTGCGGGGCAGAAGGAGGATTCCGGGGAGCCTTTGTTTACCCTGGAGATTCGGTATGAAATCCGAAGCCTGCGGGAATGCGTGCCGGAAAAAGGGGATGGAGGAGCCCCGGAACGGAGCTTTGCAGGATCCGGTACGGAGACATTCCCGGAGGATCGTATCATTATTTTTCTGGACGGGGCAGAGCAGGTACGGACAGCCGTCAATTACAAAGACAGGCCCGGGACGAAGAACCGGTTGAAACAGTCCTTGTATCAGGTGCTTTCTGACTATACCAAACGGACGCTTCCCTGGGGAACCTTGACCGGGATCCGGCCAACCAAGCTGCCGATGGCGTTTTTGGAAGAGGGGCGGGAACCGGGATGGATTCGCAAGTATATGCGGGATACCTATTTTGCCAGTGAGGAAAAGATTGATTTAAGCATTGAGATTGCAGAACGGGAGCTTACGCTTTTGCAAAAGCTGGATTATGAGGAGGGGTACAGCCTGTATATCGGAATTCCCTTTTGCCCCACGACCTGCCTTTACTGTTCCTTTCCGTCGTTTCCGGTGGGAAAATGGGCGGGGCGTGTAGGGGAATATCTGGAAGCGTTGGAAAAGGAAATTGATTTTACGGCGGATGTCATGAAAGAAAAAAAGCTGAATGCCATCTATATCGGGGGCGGTACGCCGACAACGCTGACGGCCGGGGAGCTTGACAAACTTTTTACAAAGCTGGAGCAGGCATTTGATTTTTCCTGGCTTTTGGAATACACCGTAGAAGCGGGACGGCCTGACAGTATTACCCGGGAGAAGCTTCAGGCCATGAAACAGCATGGGATTACCAGAATTTCCATCAATCCCCAGACCATGAAGCAGGAAACCTTAGACCGGATCGGCCGCCGTCATACGACAGAGCAGACCATAGAAAGCTTTTTCCTGGCCCGGGAGTTGGGATTTGACAATATCAATATGGATTTAATCCTGGGCCTTCCGGGGGAAACTGCTTCGGACGTGGAACAAACGATGGAACATTTAAAAGCTCTGGCGCCGGATAGTATCACGGTGCATTCCCTGGCTGTAAAACGTGCCTCCCGCCTGCGGCTTCTCCTGGAGGAGTATCCGTCTGTTTCCGCAGAGGAAATGGGGGAGATGGTGAAAAGGGCCGCCTGCGGAGCCGAAGAGATGGGGCAGGAGCCCTATTACCTGTACCGCCAGAAAAATATGGCGGGGAATTATGAAAATGTAGGATATGCGGCGGCGGGGAAAGCCGGTATTTACAATATCCTGATTATGGAAGAGAAACAGACCATAGTTGCCTGCGGAGCCGGTAGCGTATCAAAAAGGGTATACCCTGACGGACGTATCGAGAGATGCGAAAATGTCAAGGATGTAGCGTCTTTCATAGAAAGAATCGACGAGATGATTGAGAGAAAACGGAAACTTCTTGAAGATTAAAAAGAGTTTCTGTTGTACATCAAAATGGGGTTAGTACATCAATTTTTTACCCGGTAGTACTGAATAATACTTGATGATGTAGAGGAAC
>CAJUSQ010000064.1:0-1376 GCA_910588885.1 uncultured Lachnospiraceae bacterium
CGGATTCCTCCCGCAATATTAATATAAGCATCGCTGGCCGACATGGCAAGACCCACCCGCTTTTCCAAAACCGCCATCAAAAGGTTTACCCGGTTCAAATCGGTTCCGGCCGCAGTCCTTCTGGGATTCCCAAAATTACTGCGGCACACCAGCGCCTGGATTTCTAAAAGCATCGGCCGCGTTCCTTCCATAGAACAGGCTACCACGGACCCGCTGGCTCCTTTGGGCCTTCCGTTCAGCATGACTTCGGAGGGATTGGCCACTTCCTTCAGCCCTTGTTCACACATTTCAAACACACCGATTTCGTTGGTGGAGCCAAAGCGGTTCTTTACTCCTCGCAGGATGCGGTACAGGGCATGACGATCCCCTTCAAAATAAAGTACGGTATCGACCATATGTTCGAGTACCCTTGGACCTGCAACCACACCTTCTTTTGTCACATGCCCTACAATAAAAATCGCAATGCCTTTTTCCTTGGCAATCCGCATCAGGATGCCGGTGGCTTCCCGTACCTGGGAAACGCTGCCCGGGGCAGAGGCCACATCCTCCCGGTACATGGTCTGGATGGAATCGATAATCACAACCTCCGGCTTCTCCCGTTCTATCACCTTTGCCACCAATTCCAGATTCGTTTCGCACAGCAGGGTCAGCCGTTCCGAAAAATCCCCGATCCGCTCTGCCCGCATCTTAATCTGCTGCAGGGATTCTTCTCCGGATATATACAGCACATCCCGCTTCCAGGAAAGCTTCCTGCACACCTGCAGCAGCAGCGTGGACTTTCCGATGCCGGGATCCCCGCCCACCAGTACCAGGGAGCCCGGAACCACACCGCCGCCCAGCACCCGGTCCAGCTCCGTAAATTCCGTAGAAATCCGGGCTTCCTGTTCATAAGCAATTTGGGACAATTGTACCGGCCGCCGGGCCGCTGCATCCTCCCCCAGGGCTTTCCCTTTCCCCAGGGCCCTTTTATCCACAACTTCTTCTACCAATGTATTCCATTCCCGGCAGCCCGGGCACTGGCCCATCCATTTCGTTGACTCATATCCGCAGTTCTGGCAAAAATAAACGGATACGGATTTTCCTTTTGCCATGGCGCCTCCTTTTTTATATGAGAAAAGGACCGTCCGAAAACATATGCCGAACATGATCCTGCATATACTTCTGCGGACAGCCCTCCCGCTGTTCTTTATGCTTCCCGAGCCTTATCGCAATGGTATCCTCTATGCCTTCTCAACCCTTACGGATACCGGTGTCCCTTCGTTTAACTCAACGCTTATACTTAATTTTCCACCTAAATTCGTCTTCATACGACCGACATTTGCATATGAATAGGTTCTCGATGAAATCAGTGCTTGCCGCCATGGCGGTGGCTATGT
>CAJUSQ010000064.1:1386-17295 GCA_910588885.1 uncultured Lachnospiraceae bacterium
ACCTGGAAGGACATCTCCTGATCCGATGTACACAGCTCCAAAACGGTCGTTCCCGGCACTGATTCATACACAAACATGCCGTTCTTCTCCAGCTTGGTGATTTCTTTAAAGGTCTTCACCTTATACAAATCCCCGTTGTGTTCAAAATTGTCCAGCTTGGACTTTGCGGGCAATTGATAATTTCCAAAAGAAATAGAGCCGTCTGTCTGTGCACAAATTAATTTTTCAATTACTGCCATTGTATTATCCTCCTGTTTGGTCCTAAATATACTGAAACTTTTCTGCCGTACCAAATCACCTGGCCAAAACACCCGGTCATCCCACGGCCAGGCCAGCTGAAAAACGGATGTGTCAGTACACTCCGCAGGCTGCTCTTCCTGCTGTTCTTATTATAGCCTAAAATATGACTTTTTTCCAGATAATTTTGTCATTTATTTCTTTACAAAACAGATTTCATTTTTCCGTACGGTAATATCCACCAAATCCCCGTCCTTGATATTTCCTTCCAAAATCTCCTCTGCCAGGCCGTCCTCCAATCGGTTTTGAATCATTCTTCGAAGAGGGCGGGCGCCGTACTTGGGATCGTAAGCCTTTTCCACAATATAGCTCTTGACGGAATCCCGGATATTCAGCCGAATGTTCAGCTGCTCCCTGCAGCGGTTTACCAGCGTCTTTGTCATCAGCGTTACAATCCGTTTCATATGCTCTTTATCCAGGGCATGGAACACAATGGTTTCATCAATCCGGTTTAAAAATTCCGGCTTGAAAATCCGCCGTACTTCCTCCATAACACTGCCCTTCATCCGCTCATAGTTCTGCTTGGCATCCTCTGCGGAGGCAAAGCCCAGGCGTTTGGGCTCAATGATGGACTGCGCCCCGGCGTTGGAGGTCATAATGATAATGGTATTTTTAAAATCCACCTTCCGGCCCTGGGCATCGGTAATATGGCCGTCGTCCAATACCTGAAGCAGGATGTTGAACACATCCGGATGCGCCTTTTCTATCTCATCTAAAAGCACTACGGAATAGGGGTTGCGGCGTACCTTTTCACTCAGCTGCCCTCCTTCGTCATAGCCTACGTAGCCGGGAGGGGAGCCGATCATCTTGGAAACACTGTGTTTCTCCATATATTCGGACATATCTACCCGGATCATGGCCTGTTCGTCGCCGAACACCGCTTCTGCCAGCGCCTTGCAGATCTCTGTCTTTCCCACACCGGTGGGGCCTAAAAACAGGAAGGACCCGATCGGGCGGTTCGGATCTTTTAATCCTACCCGGCCTCTGCGCACCGCCTTGGCCACTGCCGTCACGGCTTCTTCCTGGCCGATCACCCGCCTATGCAGCGTCTTTTCCAGTTTCCGGAGCCGTTCCGACTCTTCTTCCTCCAGCTTTTTCACCGGGATCTTCGTCCAGCCGGATACAACGACGGCGATCTGTTCTTCCTCTACGCAAAGTTGATGCTTTTGTTTATTCTTTTCGAATTTTTTCTTTATTTTCTCCAATTTCTGTTCCGATTCCAGCTTTCTCTGCTGAATCGTGGACGCCCCTTCAAAATCCCCTTGTTCCAGGGCTTCTTCCAGCTGCCGTTCCTCTTCCAGCAGCTCCTGTTCCAATTCCGCCATGCCTGCCGGAGCTTTATAGCCGTTCAGCCGCACCCGGGAGGAAGCCTCGTCAATCAAGTCGATGGCTTTGTCCGGAAGGAACCGGTCGTTGATATAGCGGTCTGCCATTTTCGCCGCAGCCATCAGGGCCCCATCGGTAATCACCACATGATGGTGCTCTTCGTATCTCTCCCGAAGCCCCTGCAAAATACCAAACGTTTGTTCCACCGTTGGTTCCTCTATGGTAACCGGCTGAAACCTGCGCTCCAGCGCGGCATCCTTTTCCACATATTTCCGGTATTCTTCAATGGTTGTGGCCCCGATCAACTGCAGCTCCCCACGGGCCAGGGACGGTTTTAAAATATTGGAAGCATCCAGCGCCCCTTCCGCCCCGCCGGCGCCGATAATCGTGTGCAGTTCATCCAAAAACAGCAGTACATTTCCGGCTTCAATGACTTCCCGAATTACTTTTTTAATCCGTTCCTCAAATTCTCCCCGGTATTTGGAGCCTGCCACCATCCCGGACAAATCCAGGGTCACCACCCGTTTCTCCGCCACGGTCTCCGGCACCAGTCCGCTTACAATCTGCTGGGCAAGCCCTTCTGCAATGGCTGTTTTCCCGACCCCCGGTTCCCCGATCAGGCAGGGATTGTTCTTTCCGCGCCTGCTTAGGATCTGTATCACCCGTTTTATTTCGTCTTCCCTGCCGATCACCGGATCCAGCCTGCCCTGGCGGGCCATCTGGGTCAGATCCCGGGAGTACATATCCAGAACCGGCGTCGCACCTGCGCCTCCGGCCTTTCCTTTCATCCCTTTCAGCTCTTCCCGCAGCATTCCAACATCCTGTCCCATGGCGTTTAAAATATCCATATAAATTTTCTTCGGATTCGCCCCCATGGTATTCAAAAGCCGGGAAGCCGCACATTCCGTTTCCCGCAGCACTGCAATCAGCAAATGCTCCGTTCCGACCTTGGCCGCCCCGAACCGGTCTGCTTCCCGCTGCGCATTCTCCAATGCCCGGGCCGTCCGGGGGCTGTAGCCGTCCTGTTCCGCCAGGGCCGCCTGCCTGCCCGGGGCAATCAAATCCCGGATCAGCTCCAAAAGCTTCTCCAGCTCCACCCCGTTTTCTATCAGAATATTGGCGGCTACACTGGTTTTCTCCCGCAGCAGCCCGGCCAAAAGATGTTCCGTTCCCACATAATTATGATAGAGCTGCTTTGACGTTTTCACTGCCAAATCCAGCGCCTTTTGAGCTTTGTCCGTATATTCCTTGCTCATATGAAAAAATCCTCCTGTTGCCCTGTGTGTTCTTATATTTCTTCACAAGATTCCCGCATTTCTTCAAAAATCCCGCTGACCAGCTGATGTACCTCCGCTTCCGACACGCCTTTGCACAAGGCTCTTGCCAAAATCACCCGCAGGCTGGCTGAAAGCTCCTCAACCGCCTGAAGCTTATCGGTATCCAGGGCAATCACGGCCCCTCTCCGGCGGTCCAGGCGGATAAAGCCCTCCTGCTTCAGTACACTGTAAGCCTTGTTCACCGTATGCATATTAATGCCTACGCTCTCTGCCAGCTGCCTCACCGAGGGCAGGGCATCCCCTTCCTGATATTGGTTCGTCGCGATCCCGATAATAATCTGATCCCTTAATTGAATGTAAAATGCTTCTTCACTGTTAAAATCAATTTCAATCAACATAACATCACCTGCTCTTTTGTTATAGCTATAATAACACAGATGGAATTAAAGGTCAATTCCATCTGTGTTATATTACAGGTCGTCCATATCAATGAATTCAATCTCTTCCGAAGTCTTCTCTTTTTCCTCCTGAGGTTCCCAAAGCTCCGGAAAGTCGTCTTCCTCCTCATCCTCGTCGTACCAGCGTTCTTCCTTCTTCCGCTTCCAGAACATATGTTTGTTTTTCTCTTTCCCCTGTTTCGCCGGGCCTTCTGCTAAGGCTTCTCCCGGAGATTCCTCCGGTTCGGAGTCCTCGTCGTCGTACCATTCCGAATCCTCCTCTTCCTGGGGATCCCTTCTCCGCTTCCGGAATAAAAACAGGTTCACACAGATAATTCCCAGCACCACCAGCAGTACCAGCATCACGGCAAAAATAATATAAAAGGTGGTTTTTTGCTTTTTAAACTTCTTTTCCAGATTCTCGTACTCCTCTTTCAGCCCCTTTAGCTGCCGCTCATATTCCTCTGTCTGGGTTTCCGAGGGTTCAAGCCCCTGGGAGGTGTTGGCATTCCCCAGAGGGGAATTGGTAGCCGGGGCATTCCCGCCTTCCGGCCCGGCGGTTCCGGACGGGTCCTGTGTCCCATCCGGTGCGGTTCCATTGGGGTCTGCCGTCCCATCCGGCAGTCCTCCGTTGGGATCTCCCGTTTCCCCGGGAAGCCCGGTTCCCTCCTGACGGGTCACAACAATCGTATAAACGGCTTTCGCACCGTTTTCCGCTTTTATCGTAACTGAAACGGTGTTTTCTCCGACACTCAATTCCCCGTTACCCTGAATGGACTCCACCTCTGCCTTGCTGTTGCTGGGACGGGCATTTACTTCCAGGCTTGCAACCTCATAAGGTACCGTTGCCGTATACTCCGTCACATTATAGACAAAGGCCGGGGAAAGCTCTCCTGCCGATAAGGACAGCTCTGCCAGGCTGTTATCTCCGGACTTCGGCCCTCCGCTGCCGCCGTCTCCCGCTTTGACGGATGCACCTGCCGCAACCATGCCGCTTAGGGTTTCCTGGCTGGCTTTTATCGTTCCGCTGCTTGCCGTCACTTTCAGCCCGCAGGTGCCGGACGCCACTGCCTTCAGCGTAATTTTCACGGTTTCCCCGCTGACATTCACCTTGCCGCCCTCCCCGCCGGAATAATTGGAGGAATCACAGCTTACAAAGGAGCATACCCCGGAATCATAAGTGAATTCCATATTGGAGGTGGCCGCTTCCCCGTTGGGGCCGGCTGCGTGGAGCGTTACGGTCACCGTATCCCCCACCGACACACTCTCCTTCGATACCGCAATCGTAAGCTTTCCGTCGGCCGCATAACTGTTCTGTGAGAATCCAAAAAGCATACAGCAGGCAAGTAATGTTAAAATTAAAATATGATTAAATTTTTTCATTCGTTTTTCCTTCTAAGTTCTGTTGTGTCTTGCTTTGTTTTTATGATATAAAAACATTATAGTAATACCCGCCAAAGCTTGTCAACGGAAATATCCTGAATATTTTCTTAAAATATTTTTTTATGAAAAATTTTTCCTTTTGTTGTAACGAATTCCGGAAAAATCGGATTTATAATGGAACGGAACATAAACTACCCCGGCAAAGGAGCGAAACATGGAGCAATTATATAAGGAAAACGCCAAAATCGTATACCACTATCTATGGTCTCTCTGCCATGATCCGGACCTTTCCGAGGATTTGACCCAGGAAACCTTTCTTCGGGCTTACCAGTCCCTGGAACGGTATGACAATAGCTGCAAGCTTTCTACCTGGCTATGCCAGATCGCAAAACACCTGTATTATCAATGGCTGGCCAAAAACAAACGGGAAATCCCGACAGAACCGCCTTCCGGCCCATGCACAAAGCCCCGGCCGGAGGATGCCTGTCTTTCCCGCCTGGAACTGCTGGACATTTTGAAGGAAATGCAACGGCTTCCCGGCCAGATGCGGGAGGTCATCTATCTGCGGATTTCCGCGGATCTTTCCTTCCGGGAAATCGGGGAAATCCTGGGAAGAAGCGAAAACTGGGCAAGAGTAAATTTCTACCGGGGCAAGGAAATGCTGATTAAAGCTGCAAGGGCAGCGGAACAGGAGGATGTATGAACCATTTAAAATGTGAAATCGTAAAAGACCTGATCCCTTCTTATTTGGACGGAATCTGCTCAAACACTTCCAGGGATGCCGTAAAAACCCACCTGGCCGATTGCGAAAGCTGCCGCACATTCTTGGAACGGATGCGCGATACTATGCTTACGGCAGATGCAATAAATTTGAAGTCCTTGGATTATATGAAAAAAGTAAAGCGTCACTATCTTCGTAAAAACAGGGCTGCCGCCGGGATCTGCCTGATTTTCAGCCTGCTTCTCATGGCTTTGCCCAACGCTTCCTGGTTCCCGCCGAACCTGCATTATGGCTGGTATTACACCCTTTTTCCACTGCTGATGCTGTCTGCATCCCCATTGTTGTCCGTCAGCGCCCCAAAGCCGTCTCAAAGCCGCTTGCAGAAAGGGGCTGCAATTGCCGGATGCCTGGGTATCCTCTATTGCCTGGGTTTGGAATGCTTCTTCCTTCTGTGCGCCGGTCCAAAATCCGCCCTCTTCTCCCGATCCCCGGAAACACTGGGCCCTTTCCTGGACAGCCAGCGCAAGGCCATCCTTTTACTAGAACTGGCGTTCTTTCTTCTGCTTATTTTTTCGGCCGCAAAAAATGAATATGCCACAGGGCTTCTGCCGCTTTTAAACCTGACCGGATGCTTCCTCTGTCTGATCTTCGGAATTGTCCTTCATCAATTGGATACCCCAAAGGCCGCTGCCCGGACCCTGCTTGGGCAGACTGCGTGCATCCTGCTGGAAGGGCTCGCCCTGGCGGGAATTCTGCTGCTTTGCCGAAAAATCCCTCCGCGCTTCCGAAACCCTTGGGACTGCTCCGAGCCTTAATCGGATTGCCTCCCAGGGCCGCACCCCTTTTACATCATCTGCCGCTTTTACAGGCTGATACAAAAAGCACCTCATTTCTTCCTGTTATGAGGTGCTTTTTGTATCATGTTTCTATATTCACTGCATTCTATATTCCTGCGGACAGACTTCCATCATGCGGTTTTGGATCTTACATCATACCGCCCATTCCGGCCCCTGCGGGCATTGCAGGTGCGTCTTCTTTGATATTGGCAACTACGGATTCGGTTGTCAGCAAGGTAGAAGCTACGCTGGTTGCATTCTGAAGTGCGCTTCTGGTTACCTTTACCGGATCCAGAATGCCTTCCTGTACCATATCCACATAAGCTTCCTTGTATGCGTCAAAGCCCATGCCCGGATCGGACTCCCGTACTTTATCAATGATAACGGCGCCTTCCAGCCCTGCATTCGCCACGATATAGTACAGCGGAGCTTCCAGTGCTTTCAGAATAACCTTTGCTCCGGTCTTCTCGTCGCCGTCCAGCTCGTCAGCCAGCTTTTTCACTTCTTTGGCCGCATGGATATATGCGGAACCGCCGCCTGCAATAATACCTTCTTCTACGGCTGCACGGGTCGCTGCAAGAGCATCCTCCATACGAAGCTTGCTTTCCTTCATCTCGGTCTCGGTTGCTGCGCCTACACGGATTACTGCTACGCCGCCTGCCAACTTTGCAAGTCTTTCCTGCAGTTTCTCACGGTCAAAATCAGAAGTGGTTTCTTCAATCTGGCCCTTAATCTGGTTAATTCTGGCGTCAATCGCCGCTTTCTCGCCTTCGCCGTCTACGATAACGGTATTTTCCTTCTGAACCTTCACGGATTTTGCACGTCCCAGCATATCCAGAGTGGTTTCTTTCAGATCCAGGCCCAGTTCGTCGGAAATCACCTGGCCGCCGGTCAGGATTGCAATATCCTCAAGCATTGCTTTCCTTCTGTCGCCATAGCCCGGAGCTTTTACCGCTACTACGCTGAAGGTTCCGCGCAGTTTGTTTACAATCAAAGTAGTCAGGGCTTCGCCTTCGATATCTTCGGCGATAATCAAAAGCTTCTTGCCGGACTGTACAATCTGCTCCAGAATCGGAAGCAGATCCTGAATATTGCTTAATTTCTTATCGGTAATCAGGATATAGGGATCATCCAAAACGGCTTCCATCTTATCCATATCGGTTGCCATATAAGCGGAAATATATCCGCGGTCAAACTGCATACCTTCTACCAGATCCAGTTCTGTCAGCATGGTCTTGGATTCTTCAATCGTGATTACACCGTCATTGGAAACCTTCTCCATTGCATCTGCAACCAGATTTCCCACTTCTTCATCTCCTGCGGAAATTGCCGCAACCTTTGCAATATGGTTCTTGCCGTCAACCTTCTGGCTCATTGCAGCCAGTGCTTCTACGGCCTTATCGGTTGCTTTCTTCATACCCTTCCGCAATACGATGGGGTTCGCGCCTGCTGCCAGGTTCTTCATTCCTTCGTTAATCATTGCCTGTGCCAGAACGGTTGCGGTAGTGGTACCGTCGCCCGCTACATCGTTGGTCTTGGTGGCAACTTCCTTTACCAACTGTGCGCCCATGTTCTCGAACGCGTCTTCCAGCTCAATTTCCTTCGCAATGGTAACGCCGTCATTGGTAATCAAGGGAGCGCCGAAGGATTTGTCTAAAACAACGTTTCTTCCTTTCGGTCCTAAGGTTACCCGTACGGTATTTGCTAATTTATCAACACCTGCTTCCAAAGCCTTTCTTGCGTCAGCTCCATATTTTAATTCCTTTGCCATGATTCTCGATCTCCTTTTCTTTCCTTCAGTCCGATTTTCTGCTTTTCTTCTGCTTCCTGCCTTACGGCATTTCCGCTGCCGGAAGCTTCTTTGCTTTTCAACGCTTATTCTACTACTGCCAGAATGTCATTCTGCTTTACAATTATATACTCTGTGCCGTCCAGCTTCACTTCCGTGCCTGCATATTTGGAATAAATTACTTTATCGCCTTCCTTCACATGCATGGTAACTTCTTTCCCGTCTACATTCCCGCCGGGGCCTACTGCAATTACTTCTGCTTCCTGGGGCTTCTCCTGGGCGGAGCCTGCAAGGATAATGCCGGACTTGGTTGTCTCTTCTGCTTCACACTGTTTCAATACTACTCTGTCTGCTAATGGAACTAACTTCATAAAAATCTGCCTCCTTATTATGAATGAACTGTTTTTCTATCTGTTAGCACTCGTTTGTTTTGAGTGCTAATATCTTATGTACTTTAATTTATCACTCTATCTATTTTTTGTCAATATCCATTTTTTATATTTTACACATTTTTTATAAATTTATAATTCCAAAGGAAAAAGAATATTGATTTGACGCTCACAAAGACCTTTCAGCAGAGAAATCCGTTTCTGTCAGACAGCGCACCACCAGACGGGCCGGGACAGGCAGCACAGAACGGAGGGAACGGGTAGGCAGCGCAGAACGGAGGGAACGGGTAGGCAGAATTGATGGAAATGTCTGTGCTTTTGTGATAAAATGAAAACATTACACAATTCAACCAAATAAGATTGGGAGGTGCAGAAATGCTTGTTTTATGTTCAAATGGATGTTCAACGGAGGAGGGACAGGAATCCCAACAACCGAAGGGGATACGCTTGTCAGAGGGAACGGTATTAGAAACGGAACGGCTGAAACTACGAGAGCTGAATCAGGACGACTTTCATTCTTTATGCAAAATCTTACAGGATGAAACCACTATGTATGCGTATGAGGGGGCTTTTTCCGATCAAGAGGTACAGGAATGGCTGAACCGGCAGCTTTCCCGTTATCAAAAATGGCGCTTTGGCCTGTGGGCGGCCATTTTAAAGGAAACCGGGGAACTGATCGGTCAATGCGGACTCACCATGCAGCCCTGGAAAGACATGGAAGTGCTGGAAATCGGTTATCTTTTCAACCGGGCCTATTGGCACAAAGGATATGCCACAGAAGCGGCAGAAGCTTGCAAAAAGTATGCCTTTGAAACTTTAGGGGCCGACGAGGTCTGCTCCATCATTCGGAATACGAATACCCCTTCCCAAAAGGTAGCGGCCCGCAACGGGATGACCCGTGCAGACAGTTGGACAAAACACTTCAAAGGAGTGGATATGCCTCATGACCGTTATGTCATCCATCGCTGATCAAATGCCGGATTTTGCAGCCTTCTTCCGCAAAATATCAGCCAAACAGCACAGCGCTGCGCAAATTCCAAAAACTTGATGCAGCGCTGTGGCGAAATATTCTGCGGCCTTCTTCCGCGGGCCGTTATGCTTCCTTCATCGAATCAATCAACGCATCTGCCAGGGCATCCAACTCCACATTCTTATCCTCTCCCATTGCAGAAGCAATGCTTAAACGCTCGTTCAGGACGGTCATGTTCTTCAATTCCTCATCAATAAACTTCTGCATCAAATCTCCGGACTTGCAGGCCCAGGAACCGTTCTCAATCAGGGCAAAAGTTCGGTTCTGCATATTCAGGGCTTTCATATCCGATAGGAAATTATGCATCACAGGATAGATCCCCAAATTATAAGTTACGGAAGCCAATACGATGTGGCTGTACTTAAAGGCTTCGGAAATCAGGTAGGATACATGGGTATTGGACACGTCGTAAACCACCACATTGGTGCAGCCTTTCTCACAGAGCTTGCTGGCCAGGGCCTGGGCTGCTGCTTCCGTATTGCCGTACATCGACGCATAAGCAATCATAACGCCCTTAACTTCCGGCTCATAACGGCTCCATTTGTCATATTTGTCAATGAAATAACCAAAGTTCTCACGCCAAACCGGGCCATGAAGCGGACAAATATATTTAATCTGATCCACAATTCCTCCGGCCTTCTTTAACAGCAATTGAATATGTGGTCCATATTTTCCTACAATATTCGTAAGATAACGGCGGGCTTCATCCAGCCAATCCCGGTCAAAATCCACTTCATCCGCAAACAGCTTGCCGTCCAGGGCAATAAAGGAGCCGAAGGCATCCGCGGAAAACAGTACGCCGTTGGTTGTATCAAAAGTAACCATGGCTTCCGGCCAATGAACCATGGGCGCGGCCACGAAGGTCACGGTATGCGTACCAAAGCTGTGGGTATCCCCTTCCGCAACGGTCACGCATTCGTGCGTATCGGGATGGAATCCGAACTGCCGCATAAGCATATATGCCTTTTCTGTGGAAATAATCTTCACCTTGGGATAACGCTGCAAAATCTCTTCCACGGAAGCGCCATGATCCGGCTCCATGTGGTTGATCACCAGCCAGTCCAGAGGACGCCCCTGCAGCAAATAGTCCAGATTCTCCATGAGCTGGCGGCAGGCCGACCAATCCACGGTATCAAACAGCACCGTTTCCTTATCTAAAAGCAGATATGCATTATAGCTGACCCCTTTTGGAATGGGATGAATGTTCTCAAATAAATGAAGCCGATGGTCATTGGCGCCCACCCAGTACAAATCTTCTGTAATATTACGAACACAATACATATTCTTTCCTCCTTCCGCGCTTACGCTTCAATAAACTGTTCCTTACCTTCTGCACATTCCGGGCAAACCCAGTCTTCGGGCAGCTTCTCAAACAAGGTTCCGGGCGCAATTTCCGCATCTTCGTCACCCAGTTCCGGCACATACTCATATCCGCATCCGCCGCATACATATCGTTTTCCGATGGGGGCAGGCTTCGGTACCGGAGGCCGTTTCATCTTCACCATGGGCGGAGCCGGCTGCTTCTCTCCGGTATCCAAAGCTTCCGCCAGAAGGGGCAGGATCTCATTCACGTCTCCCACGATACCGTAATCGCAGTTCTTGAAAATAGGCGCGTTGCCGTTCTTGTTAATGGCTACAATCGTGGAAGCGTCCTTGATTCCCTTCAAATGCTGGGTGGCCCCGGAAATTCCGCAGGCAATGTAGAGGTTTCCGGTAAATTTCTGTCCGGACATCCCCACATAACGGCTTAAGGGAACATATTTCAGCGTCTCCGCAACGGGACGGGAGGATCCGATGGCCGCTCCGGCCGCTGCTGCCAGCTTCTCAATCAATTTCATATTCTTCTTGTCGCCGATCCCTTTTCCGGCGGAAACCACCCGTTCTGCCTGAGTGATGGGCGTATCGGCCGGGATTCCCACGGTAAAGTCATGTCCGTCCTTCTTCAAGGCTTCCACCAGGGCGTCTACCCTTTCCTTCGCTCCGCCTTCCTTAAAAATATGGCCCTTCCGTACGCCGGTAATCGGAGCCGGCTTCTTAGCCGTAGAACGGCTCTTCCCACCGCCGGATTCCTTGGGCATACGGCCAATCAAATGGGAGGCAATGACTACCCGCTGGATCTCATTGGTCCCTTCATAAATTGTGGTAATCTTGGCATCCCGGTACATCCGCTCAACATCCATACCCTTCAAAAATCCGGTGCCGCCGAAAATCTGAACCGCATCGTTGGTCACTTCCAGAGCAATATCGGAGGCGTACATCTTCGCCATAGCCGCTTCCATGGCATAAGGTGCATGCTGTTCCTTCTGCTCCGCAGCGGAATACACCAGGAAACGGGCACAGCGCAGCTTCGTAGCCATATCCGCCAGCTTGAAGGAGATGGCCTGCTGGGCCGCAATGGGCTTTCCGAACTGCACACGTTCTTTGGAATAATCCAGGGCTTGTTCAAAGGCTCCCTGGGCAATTCCCAAAGCCTGGGCCGCAATTCCGATCCGCCCGCCGTCCAGGGTGGCCATGGCAATCTTAAAGCCGTCCCCTTCCTTGCCCAAAAGATTCTCCTTGGGAACCTTCACGTCATTGAAAATCAGTTCCGCCGTAGTGGAGGAACGGATGCCCATCTTATCATAATGGTCGCCGAATTCAAATCCTTCCCAGCCCTTCTCTACAATAAAAGCGGAAATCCCCCGGGTTCCGATATCCGGTGTCGTAACCGCAAAAACAACATATGTATCTGCTTTCGGAGCATTGGTAATAAAAATCTTACCGCCGTTCAAAAGGTAATAATCGCCCTTATCCACCGCTGTCGTCTCCGTGCCGCCTGCATCGGAGCCTGCATTGGGTTCCGTCAGGCCAAACGCGCCAATCTTCTCCCCTTTCGCTAAGGGTACCAGGTACTTCTTCTTCTGTGCTTCGGTCCCGAATGCAAAGATCGGCCAGGTTCCCAGGGAAACATGGGCAGACAAAATTACTCCGGATCCGCCGTCTACCCGGGCCAGTTCTTCCACGGCTATGGCATAGCTTACCACATCAAGCCCTGCGCCGCCGTACTCTGCCGGATACGGAATCCCCATGAGCCCCAGATCCGCCAGCTTCTTCACCGCTTCGTCCGGAAAGCGGTTCTCCTGGTCCAGGGAAAAGGCAATGGGCTTGATCTCCTCTTCGGCAAAGGCACGAATCTTCGCCCGCAGCTGCTCATGTTCTGTGGTGGTCTGAAATAACATAGCATTACCTCCTTCTTATTATAAACGTCCATTGAATCGTAAAAGTACCTTGTGATATTTTACTAAATCAAATATAGCAAATCGGGAAAATCTTGTCAATTATTTGAAAGATAAAATTTCACAATTTATAAAAATTTTATCTTTTTATCAAAAATTCATCCTTATTTTTCCTTTATTTTCAATTTTTTTACAAAATCAAACTTTTATAATAGGAAAGAATCCGGCTGAACCGGATTCCTTCCTGCAAAACGTCTCCTGACATTTATTCAAATCTCAACGCATCAATGGGCTTTAATTTTGCCGCCTTATTGGCCGGATAAATGCCGAACAAAATCCCCACGCCCACCGAAAAGCCTACGGCCACCATGGCCACTTGAAGGGTAATGGCAAAATGATAATCTTTTACAAAGGCATTAATAATTCCCAAAATCCCGCCGCTCAAAAGCAGGCCGATAAAGCCGCCCAGCAGGGACAGTACAACGGATTCTATCAAAAACTGTACGATAATATCGGATTTTTGCGCTCCGATGGCTTTGCGGATACCGATTTCCCGGGTCCGCTCCGTAACGGACACCAGCATGATATTCATGATCCCCACACCGCCTACCAGAAGGGAAATGCCGCCGATTCCGCCCAACAGATAGCCCAGCACGTTGTAAACCGTAGAGATCATATCCAAAAGGCTGCCCATATTAAATACTTCATAATTGTCCTCGCCCACTTTTCCCCGCAGAAAATTGTTCAGGGTCTGTTCCGCTTTTGCCACGGAATCCTCGTCTGATGCGGAAGCGTCAAAGGTTTGTACCCCGTTCATCCCCAACAGGCGCTGTCCTGTTTCAAATGGAAGGAACACTTTCAAATCGTTGGTATTCAAAGCGGCGCTGCCTTCCTCTTCCAAAATCCCCACCACCGTAAAATCCTTTCCGTTCAGGCGGATGGTTTCGTTGAGGACGTCCTTGGTCCCAAACAGGTTAAACGCCACCCCGGCTCCGATGATACAGTTGGAAAGACGGTATTCGCTTTCCACATCCGTCAGGCAGCGGCCCTTTTCCACAGTGAGCCGGTTCAGCTGCAGATAGTTCTGACTAACTGCCAGGATCGTCACATTTTCCTGATTTCCGGCGGCTTTCGCGACTCCCTGCCCGCTGCTGTATACGCTGACAAGGCCAATCTCCGGCTCCTGTTCCAATGCCTGCACCTCTTTCAGCGTAATCCTGGGGGTGGTTTTTTCCACCATACAGGACAGGTTGCTGCCTCCTAAGCCGGAAAGCTCCTCAGTAATGGTGTTGGTGGCCCCCTGCACCAGGGATACCAAAAGGGTTACTGCCATAACACCGATAATAATGCCCAGCATGGTTAAAAAGGATCGCATTTTATTGGCTTTCACAGAGGAAAGGGCCATTTTTAATTCCTGTCTGAATTTCATTCTGCCGCCTCCTCTCCGGTTTCGATTTGATTCCCCGACATGGCGCCCTTCCCGTTGTCGGACAGCGTTTCTTTCCCGCTGCCGGACATGGCGCCCTTACCGCTGTCGGACAGGATTTTCCCGTCTAACAGCCGTATCTGCCGGGAAGCTTCCGCCGCCAGATCGTTATCATGGGTAATCAGGACGATGGTGTTGCCCTGGCCGTGTAGCTCGTGGATCAGGGCCATAATGTCGTGGCTGGACTTGGAGTCCAGGTTTCCGGTGGGTTCGTCGGCCAAAATCAGAGTGGGCCGGGTCACCAGGGCCCTTGCCACCGCCACCCGCTGCTGCTGGCCGCCGCTTAACTGATTGGGGCGATGATGGATACGTCCGGAAAGCCCTACTTTTTCCAAAGCCTCCAATACCCGTTCCCGCCGCTCCCTGGCGCCCACTCCCTGGTAAATCAGGGGCAGTTCTACATTTTCATAAGCATCCAGCTTTGCAATCAGGTTGAACTGCTGGAAGATAAAGCCGATCTTTTGATTCCGCATTTTTCCCAGCTGCTTTTCACTTAAGGAATTGATATTCTGGCCGTCGATCAGATACTCTCCTTCGTCGGCCACGTCCAGACAGCCGATGATATTCATCAGGGTGGATTTCCCGCTGCCGGAGGAACCGATGATTGCCACAAACTCATGTTCTTCTATGGAAAGGGAAACGCCGTCCAGAGCATGCACTTCTTCGTTTCCCACCAAATAGGTCTTTCTGATATTGTTCAGTGAAATCATGGCGCTCCTTCCTATTCTATGGCTGTTCCCTCTAAGGAAATCCCCATCTGTGAATAAATATCCGAGAGCTTCATGATTACCTGGAGCTTTTCCCCTTCCGAAACGCCCTCCAAAACCTCTGCAAACTCATTGTTTACAAGTCCCAGGGTAACCTCCCGGGATTCGTAGGTCCCGTCCGGTTTTACCACCGTTACGCTTTTCTTTCCGTCTATGGTCTTGAGGGTATCCACAGGCACCAAAAGGACATCCTTCTTCGCGTCCTTGGTAATCTTACCGTTGGCACTCATGCCCGGCAAAAGCTCTTCCGTAAGTTCCAGGCTTACCGTAACCTTGTAAACGCCTACGCCCCCGGTATTCTCCCCGGCAAGGGAAATTCCGGTGACGGTTCCCTGATAAACGGTGTCCGGAATGGCATCTGCCGTCACTTCCACCTGCTGGCCCTTTTCAATGCCCTTTACATCCAGCTCGTCAATCTGAAGCACCGCCTGATAGGTTTCTGTCTGAAGCAGGGTATACAGCGGTGTCCCCGCCGGCAGGGTATCGCCGGGCCGGGCCGTCAGGCCGCTGATTATCCCGTCCGTTTCTGCCGTGACCACAAAGCCTTTCTTATACTCCCGGGCCGTCTGCACCTTCCCGGCCAGCTGCTCCCGCTGTTCCAGGGCAGTCAGGTATTCCCGGGAATAAGCTACGTCCTCCAGCCGGAAAAGCGTATTCCCGGCGGAAATTTTTTCCTGCTTTTTCACGGACACGCTTTTGACGGTGCCGCTGTCCGCCGTTACATAAACGCCATGGCCGCAGGCCGTAATGCCTCTGCCTAAAATCTGTCCGTCCTCTGCGGACACTGTGACTTCCACCCCGATTTCATACCGGTCCGAATCCTCGAAATAAGCGGCTGCCTGGCTTCCGGCAATTTCCTCCAGCCTGCCTTCCACTTCACTGTCTTCATAGGAAATCCGCACCTTCTGTCCTACTGTGGCTTCTCCTTCCAGGGAAAATTCCACCTTCATCCGTCC
>CAJUSQ010000065.1 GCA_910588885.1 uncultured Lachnospiraceae bacterium
GGTGGATTATGAGAATCAATACTTTTTGATGGAAAAGAAGCCGATTGAAATTGAAACGCCCAACTGTATCCATATTCTGAAGCTGGGATAGGACGTGGAAACCGAATGCGGCGTGGCGGAAACAGGAATATTGTGAATCATTTAACATATATACGGGCCGGATTTTACCCAAAATCCGGCCCGTATATTTTCTTCAGATGCTCCATCCGTGCCCCCAGATGAACCAGCATCAAATCCGCTAAAGTCAGCGCTGCCATGGCTTCCACCACTACCACCGCCCGGGGGACGATAATGGGATCGTGGCGGCCCTTGATGCTGACTTCAATGCTGCCGCCGTCCTTGCGGACGGTTTTCTGAGGAGCGGAAATCGAGGGGGTGGGCTTGAAGGCCGTACGGAAGAGAAGCGTGCTTCCGTCGCTGATGCCGCCCAAAATGCCCCCGGCATGGTTGGTATATTTCCGTACCTTTCCCTGTTCGTCGTAATAGAAGCCATCGTTGTTGGTAAGCCCGGTACTTGCTGCGGCTTGGAAGCCGTCCCCGATTTCAAAGCCTTTGACGGCGCCGACGGAGCACATGGCCTTTGCCAGGTTGGCATCCAGTTTTTCGAACACAGGTTCTCCTATCCCGGCGGGGACTCCGGTGATCCGGCATTCAATGATTCCTCCGGCGGAATTTTGCTCCTTCATGCATTGGTCTAAGTATTCCCGGGCCTGCCGGGCCTTTTCGTCGTCCGGCATACAAAGGGGATTGCTGCGCACCTGTTCCGGTGTAACCCCGGAGGTGTCCTCCGCGACGATGGGGCCGATGGCCTTGCTGTAAGCCAGGATGGAGATGCCCAGCTGGGACAGCAGCTTGGCGGCCACGGCGCCGGCAGCAACCCTTCCGATGGTTTCCCGTCCGGAGGAACGCCCGCCGCCCCGGTAATCCCGGAACCCGTATTTGGCGTCAAAGGAATAGTCCGCATGGCCGGGCCTGTAATAGCCGGCGATTTCGCCGTAGTCCCGGGAACGTTGATTTTCGTTGAAAACCAGCAGGCTGATGGGGGTCCCGGTGGTCTGGCCCTCAAAAACGCCGGAAAGGATCTGCACCCGGTCCTCCTCCTTACGGGGGGTGGCATAGCGGGACTGGCCGGGCTTACGCCGGTTTAAATAGCGCTGTATTTCTTCTTCGCAGACGGGCAGCCCTGCCGGACAGCCGTCGATGACAACGCCCAGGGCGGCTCCGTGGGATTCCCCCCAGGTGGTGATTTTGAATTGGGTTCCGAAGGTTGAACCTGCCATAAGTATTCCTCCTCGATATGATCGGTTTTTTAACAATGTCTGCATTGTAGCACATTTTTTTCCATGGAAAAAGCTTTTTGGGGATATTTTTTGAAAATCCTTGAAAAACGCCGGGAAAGTGGAGAAAAGTTCTTGAAAAATAGCGGAAAATGTGATACAGTTCAGTGACCGGAAAGAGGAGGGAATTTGTAATGTATCGATTATTAAAGCAGGAGGGCCGGGCAAAGCGCGGAGAATTTCATACCGTTCACGGTGTAATCCAAACCCCGGTTTTTATGAATGTGGGAACCGTGGCGGCGATCAAGGGGGCGGTATCCACCCAGGATCTTCTGGAAGTGAAGGCCCAGGTGGAATTGTCCAATACCTATCATCTCCATGTGCGGCCCGGGGATGAATTAATCAAGGAACTGGGCGGGCTTCATAAATTCATGGTCTGGGACAAGCCGATTCTGACAGATTCCGGCGGCTTCCAGGTGTTTTCCCTGGCGAAGCTTCGGAAAATTAAGGAAGAAGGGGTGTTTTTCAATTCCCATGTGGACGGGCGGAAGATTTTTATGGGGCCGGAGGAGAGCATGCGGATTCAGTCCAATCTGGGCTCTACCATTGCTATGGCCTTCGACGAATGCCCTTCCAGCGTGGCGGAACGCTCCTATGTGGAAGCTTCCGTTGCCCGGACGGCCCGCTGGCTTGTGCGCTGCAAAGACGAGCTGAAGCGGCTGAACGCGCTTTCGGATACCATCAATCCCAGGCAAATGCTGTTTGGAATCAACCAGGGAGCGATTTTTGAGGATATCCGGATTGATCATGCCAAACGGATTGCGGAACTGGATCTGGACGGGTACGCCGTCGGCGGATTGGCCGTTGGGGAGACGCATGAGGAGATGTATCGGATTTTGGACGCGGTAGTTCCCCATCTTCCCCTGGAGAAGCCCACTTATCTGATGGGCGTAGGGACTCCGGCCAATATTTTGGAGGGCGTAGCGCGGGGGGTGGACTTTTTTGACTGCGTATATCCCACCCGGAACGGGCGTCACGGGCATCTCTATACCAACCAGGGAAAGATCAACCTGTTCAATCAGAAATATGAAAAGGACACCCGTCCCATTGAGGAAGGCTGCCAATGTCCGGCCTGCCGCCATTACAGCAGGGCCTATATCCGCCACTTGCTGAAGGCCAAGGAGATGCTGGGGATGCGCCTGTGCGTTCTGCATAACCTGTATTTTTACAATACCATGATGGAAGAGATCCGGGATGCATTGGATCAGGGACGTTTTGAAGCTTATAAGGAAGAAAAACTTTACGGGATGAGACAAATGTAACAGTTCAGCCCGCGCCATTCGCAAAACCGCACATACGTGCTCTCTGTTGCTTCGCAACTCTTTTTGCTCATAATCTGGCGCTCCGCTTATGGCCTGCAAAACGTGCCCGTTCATGCAAGCGTGACCCGCTCGTTCATGCAAGCGTGACCCGCTCGTTCATGCAAGCGTGACCCGCTCGTTGTGCAGGCCATGGCTGAACTGTTACTAAAAAATTTATAAAAATCGGGAAAAGGTTTGCCCTAAGGCCCGCTTTTGTGTAGAATGGTAATAGTTGTGTAAAAAAGATAAAGACACAGAAATTTAAATATTTAGGAGGAAGGAAGAATGTCAATTCTGGCAAATGCAGCAACCACATATGGCGGAATGATTGTCTGGCTGGTAGTCATTTTTGCATTTATGTATTTCTTTATGATTCGTCCCCAGCAGAAGGAGACCAAGAAGAAGAATGCAATGATCGCGTCCCTGGAGGTGGGCGATACCGTGCTGACCACCAGCGGGTTTTACGGAATGGTCATTGATATTACCGACGATACGGTAATCGTAGAGTTCGGCAGCAACAAGAACTGCCGGATCCCCATGCAGAAAGCAGCGGTTTCCATGGTAGAGAAGCCGGGAGAGAAAACCGAATAGAAGTGCGTCTGAAAGGGCCTGCCACAAGCAGGCAGGTTTCTTACGAAGGAAAACAGGGTTTTTGAAAAGCCCCATGGTTTGCCCGGCGGCAGGCCGTGGGGTTTTTGTGCATTTTGTCCGGCCAGGGGGGATGGGGAACAGCTTTATGTTTCTATAACACCAGGTTATTGCCTTCATAAAAAAGAAAAATATCATTTCCGGTTGAAAAATTTCCTCAAATATACTATAGTATTAGCTATAGCCTTTTGCAAAGTAAAGTACAGGCGTACACTTGTCACTGTGAGAAGGACATTTCGGGCAATTGCTTCGTGCAGACGGGAAGAAAAGTATGGTTTTCGTTTTGCGGAACTGCTGCGGGTGATTGCCGGTGATCTATTTGAAATGAAGGGATGAAGAATCATGGAATATCAGATTGGCGTGATTTCCGGGGACGGGATCGGCCCGGAGATCGTGAGAGAAGCGAAGAAAGTACTGGATCAGGTTGCCAAGGTTTACGGCCATCGGTTTGTATATGAAGAAATTCTGTTAGGCGGGGCCTCCATAGATGCCTGCGGCGTACCCTTGACCGACGAAGCCATTGCGGCTGCCAAGTCAAAGGACGCGGTGCTGATGGGCTCCATCGGCGGGAATACCACCACTTCCCCCTGGTATCAGCTTCCGCCCCAGCTAAGGCCGGAGGCCGGGCTTTTGAAAATCCGCAAGGAATTGAACCTGTTTGCCAATGTCCGTCCTGCCTACCTGTATGAGGAATTGAAAGAAGCCTGTCCCATTAAGGATACGCTGATCGGGGAAGGCTTCGATCTGGTTATTATGCGGGAGCTGACCGGAGGTCTTTATTTCGGGGAACGGGAAACCCGGGAAGTGGACGGCGTGCTGACGGCCAGGGACACCCTTACATATAATGAAAAGGAAATCCGCCGGATTGCGGTGAAGGGCTTTGAGATTGCCCGGAAACGCCGGAAGAAGGTGACCAGCGTGGATAAGGCCAACGTACTGGATTCCTCCCGGCTGTGGCGGAAGGTCGTGGAAGAAGTGGCGAAGGATTATCCGGAGGTGTCCTATGAACACATGCTGGTGGACAATTGTGCCATGCAGCTGGTGCGGGATCCGGGCCAGTTTGATGTGATTTTAACCGAAAATATGTTCGGCGATATTTTGTCGGATGAAGCCAGCATGGTGACCGGCTCCATCGGGATGCTGTCCTCGGCCAGCTTAAACGATACGAAATTCGGCCTGTACGAGCCAAGCCACGGATCTGCGCCGGATATTGCCGGACAGGATCTGGCAAATCCCATTGCCACGGTTTTAAGCGCGGCAATGCTGCTGCGGTTTTCCCTGGATCTGGACCGGGAAGCGGATGCCGTTGAGCAGGCCGTAAAGCAGGTTTTGAAGGAAGGCTTCCGCACCGTGGATATTTATTCGGAAGGTACGAAGAAAGTAGGATGCCGGGAAATGGGAGATTTGATTTGCAAACAGATAACCGCCTAAGAAAAGGAGTGAAACCATGAGAAGCGATCATGTAACAAAAGGAATGCAGCAGGCCCCCCACAGAAGCCTGTTTAACGCCCTGGGGTATACGAAGGAAGAGCTGGAGCGGCCCTTAATCGGCATCGTCAGCTCCCACAATGAGATTGTGCCGGGGCATATGAATCTGGATAAGATTGTGGAAGCAGTGAAATTAGGCGTTGCGATGGCAGGGGGGACCCCCATTGTATTCCCGGCCATTGCGGTTTGCGACGGCATTGCCATGGGCCATACCGGGATGAAATATTCCCTGGTGACCCGGGACCTGATCTGCGATTCCACCGAATGTATGGCAATCGCACACCAGTTCGATGCTCTTGTGATGGTACCCAACTGTGATAAAAACGTACCGGGACTTCTGATGGCGGCGGCCCGTCTGAATATCCCGACGATTTTTGTCAGCGGCGGCCCAATGCTGGCAGGCCGGGTGAAGGGGGAGAAGCGCAGCCTTTCTTCCATGTTCGAAGCGGTGGGCGCTTATGCGGCCGGGAAGATGTCGGAAGAAGATGTAACGGAATTTGAAAATAAGGTCTGCCCCACCTGCGGCTCCTGCTCCGGCATGTATACGGCCAACTCCATGAACTGCCTGACGGAAGCCATCGGCATGGGCTTAAAAGGCAACGGGACGATTCCGGCGGTTTATTCCGAGCGGATCAAGCTGGCAAAACATGCCGGCATGAAGATTATGGAATTATTGGAAAAAAATATCCGTCCCCGGGACATTATGAACGAAAAAGCGTTTTTGAATGCCCTGACGGTAGATATGGCCCTGGGCTGCTCCACCAACTCCATGCTGCACCTTCCGGCCATTGCCCATGAAGCGGGCGTGGAACTGAATCTGGATATTGCAAATGAAATCAGCGCAAAGACCCCGAACCTCTGCCACCTGGCTCCGGCAGGCCCCACCTATATGGAGGATCTGAACGAAGCCGGCGGCGTGTACGCGGTTATGAACGAGCTGGATAAAAAGGGATTATTATACACCGATTTGATTACCGCAACCGGAGCCACCATTGCGGAGAACATCAAGGGCTGCGTCAATAAGAATCCGGAGGTAATCCGTCCCGTTGAGAATCCCTACAGCGAGACAGGCGGCATTGCGGTGCTCAAGGGCAACCTGGCTCCGGATTCCGGCGTGGTGAAGCGTTCCGCCGTGGTGCCGGAGATGATGGTACACGAAGGCCCGGCCCGGGTATTCGACTGCGAGGAAGACGCCATTGACGCCATCAAGGGCGGGAAAATCGTGGCAGGGGACGTGGTTGTGATCCGGTACGAAGGCCCCAAGGGCGGCCCGGGTATGCGGGAAATGTTAAATCCCACCTCCGCCATAGCAGGCATGGGACTGGGTTCCTCCGTAGCCCTGATTACCGACGGCCGTTTTTCCGGCGCCAGCCGGGGGGCTTCCATCGGCCATGTTTCTCCGGAAGCGGCAGTGGGCGGCCCCATTGCACTGGTAGAGGAAGGGGACCTTATTAAAATCAATATTCCTGAAAATACCCTGAACGTGGACATTTCCGAAGAAGAAATGAACGCCAGAAGGGCTAAATGGCAGCCCAGGGAGCCGAAGATCACCACCGGATACCTGGCCCGGTATGCCAGCCTTGTGACCTCCGGGAACACCGGGGCAATTTTGAAAAACAACTAGAAAAGGGGATTTTCAATATGCAGCTGACAGGGTCGGAAATCATCATCGAATGCCTGAAGGAACAAGGGGTAGACACGGTGTTCGGCTATCCCGGCGGTTCGATTTTGAATGTATATGACGAATTGTATAAGCATAGAAATGAAATAAAGCATGTGCTGACTTCCCATGAACAGGGGGCATCCCATGCGGCGGACGGCTATGCCCGTTCCACCGGGAAGGTGGGTGTATGCTTTGCCACCTCCGGCCCGGGAGCCACCAACCTGGTGACCGGGATTGCCACGGCCTACATGGATTCCGTGCCGATGGTGGCCCTTACCTGTAATGTAACGGTTCCCCTGCTGGGAAAAGACAGCTTTCAGGAGATCGACATTGCGGGCATTACCACCCCCATCACAAAGCACAATTTTATTGTGAAAGATATCACAAAGTTAGCGGATACCATAAGGCGGGCCTTCCAGATTGCCAGAAAGGGACGGCCCGGCCCGGTACTGGTGGACATTCCGAAGGATGTTACGGCAGAGAAGACGGAATTTTCCACGATGCCGGTGGATTTGGTGGAACGGTATACCAATACCATTACGCCGGAAGCGCTGGATACGGCGGTGCAGCTTTTGCAGAAAGCAGAGCGGCCCTATATTTTCGTAGGCGGCGGAGCCGTGATTTCAGGCGCCAGCAGCGAACTGGAGGAATTTATACGGAAAATGCATGCGCCGGTTTGTGATACCCTGATGGGAAAAGGGGCCTTTGACGGGGAGCATGAGCTCTATACGGGGATGCTGGGCATGCATGGGACGAAGACCTCGAACTTAGGGGTCAGCGAGTGCGACCTTTTGGTGGCCATCGGTACCCGGTTTTCCGACCGGGTGATCGGGAATGCCGCAAAATTTGCCAGCCAGGCTAAAATTCTCCAGTTTGACATTGACCCGGTAGAGGTCAATAAGAATATCGTGGTGGATGCCAGCGTGATCGGGGATGTGAAGGAGATCTTAAGCCGGATCAACCGGAAACTGAACCAGCAGAATCACGATGATTGGGTGGCCCATATCCTGGAGTACCGGGAGAAATACCCCCTAAGCTACCCGGCGGAGGGCTTAAGCGGCCCATATATGATTGAAGAAATTTACCGGCAGACAAAAGGCGATGCCTTGATTGTCACGGAAGTGGGGCAGCATCAAATGTGGGCGGCCCAATATTACAGATACAAAAAGCCTAGGACGTTTATTACCTCCGGGGGCCTTGGCACCATGGGCTACGGCCTGGGAGCCGCCATCGGGGCGAAGCTGGCCAATCCGGAGAAATGCGTGATTAACGTTGCCGGAGACGGCTGTTTCCGCATGAATATGAACGAGCTGGCCACGGCGGCCCGTCAGAAGCTGCCGATCATTGAAGTGATAATGAATAACCATGTCCTTGGCATGGTGCGCCAGTGGCAGACGCTTTTTTATGAAAAGAATTATTCCGCCACGGTATTGGATGACGGTGTGGATTTCGTGAAGCTGGCGGAAGCCATGGGTGCGAAGGGATACCGGGTCAGAACCCGGGAGGAATTTCAGGAAGCCCTGGCAGAAGCTATGGAAAGCCAAACACCAGTTCTAATTGACTGCATCATCGACTGCGACGACAAGGTGTGGCCCATGGTTGCACCCGGCGGCGCGATCAGCGAAGCCTTTTCGGCGGAAGATTTGGCGGAAAAGGAAGGGTGAGCCCTGCCTTTTGTGGCAAAGGATCTTTGAAACGGAATACATCCCGGGAGCAAAAGGCTTTATAGAATAGGGATGCAAAGCAGAGACTGAGGAGTTTAAAAATAGGAATCAGGAGGAAAAAAATGAGCAGAGTTTACAATTTTTCCGCAGGGCCGGCGGTGTTGCCGGAAGAAGTCCTGCGGGAAGCGGCAGAGGAAATGATGGATTACAAAGGAAGCGGCATGTCCGTCATGGAGATGAGCCACCGCTCCAAGGTATACGACACGATTATGAAAGAAGCAGAAGCGGATCTGCGGGAGTTGATGGGAATTCCAGACAATTACAGGGTACTGTTTCTCCAGGGCGGAGCTTCCCAGCAGTTTGCGGCCATTCCCATGAACCTGATGAAAAATAAGGTGGCCGACTTTATCGTGACCGGCCAGTGGGCCAAGAAAGCCTACCAGGAAGCGCAGCTCTATGGGAAAGCCAATAAAATCGCTTCTTCCGAAGACGAAACCTTTTCCTATATCCCGGACTGTTCCGATCTGCCCGTTTCCCCGGATGCGGACTATGTCTATATCTGTGAAAACAATACGATTTACGGCACCAAGTTCAAGACGCTGCCCAACACCAAGGGAAAAACCCTGGTAGCGGACGTTTCCTCCTGCTTTTTGTCGGAACCGGTGGATGTGACCAAGTATGGCCTGCTTTACGGCGGGGTTCAGAAAAACATTGGCCCGGCCGGTGTGGTCATCGTCATTGTAAGGGAAGACCTGATTACGGAAGATACGCTGCCGGGTACTCCCACCATGCTGAAATACAAGACCCATGCGGACGCCCGGTCCCTGTACAACACCCCTCCGGCCTACGGCATTTATATCTGCGGAAAAGTGTTCAAATGGCTGAAGAAGATGGGCGGACTTACCGTGATGCGGCAGCGCAACGAAGAGAAAGCGAAGCTTCTCTATGATTTTTTGGATGAAAGCAAATTATTCAAGGGCACGGTACGGCCCGAAGACCGCTCCCTGATGAATGTGCCCTTTGTAACCGGAAACGAAGAGCTGGATGCCAAGTTCGTGAAAGAAGCCAAGGAAGCGGGCCTTGAGAACCTCAAGGGCCACAGGTCCGTGGGCGGTATGCGGGCCAGCATCTACAACGCCATGCCCAGGGAAGGGGTGGAAGCGCTGGTTGCATTTATGAAGAAATTTGAGGAGGAAAACCTGTAATGTTTCAGTATCATTGCTTAAATCCGATTTCCGAAATTGGACTGAATATTTTTGACGGAAATTATGAAAAAACAGACAGTATGGAAAAAGCCAAGGCAATTTTAGTCCGGAGCGCAGCTATGCACGAACTGGAGTTCTCCCCGGAGCTTGCGGCCATTGCCAGAGCCGGAGCCGGAGTAAACAATATTCCTCTGGAACGCTGCGCAAAAGAAGGCATCGTGGTATTCAATACCCCGGGAGCCAATGCCAACGGCGTAAAGGAGCTGGTGCTGGCCGGCATGTTTCTGGCCTCCCGGGATGTGATCGGCGGTATCCAATGGGTGAAGGAGAACAGCGGCGAAGAAACCATTGCCAAGCTGGCCGAGAAGCAGAAGAGCCATTTTGCCGGGCAGGAGATTGCCGGAAAGAAGCTGGGGATCATCGGCCTTGGGGCCATCGGCGTGAAGGTAGCCAATGCCGCTACCCATCTAGGCATGGAAGTATACGGCTATGACCCCTATGTTTCCGTAAAAGCAGCCTGGGAGCTGTCCCGCAGCATCAAGCATGCCAATTCCGCTGAAGAGATCTACCAGAACTGCGACTATATTACCATCCATGTTCCCCTTTTGGACAATACGAAAAAGATGATCAACGAAGGGGCAATTGAGCAGATGAAGGACGGCGTGATCCTTCTGAACTTTGCCCGGGATCTTCTGGTGGACGAAGAGGCCGTGGCAGCAGCCGTAAAATCCGGGAAGATCAAACGGTATGTTTCGGATTTCCCGAATCCTGCTACTGCCGGGACCGAAGGGATGATTGTCATTCCCCATTTGGGCGCTTCCACAGAGGAGTCCGAGGACAACTGTGCCCGGATGGCGGTAGAAGAAGTAATGGATTACCTGGAAAACGGGAACATCAAGAATTCCGTCAATTATCCCAACTGTGATATGGGGGAATGCCGGATGCCCGCCCGTGTGGCCGTCCTCCATAAGAACATTAAGGGTATCATCGGAAAATATTCCGCCGTTATGGGGGATGCGGATATCAATATTTCAGATATGACCAATAAGAGCCGGGGGGATTACGCCTATTCCCTGCTGGATCTGGAATCCCCGGTAACGCCGGAGGTGGTGGAAGCCTTAAAAGCCATTCCGGGAGTACTGAAGGTTCGGGTGATTAAATAGAGGGAAATCCGCGGGCTTTGGGATCTGCGGAATAAGCGGAAAATAAGAGAAAGAGGGGGCTGTTGCAAATAGCTGTTGGATACAAAATATGGCATTCCGAACGGAAGAATCGCATCCATAATTGTATCTTGGCTTTATTTGCAACAGCCCCGAATTTTTTAAGGAAAATACTTCTTATTATAATGAAGCAATATCATCCGGAGGGCATGCTCCTCATGAAGCAGCTTGTGATAACTGTTCCGGTCGGCATCGGTAGCTGCCTTGGCTTGGGACAAGATAGAGTCGTAATGCCTGCCGAAGGAATTTAAAAGATGGCGATTCAGGCCGCAGGCGTTATATTTCTGTACCAGGAAATCCCAATGCTGCTGCCGGGTGAAAAAGGGCAGCTCTTTTGGATGGTTCATCTGATTGCTCATAAGATAAGAAAGGGCTGTAATCTCGGCCGCAGGGGTGGGGGCAAAGGAAATGGGGCGGTTGGCCCAAAAGCACCGAAGCAGCTGGAAGGATTGCTCCAAAACCGGGAAAAACCATTGGCTTACCCCGCCGGAGAGAATAGCGTTGGTGGTGTTCTCGATATCCGGCTGGTTTAATTCCTGAAGATAGCCCTCAAAACTAAGGGATGTGCGCACGGACGCAGGAATCCGGGATTTTCCGATATAAAGGAGCATCGCGGCCCAAAGGGCGGTCTGGCATTCCAAAGGATCCTCCAGCAATGTCCGGGAAAGGAATTGGCAGAAATGGACGGCGTAGCTGGTATGCAGGGCCGAGTATTCGTTCTGGAAGTCCACGGAAAACAAATAAGTCCAAAAATAGGCGAGGTTCTCTTCCCCGGTCAGCGGAAATTCCTGCCGGGTGTATTCGGACAGCTCCTTCAGATATTCCCCGTCCGCAATATGATCCAGAATCCGGTACCGGCGGTTGCTTTCCAGGAACAGGTCAAAATCCTTTCTGGAAAAAACAGAGCCGAAAGCGTTTTCATGGAGGAAGGATCCAATGGTATCCGGCCTGTTGTGCAGCAGGAAAATATCAATCCGGTCCGCCAGATAGAGAAGCTTTGCAATATCCCGGTGCTTGCTGTCCAAAGGGACGGAATAGTATTGGGCATTGTGGTTATGATGATATAAAATGCAGTCCGCATATTCCGCCAGGGGAGAAAAAGACTTTAACAGCAAATATCCAAAGATGGAATGTTCGATGGAATCCTGGGTATCAAAAGAAAGCATAGCGTCGATTTCCGCTTCCCGGTAAGCGCCGATGTCATGGAACAGCCCCAGCAGGAATACGGACTGCTTCTCCGGGCGGGTATAATACGGGTGATCCGAAAGCAGCTTCCAGAGGATATAGGCCACACGCTCCCCGTGATGGGTCAGACGGGTATCCTGGTATACAAAAGCATGTCTTAAAATATCAATCGTATTGATCATTGGCTCCTGGGTCATGATGCATCACCTCCAATGGCTCTGAACCGGAAAGCTCCGGCGTTGCCTGCTCCGCTGCGTCAGCCGCAGGCAGGCATAATTATGATTATCGTGAACAAAAATGAAGTGCTGTTAATTTCATTATAAATAAATTGGATTATGGTGTCAATCATGGAAAAAATATGTTACACTGAAAACGAAGGAGGCAGAAGAAAATGGCAACGATAAAACCTTTTTTTTGCATCCGTCCCGCACAGGGAAAAGCGGCGGATATTGCGGCGCTGCCCTACGATGTTTTTAACCGGGCGGAAGCAAAGCGTGAAACGGCAGATAAGCCCCTTTCTTTTCTGCGCATAGACCGGGCGGAAACACAGTTTGAGGAAGATGTGGATCCCTATGCCCCCTGTGTCTACCGGAAAGCCCATGACCTTTTGTGGGAAATGGTAGAACGGGGAGATTTTGTGACGGAAGAACAGGAGTGCTACTATATTTATGAGCTTACCATGGAGGGCCGGGTGCAGGACGGGCTGGTGGCCTGTGCCGCCGTGGATGACTATCTGGACGGGACGATTAAGCGTCATGAGAACACCCGGGAGGAAAAGGAGCAGGACCGGATTCGCCATGTGGACTGCTGCGGCGCCCAGACCGGGCCGATTTTCCTGGCCTATCGTTCGGCCCGGGAGGTGAATGCCCGAATCCGGCAGGCGAAGCAGGGGGAAGCCCTCTATGATTTCACCTCCGGGGACGGAATCCGCCACCGTGTATTCCGGATTGGGGAACCGGAGGAGATCCGGGCTATTCGGGAAGCATTTGCGGGGATGGAGGCCCTCTACATTGCCGACGGCCATCATAGGGCCGCTTCTGCCGTAAAAGTGGGACAGCTTCGCAGGCAGCAGCATCCGGGCTATACCGGGGAAGAGGAGTTTAACTATTTCCTGGCGGTGCTGTTTTGCGACGAACAGCTGAAAATTATGGACTACAACCGGGTGGTGAAGGATCTGAACGGCTGCAGCCCCGTGAATTTTTTAACAAAGGTACGGGAACGGTTTGAAGTATCCCCTGTGGAAGGGACCGATCCCCATCCCCGGGAAAAAGGGGAATTTACGATGTTTCTGGAGGAACAGTGGTACCGCTGCCGCATCCGTAAGGAAGATCGGAGCAAAGACCCGGTAGCGGGGCTGGATGTTTCGATCCTCCAGGAAAAGCTTCTGGGGCCGGTGCTTGGTATCACGGATCCAAGAGTAGACGGCCGTATCGACTTCGTAGGCGGCATCCGGGGCCTTTCGGAGCTGGAGCGGCGGGTACGGGAGGACTGTGCGGCAGCCTTTGCCATGTATCCCACCTCCATTCAGGAACTGTTTGCAGTGGCGGACGCGGGGCGCCTGATGCCTCCCAAATCCACCTGGTTCGAACCGAAGCTGCGAAGCGGGCTGTTCCTCCACAAAATATAAAATCGTGAGAGGAGGGGGAATATGCTTTTAAACGGGGAGACGGATTTGCTGTCTGATTTGGAGACGCTGAAGGAAGTGTCCGAGCAGGTGCAGCAGGCAGACCCGGATCAGGTAAAGGAATATTTCAAAGGGCTGCTGCCGGAAATTTTGGATTTCGGGGTTAAGGTGCTGCTGGCCTTCCTGATTTATATCATCGGAGTGCGGATCATCAAATTCCTGCGGAAGCTTTTACGGCGGTTTTTAGACCGCTCCGGGGCGGAAGAAGGGGTAAAGCAGTTCTTGGATTCCCTGGCCAAGGCGCTGCTGTATTTCTGCCTGGTGATGCTGATCTGCGGCTGGTTTGGGATTTCCACGGCATCTGTGGTGGCCCTTCTGGGGTCGGCGGGCCTGGCAATCGGCCTGGCCCTGCAGGGGTGCCTGTCCAATTTTGCAGGGGGAGTTTTGATTCTTGTAATAAAACCCTTTAAAGTGGGAGATTATATTATTGAGGACGATCATAAGAACGAAGGCACCGTAACCGAAATCGAACTGTTCTATACCAGGCTGACAACCCCGGACAACCAGGTCATTATCATTCCCAACGGGATTTTGGCCAACTGCAGCCTGACCAATGTGACCCGGCAGGAGAAACGGCGGGTGGAGATTTCCGTCGGCGTATCCTATGAAGCCGATATCCGGCAGGTGAAAAAAATCCTGACAGGGCTTTTGGAAAAAGAGCCGGAGCATTTACCCGAAGAAGAGCTTTTGGTGTTTGTGAAGGAGCTTGCGGACAGCAGCGTAATCATGGGCTGCCGCCTTTGGGTGAAGACGGAGCACTACTGGACCGTGAAATGGCGGTTGACTGAGGAGATCAAGCGGGCACTGGACGAAAACGGGATTGAAATTCCCTATCAGCAGCTGGAGGTTTCCATAAAATCCGGTTCCATGCATTGACAAATTCTGCAAATTATGCTAGGGTTAGAATTGTAGTGGGCATTGCCCGATGTTTTTCAATGTATTTAGGAGGAAGGTTTTATGCAACAGGGAACAGTAAAGTGGTTTAACGCCAAAAAGGGTTATGGGTTTATTTCTGATGCGGAGGGCAATGACGTTTTCGTGCATTTTTCCGCATTGAACATGGATGGATTCAAAGAATTAAAGGATGGGGAAGCAGTAGAGTTTGAAGTGGTTGAGGGAGAAAAAGGCCCTCAGGCTGCAAATGTGGTCCGCTTAGGTTAATTCACCGGGTTTTTCTATTAAGAAATAAAACATAGGAGGTTGTCTCTTTTTGGGACAACCTCTTTGCCATAGTGGGTATTGCCCGCGAAGCACCCGGCTTTTGGAAAAGGCGGGTAATTTTCGCGGAAATCTGATGTTTGGAGGAAAATAATGAAAATTGAGAATTGCAGAGGATATGAGCAAATTGCGGTTTGTGATTTGACGGATATCCATTCAAAAGGCTACATCCTGCACCATAAAAAGACCGGGGCGCACATCAGCCTGGTATCGAACCAGGATAAGAACAAGGTGTTCTATATCGGGTTCCGTACCCCGGCCGTAGACAGCACTGGGGCGGCCCATATTGTAGAGCATACGGTACTGTGCGGTTCGAAGCGGTTTCCGGCCAAGGACCCCTTTGTAGAGCTGGTGAAAGGCTCCCTGAATACCTTCCTGAATGCCATTACCTATCCGGATAAGACCGTTTATCCGGTGGCCAGTTTAAATGATACGGATTTCCAGAACCTGATGCATGTATATCTGGATGCCGTTTTTTATCCTAATATTTACAGCCGGGAGGAGATTTTTCAGCAGGAGGGCTGGCACTATGAGCTGGCTTCCGAGAAAGATCTCATTACCTTAAACGGCGTGGTTTACAACGAGATGAAAGGGGCCTTCTCCTCTCCGGAAGGAGTGCTGGACCGGCAGATCCTAAACAGCCTTTGCCCGGATACCTCTTACCGCTATGAGTCCGGCGGGGATCCCAGGGAGATTCCGAAGCTTTCCTATGAAAAATTCCTGGCCTTCCACAGCCGTTATTACCATCCTTCCAATTCCTATATTTACCTGTATGGGGATATGGACATGGAAGAGAAGCTGAACTGGCTGGATCGGGAATACTTAAGCCGGTTTGAACACCAGGAGATTGATTCTGCCATACTGCGGCAGGAACCCTTTGCCGAGCCGGTGGAAGTGAAAAAATCATATTCCATCGCAAGCGGGGAGCCTCTGGAAGACAATACCTATCTGTCCTGTAATTTTTCCGTGGATACGATTTTAAATGAAAAATTATATATTGCCTTTGACGTGCTGGATTACACCCTGTTAGGAGCCCCCGGAGCGCCCTTAAAGCAGGCGCTTTTGGATGCCGGGATCGGAAAGGATATTATGAGCTCCTACGACAACAGCATCTACCAGCCCGTGTTTTCCATTGTGGCCAAGAACAGCAGCCTTGAGAAAAAAGCAGCGTTTCTGGAAACGATTGAAACAGTCCTGTCCCAACAGGTGAAAAACGGATTGAATCGAAAATCCCTGCGGGCTGCTTTAAACAGCTTTGAGTTCAAATACCGGGAAGCGGATTTCGGCCAGTTCCCCAAGGGGCTTTTGTACGGCCTTCAGTGCCTGGACAGCTGGCTTTACGATGAAGAGAAGCCCTTTACCCATCTAAGCCCCATACGGCTGATTTCCTGGCTGAAGGAGCAGGTGGACACCGGGTATTTTGAAGACCTGATTGAAACATATTTGTTAAAAAATAAACATAAATCCGTGGTAATCGTGGAGCCGGAACGGGGCCTGAATGCCAAGGCAGACAAGGAGCTGGAGCAGAAGCTTGCGGAATACAAAGCCTCCCTGTCCCCGGAGGAGATTCAAAAGCTGGTCAAAGACACGGCTCATTTGAAGGCTTACCAGGAGGAGCCCTCCACCCCGGAGGAATTGAGAAGCATCCCGGTGCTGACCCGGGAAGATCTGACCCGGGAGCCGGAGCCCTTTGTTTTGGAGGAGAGGAGCCTTTGCGGCAGGAAGGTGCTGTACCATGATTTGGAATCCAACGGCATCGCCTATGTAAGCATGATTTTTGATACGGCGGATGTGGCGGCTGCCGATATTCCCTATCTCGGGATTTTAAAAGCGGTGCTGGGCTATGTGGACACAGAGGGTTACAGCTACAGCGAGCTTTCCAATGAAATAAACCTCCACACCGGCGGCGTCAGCGGGGACGTGAATGTGTATGCCCATCTGAAAGACGAGGGCTACGATGCCAAATTTGAGATCCAGTCCAAAGCCTTATACGACAAGCTGCCAAAGGCCATGGAACTGATGGGGGAGATCCTTTCCGCTACGAAGCTTTCGGATGAAAAGCGGATTTACGAAATTTTGGCCCAGATGAAGTCCCGGCTTCAGATGACCCTAAGCTCCTCGGGCCATTCCGTATCCGCCACCCGGGCCATGTCCTATTTCTCCCCCACCGCGAAATATACGGACCTTACCGGCGGCATTGCCTTTTACCGTCTGGTAAGTGATTTGGAACAGCATTATCAGGAGAAAAAGGAAGCCCTGGCCCAAAAGCTTCAGGAGCTGATCGAAGTGATTTTCCGTCCGGAGAACCTCTGCATCAGCCTGGGGGGCCGGCAGGAAGGCTATGAGAAGCTGGAACAGGAGCTGCCGGGCTTTTTGGAGAAGCTGTGGACGACTCCGGCAGCCAGGCACCAGGAGCTCCTGGCGTGTGAAAAGAAGAACGAAGGGTTTCTGGGCGCTTCACAGGTAC
>CAJUSQ010000066.1 GCA_910588885.1 uncultured Lachnospiraceae bacterium
TATCATTACCTGGAGCTGCGGTTTAAAAGCAAGGGGCTGCGTGTGCTGGGTGCGGTAATGTTCATTATTTACCAGGTGGGGCGGATGTCCATTATTATGTATCTGCCCTGTATGGTGCTGGGAAGCCTGACCGGGATCAATGTAAACCTTCTGATTCTGATTATGGGCGTGATCGCGATTATCTATTCCTACACCGGGGGCCTGAAGTCCGTGCTTTGGACCGATTTTATTCAAGGTTCGGTACTGCTGCTGGGCGTTACCTTTGCATTGGTATTTCTATTGGCCCATATAGACGGTGGAATAGCCGCGGTATTTGGGGTATTGTCGAGCGAACATAAGTTCTTGGCGGAGAACCAGCCGATTTTTGACCCAAATATTTTAAAAGACAGCGTTTTTATTATGGTCGTGGGAGCCGGGCTGAATACCATGGGTTCTTATGTTTCCAGCCAGGATATTGTGCAGCGGTTTACCACCACCACCGATACCAGGAAGCTGAATAAAATGATGCTGACAAACGGGGCCCTTTCGATTTTCATAGCAACGGTCTTTTATCTGATCGGGACAGGGCTGTATGTATTTTACCGGCAGAATGCGCTTCCGCCGGCAGCGGCCCAGGATCAGATCTTTGCTTCCTATATTGCGTTCGAGCTTCCGGTGGGGATTACGGGAATCCTTTTGGCGGCGATTTACGCGGCTTCCCAGTCCACCTTGTCCACGGGGCTGAATTCCGTAGCTTCCAGCTGGACGCTGGATATTCAGGCACGGCTGTCAAAGAAGGAATTAAGCTTTGAAAAGCAGACAAAGATCGGGCAGTACGTATCTCTGGTAGTGGGGGTATTTGCCATTGCAGTGGCCATGGTGCTGGCCAACGGCGGTGTGAAATCGGCGTATGAGTGGTTCAACGGCTTTATGGGCCTGGTGCTCGGTATTTTAATCGGAATGTTTATTCTGGGTGTTTTTACGAAAACGGCCAATACCTTCGGAGCGGCGCTGGCGTTTTTGGCATCTTCTGTTGTAATGGTCTGCATTAAGTATTTCGTCCCGGCAGAGGCGGTGTCGATTTGGTCTTATTCCATTATATCCATTGGGGTGTCCCTGGTGGTTGGAATTCCGGCCAGCATCATTTCCAGAAAAATAATGGGGGATACTTCGGTTCCGGCGCCCAATACTACGATTTTTAAAGGACAGGAGGAAAAGGAATGATTTACGGAAACATTCGTCATATGGAGGAATACGCCTTTCTGGAGGAAGCCGTGAAATCCTGCTTCGAATATCTTTGGAACCATGATCTGACGGCCTTTGAGGCAGGGAGCCATCCCATCGACGGGGAACGGCTGTTTGTAAATATTGCGGAATACACCACGACAACGGTGGAAAACCGTTTCTGGGAAGCCCACAGGGACTATCTGGACGTCCATGTGATGCTGCGGGGCCAGGAGCAGATTGACCTGAATTTTATTGAGAACATGCGGTGCGGGGAATATGAAAAAGAGGAGGATTTCCTTCCCCTGGAGGGAGAAAAAAACGGTTTTGTAATCTTGAATCCCGGGGATTTCCTGATCTGCTTTCCCGGGGACGGGCACCGTACAGCCGTGGCCCCCAAAGCGCCGGAAAAGGTGAAAAAAGCGATTTTTAAGGTGCGGATCGGGGAAGGGCAGACAGGAAGAGAACCGCTATGAAAAAATATGTATGCATTGACATCGGCGGAACGGCCATCAAGTACGGGGTGATCCGGGAAGACGGACGGATTTTAAGCCGGGATCTTACGGATACCCAGGCGCAAAAGGGCGGGCCGGCGATTTTGAAAAAGGTGCAGGATTTGGCGGCGTTGTTTTTTTCCGGAGAGGAAATAGACGGGATCTGCATTTCCACGGCGGGGGTTGTGGATCCGGAAACCGGGAGGATCACCCATGCGGCCCCGCTGATTCCGGATTACACCGGGACTGCTTATAAGGAAGTCCTGGAGCGTCGGTTCTTGGTTCCCTGTGAGGTGGAAAATGACGTAAACTGTGCCGGACTGGCGGAGTTTCATTCCGGGGCGGCAGCAGGCGTAAAAAGCGCTCTGATGCTTACGGTGGGAACCGGCATCGGCGGCTGTTTCATTCTCAACGGGAAAGTGTTCCGGGGAAGCGGCGGAAGCGCCTGCGAGGTGGGATATATGAATATGCAGGGCGGGGATTTTCAGACCCTGGGAGCGGCCAGCGTATTAAGCAAAAAGGTGGCGGATTGGAAGAATGAACCGAAAGAGCTTTGGAACGGATACCGGATTTTTGAAGCGGCCAAGTCGGGGGATGGGATCTGCATCCGGGCCATTGACGAAATGGCGGATGTCCTGGGGCAGGGAATTGCCAATATCTGCTACGTGCTGAACCCGGAGATTGTGGTATTGGGCGGAGGGGTTATGGTCCAGGAAGCATTTTTAAAAGGAAGGATTGAAAATGCCCTCGGCAAATATCTGATCCCGGGGATTGCCCGCCACACAAGACTTGCATTTGCGAAACATGGAAACGATGCGGGGATGCTGGGAGCGTTTTACCATTTCCGGCATCGCCGGGAGAAAGGAGGAGTGTAAGCTGCTGTTTACGGAACGGAGGACAGGGTTTCAGTCCGGAGGGGAAGGTTAGATGGAATATTATGTAAAATCGGTAGTGCCCATGATAGAATCGAATTATGGTAATTTTACAACGGTAGAGAAAAATATTGCGGATTTTTTTATCAAAAACCGCAAGAAACTGGATTTTTCGGCGCGGGCTGTAGCGGAAAAGCTATATGTATCGGAAGCTTCTCTGTCGCGTTTTGCAAAAAAGTGCGGATACCGGGGGTATCGGGAATTTGTATATCAGTATGAAAAGACCTTTGTGGAAAAGCAGGAGACGATTACGGGAAATACCAGGATGGTACTGAACGCTTATCAGGAGCTGCTGAACAAGACTTACAGCCTGATGGATGAGGTACAGACCGGGAGAATTGCCAAATATCTGAACAAAGCAGAACGTGTGTTCACATGCGGGATCGGAAGCTCCGGGTTTGCTTCCGATGAAATGGGGATGCGGTTTATGCGGATCGGCGTGAACATCAATTCGGTTACCAATCCGGACATTATGCGGATGCAGACGGTGTTCAGGGATTCCAGAAGCCTGATTTTCGGAATCAGCATCAGCGGCCTTCAGGAGGCGGTATTGTATTTTCTGCGGGAATCCCATAAGCGTGGGGCAAAGACCGTATTGATTACGGCAAATAACCGCCTGGGGTATGAAAATTTCTGCGATGAAGTGGTGCTGGTTCCGTCTCTGAAGCATTTGAACCATGGAAATGTGATTTCACCCCAATTTCCGATTCTGGTAATGCTGGATATTATTTATGCCTGTTATGCCGAACAGGATAAACATAAGAAGGAAACCCTTCACGACGACACCTTAAGGGCGTTGGAGGGAACGAAAACGCGATCTGTCCGAAATGATATATGACAGGAAAATGCCGGGCTGCCGAGGGGAAACCTTTTGGCAGCCCGGTTGATTTGTGAAAATTTTATGTTTTTAATGCGAAATTCGACAATTTATGATATGATGGTTGTATCATGATAAGAAAAGGGAGAGGTGACACAAGGTGCTTGAATATTTCCGGAATATTCTGGCAGCTTTTCGAATAAAATTTTGAAAAAAACGTATAATATACGATAAAATTGGAGAATATACAAAATTATCTGAATATTGAGAAAAATGCCACAAAAAATAGTTCATAAATATTTGATATTTTTTTTGCGCTTTGAAAAAAATGTGATACAATAGCTTTAGAGTATGTTTAGACAGAAGCATGCTCCGATTTAAATTTTGCAGGCCCGGAGGTCAATATATGGAAGATAAGAACAAGGTCGGCATGAAAGAACAGCGGCGGCGGAGAAGAGTCAACCGTATGAAGCGTACGATTATGGCGACAATCAGTATCTGGATGATGGCATCCATGGTATTTTGTATCGGACTTACGGTACAGATGTTTCGGCTGAACAATCAAATAGAAGAGCTTACCCGGAATGCCGTTTCCGTTCAGCAGATGGCGGATCAGCTGGAGAATTATAAGGGAACCGCAAACGGGACGGACATGCAGTCCTACAGCCTGGAGGGCGGACAGGAGCCTGCCATGTCTTCGGATATCGGCATATCGGCAGAGGTGTACAATCAGATGTCAGCGGATAACCTGGCTCAGAAGGGAGTACGGCAGAAGGTATATCTGACCTTTGACGACGGCCCCAGCGAGAATACGGAGAAGATTTTGGACATACTGAAGGAAAAGGATGTAAAGGCTACCTTTTTTGTGATTGGGAATGCCGATGAATCGGCAAAGGAGCTGTATCAGCGGATTGTGGCGGAGGGACATACCCTGGGGATGCATTCCTACAGCCATAAGTACAGCGTGATTTACCAGTCCCTGGAAGCCTTTCAGAATGATTTTCACCAGCTTCGGACATACCTGACCGAGATTACAGGGGTAGAACCCCAGATCATGCGTTTCCCGGGAGGAAGCAGCAACCAGGTCAGCAATATAGATATGAAGGAATTCATCCAATATGTCAATGAAGAAGGGGTTGCCTACTACGACTGGAACGTAGCCAGCGGGGATGCTACCAGCCAGGCATATACGCCGGACGAGCTGGTGGAGAACGTGATGAAGGACGTGGTAAAGTATGATACGTCTGTGGTTTTAATGCATGATGCATCTACAAAGGCTTCCACTGTGGAAGCATTAGGGCCGATGATTGACCGGCTGAAGGAGCTGGATGTGGATTTACTACCGATTACGAAAAGTACAAAACTGATACAGCATATTTCTGCTGACAGTGTAAATGAATAAATGATGGAGGTACATATATGAGTTTTTTTAAGGATTTTAAGGAGGATTTTTCACAGGCGGTAAACGAACTTGCGCCGGGGGAAGAGCGTAAGAGAAGAGAGGATGAGCTGGTTGTAAATACCCTGGAGCAGGAAGTAGATGCAAAGGCCGAGCTGAATAAGCTGGAAGGTTTATTTGAGAAGGTGGAAGAGCCCGTGGTGAAGCGGCCGGCATCCATGCAGTCCATTCCCCAGGCCGCCCAGAGGACGGAGAAGGCTCCGGCGGCTCAAAAAGCGGCTCCGGAACAGGTACGTAAGGAAGCGCCCGTACCTGCGGCAGAAGAGCAGCCGGAGAGTGCAGCGGAGGAATTTTTTGAAAATGCAGCAGAAGAAGCACCGGAAGTGCCGGAGGTACCGGAAGAGGATATGAAGGAGGAGATGACAATGAACACAGAGGAAGTGCGGGAAGAAATACAGGTACAGACAATGGAGATGCCCAAGATGCCGTCAGGCCCAAGAGAGGTATCCGAGGAGATTGCGATTATTACTGCAGGCACTTCTTTGACCGGTAATATGGAGTCCAGCGGTTCCATTGAAGTCCGGGGACAGGTTAACGGAAACGTACAGTGTAACGGTAAGCTGACCGTAACGGGAACCGTAAGGGGCAACAGCGTATCTTCCGAATTTTTTGCAGATGCAGCAAAGATCGAAGGGGAGATTACAACGGACGGAACCGTGAAGATCGGACTTGGCTCTGTGGTAATCGGTAATATCAGTGCGACTTCCGCAGTCATTGCAGGAGCAATCAAAGGGGATATCGACGTTCAGGGCCCGGTAGTGGTAGACACTTCCGCAGTCGTGATGGGAAATATCAAGTCCCGTTCCGTACAGATCAATAACGGGGCCGTAATCGAAGGCTTCTGCTCCCAGTGCTATGCGGAAGTTGATGTGAACAAGCTGTTTGACGAATAAAGGGACAGGTATTGTTTAAGGGGTGGACATGAAGAGAGTATTATTGAAATTAAGCGGTGAAGCGTTGGCCGGGGAAAAGAAGACGGGGTTTGACGAGCCTACCGTGACAGAAGTGGCGAAGCAGGTGAAGCGGCTGGTGGACGGAGGAACCCAGGTGGGCATTGTAATCGGCGGCGGGAATTTCTGGCGGGGACGCACCAGTGAGACCATTGACCGCACGAAAGCGGATCAGATCGGGATGCTGGCAACGGTTATGAATTGTATTTATGTATCCGAGATCTTTCGTTCCGTGGGTATGATGACCCAGGTACTGACGCCCTTTGAATGCGGATCCTTTACCAAGCTGTTTTCCAAGGACCGGGCCAATAAATACTTTGCCCGGAATATGGTGGTGTTTTTTGCGGGCGGTACGGGACATCCTTATTTTTCCACGGATACAGCCACGGTGCTGCGGGCGGTAGAGATTGAGGCAGAGGGAATTTTGCTGGCGAAGGCGGTAGACGGTGTATACGACAGCGATCCTAAGATTAATCCGGCTGCGAAAAAGTATGACCAGGTGACGATTCAGGAGGTTATTGAAAAGCAGCTTGCCGTAGTGGATCTGACGGCTTCCATTTTGTGCATGGAGAATCGAATGCCCATGTATGTATTTGGCTTGAATGAAGAGAATAGTATTGTAAAAGCGATTTCCGGAGAATTTGCGGGAACAAAGGTAACAGTATAAGCGGGAGGAACAAGACTATGGATGAGAGATTACAGCCATATGAGAATAAGATGCAGAAATCATTTCAGAATTTGATGGAAGAATTTGGTTCCATCCGTGCCGGACGGGCCAATCCTCATGTACTGGATAAGCTGCGGGTGGATTATTACGGGACTCCTACCCCGATTCAGCAGGTGGCGAATGTGACGGTGCCGGAGGCCCGGATGATTCAGATTCAGCCCTGGGAAGGGAATATGGTACGGGCCATTGAGAAAGCGATCCAGACCTCCGATCTGGGAATCAATCCCACCAATGACGGAAAGCTGATTCGTCTGGTGTTCCCGGAGCTGACCGAGGAGCGCAGAAAAGAGCTGACCAAGGACGTGAAGAAGAAGGGTGAGAATGCCAAGGTTGCAGTCCGGAACATCCGCCGGGATGCCAATGACGCTTTCAAGAAGCTGGGCAAGGGCTCCGACATTTCCGAGGATGAGGTGAAGCAGTTAGAGGAAGGCATCCAGAAGCTGACAGATAAGTATATTTCAGAGATTGATAAGTCCGTAGAGGAGAAGAGCAAGGAAATTCTTACGGTGTAAGGCGGAATTCCCGAGGCTCTTACGGTGTAGGGAGCTTTGGAATTCTTACGGTATAAGACAGGAGCAAGGGACATAGCGTAATCGCCGTGTCCCGTTTCCTTATGCTGAGGGAAAATCACGATAGGAGGAGAAGGATGAAGGTTCCGGAACATGTAGCCATTATTTTGGACGGAAACGGCAGATGGGCAAAGAGCAAGGGAATGCCCCGGAATTACGGGCACACCCAGGGGGCGAAGAACGTAGAAATCATTTGTGAGGAAGCCTGGAATATGGGGATTAAGTACTTGACGGTGTATGCATTTTCCACGGAGAACTGGAACCGTCCCCAGAAGGAAGTGGCGGCTTTGATGAAGCTTCTGCGCAATTATATGAAAAATTGTATCAAAACGGCTCATAAGAACCATATGCGTGTGCGTGTGATCGGGGATCAGTCGGGACTGGATCCGGATATTCAGAAGAGCATTGCACAGCTGGAATATGAAACCCGGAACAATGACGGGCTGAATTTCCAGATTGCCATTAATTACGGAAGCCGGGATGAATTGCTGCGGGCCGTGAAAAAGCTGCTGCGGGATGCCGGAGAAGGAAAACTAACAGAGGAAATGATTAACGAGTCAGTGTTTGAATCTTATCTTGATACCCATGGGATTCCCGATCCGGACCTTTTGATCCGCACCAGCGGGGAACAGCGGATTTCCAATTACCTGCTTTGGCAGATTGCTTACAGTGAGCTTTATTTCTGTCCGGTACCTTGGCCTGATTTTTCAAAAGAGGAATTAGAAAAAGCCATTGCGGACTATAATAATAGAGACCGGAGATATGGCGGTGTTAAGGAGGAATAGCTTTGTTTAAGACACGTTTGGCAAGCGGGATTGTCCTGATAATCGTATTGCTGGCGCTGGGACTGACAGGCGGGGATGTATTGCTGGCGGGACTTGGTGTGATTTCCCTTGTGGGCCTGTATGAACTGTACCGGGTGTTTCATTTGGAAAAGCGGCTGGCAGGAGGGATCGGCTATGCTGCGGCCCTGGTTTACTATTTCGGGATCAAGCTCTGGGGCGCCCGGCTGGATCTGTTTTTGTTTGCCATGGTATTTTTAATGCTGCTGATGGCGGTATATGTGTTTTCGTTCCCGAACTATCAGGCAGGACAGATTATGGCGGCGTTTTTCGGCGTATTCTATACGGCGATGATGCTGTCCTGCATATACCTGACGTATATGCTTCCCAACGGAAAATATCTGATCTGGCTGATTTTCCTGTGCTCCTGGGGCTGTGATACCTGTGCCTACTGTGTTGGCGTACTGTTTGGGAAACATAAGATGGCCCCGGTGCTAAGCCCGAAGAAATCCGTGGAGGGCGCCGTGGGCGGCGTCATCGGGACGGCGCTTCTGACGGTTTTGTATGGGTTCGTGTTTCAAAAAGCCATGGGAAGCACCTGGGAGGGGATTTTCCGTTTGGCAGCAATCAGCAGCGCCGGCGCACTGGTTTCCATGATCGGGGATCTGGCGGCATCTGCCATTAAACGCAATTATGAAATAAAGGATTATGGTTCGCTGATTCCGGGTCACGGCGGAATCCTGGACCGGTTTGACAGTGTGATTTTCACAGCCCCCCTCATCTACTTCCTGGCCTTATATTTTGTATAGCATTGAGCTGTGCCAAAACGGAGGAAGGCAAGCGCCCTGTTCACAGGGCGGATTGCCGGACGCCGTTTTGATAGGGCGAAAGCCCGAAACGAAGAAGGCGGAGGGAATGGAAAATCATAAGGAGGAATCACCATGAAGAGGATTGCAATTCTGGGTTCTACCGGTTCCATCGGGACTCAGACGCTGGAGGTTGTCCGGGAGCAGAAGGATATCGAGGTAGCTGCCCTGTGCGCAGGCCGGAACGGGAAATTATTGGAAACGCAGATCCGCGAATTCCATCCGCAGATTGCGGTTTTATGGGAGGAAACGGATGCAAAACGGCTGCGGGAGGCAGTGGCGGATTTAGAGGTAACGGTACTTAGCGGGATGGAAGGGCTGCTTTTTGTGGCCCGGATGGAAGGCTATGAGATCCTGGTAACGGCTATGGTAGGAATGCTGGGAATCCGGCCTACAATTGCCGCCATAGAAGCCGGGAAGGATATTGCCCTGGCCAATAAAGAGACGTTGGTGACGGCCGGGCATTTGATTATGCCCCTGGCTGCGGAAAAGAAAGCGGCGATTTTGCCGGTAGACAGCGAACACAGCGCTATTTTCCAGTGCTTGAACGGAGAAAGGAAAAACCGGATTAAGAAAATCCTGCTGACGGCTTCCGGCGGGCCCTTCCGGGGGAAAAAACGGGAGGAGCTGAAGCAGGTCCGGGCAGTGGACGCCTTGAAGCATCCGAATTGGACGATGGGAAAGAAGATTACCATAGATTCCGCCACCCTGGTGAACAAGGGGCTGGAGGTTATGGAGGCCAGATGGCTGTTCGGCACGGAGCTTTCCCGGATTCAGGTGGTGGTACATCCCCAGAGCGTCATTCACTCCATGGTGGAATATGAAGACGGGGGTGTCATTGCCCAGCTGGGAACGCCGGATATGCGCCTGCCCATCCAATATGCCCTGTATTATCCGGAGCGCAGGCAGTTGTCCGGGAAACGGCTGGATCTATTTGAACTGGGAACCCTGACCTTTGAAAAGCCGGATTTGGATACCTTTCAGGGGCTGGCCCTGGCATTTCGGGCCATGGAGCGGGGCGGGAATATTCCAACCGCCTATAATGCGGCTAACGAGAAAGCGGTTGCCCTGTTCTTGCAGGGGGAAATTGCATTTTTGGAGATTCCGGAGCTGATCCAGGGAAGCATGGAGCAATGCCGGTTCCGGGAAAATCCCGGCCTGGAGGAGATTTTGGAAACGGAGCAGGAAGTATATGAGTGGATTGCAGCCAGGAAATAGGAAGAACTGCAGGGATTTCATGGTCTGTAGGGAAAGCAGGTGGAAGTTTGAAATTTGTTATCGCAATTATTATATTTAGTATCATTATAATATTTCATGAACTTGGCCATTTTTTACTGGCAAAATTAAACGGGATCCGGGTCAATGAGTTCAGCTTGGGACTTGGCCCCACGCTGTTTGGCATTACGAAGGGGGAAACCAAATATTCCCTGAAGCTTTTGCCCTTCGGCGGCGCCTGTATGATGGAAGGGGAAGATACGGAGAGCGAGGATGCCCGTTCGTTCCAGAAAAAGTCGGTCTGGGCCAGAATCAGCGTGGTGGCTGCGGGGCCGGTCTTTAATTTCATTATGGCGTTTGTGTTTGCCATAATCCTGATTTCCTGCATCGGCTACGATAAACCGGTGATCTACGATGTGATGGAGGGCTATCCGGCCCAGGAAGCCGGGATGGAAGCGGGAGACACCATTGTGTCCCTGAACGGGAAATCCATCCATTTTTATCGGGAGGTCAGCCTATACCCGGTGTTTCATCCGGGGAAAACCATTGACGTAGTTTACGAGCGGGAAGGAACCCGCTATGAAACGACGATCGTTCCCCGTTTTCAGGAGGAAGAGGGACGTTACCTGATCGGCTTTTACGGCAGCGGCCTGCGGGAGCGGACGAATTTCCTGTCATCGCTGAAATACAGCATCTATGAGATGAAGTATTGGGTGAATACCACGATGGAAAGCCTGCGGATGTTAATCAGCGGCCGGGTCAGCGTCAATGAGGTATCGGGCCCTGTGGGAATCGTGAAAACCATAGGGGATACTTATGACGAAAGCAGGACGGACGGCGCCTATATGGTATTTTTGAACATGCTGAATATTGCAATCCTGCTGTCCGTGAACCTGGGGGTTATGAACCTTTTGCCCATTCCGGCCCTGGATGGGGGACGGCTGGTGTTCCTTCTGATCGAAGCGGTGCGCAGGAAACGGATCAACCCGGATAAAGAAGGTATGGTACATTTTGTGGGACTGATGCTTCTGATGGCGCTGATGGTATTTGTAATGTTCAATGATATACGCCAGTTGTTTTAAGAAAAATGCCGGGAGCCTGGCGCAGATGAAATAAAGTACGGCTGCTTTAAGAAAAGGAGAGAAAAATGGAACGGATATTGACCAAAACAGTCAAAATCGGGAACCGGGTGATTGGCGGCGGGAACCCGATTCTGATTCAGTCCATGACCAATACAAAGACCCAGGATGCGGCGGCTACGGTGGCCCAGATCAGGGGGCTGCAGGCTGCAGGCTGCGAGATCATCCGCTGTGCGGTACCGGATGAGAAAGCGGCGAAGGCCCTTGGAGAAATAAAAAAGCAGATTTCCATTCCGCTTGTGGCGGATATTCATTTTGATTATCGTCTGGCCATTGCAGCCATTGAAAACGGAGCCGATAAGATCCGGATCAATCCCGGAAACATCGGGGACAAACAGCGGGTGAAAGCCGTGGTGGATGCGGCCAGGGAGCGGGGGATCCCCATCCGGGTCGGCGTCAACAGCGGTTCCCTGGAAAAGGAGCTGGTGGAAAAATACCATGGCGTAACGGCAGAAGGAATCGTGGAAAGCGCCCTGGCCCAGGTGGGCCGGATTGAGGAGCTGGGCTATGACAATCTGGTGATCAGTATAAAGGCTTCGGATGTAATGCTTTGTGTGAAAGCCCATGAATTGATTGCCGAAAAGACGCCGTATCCGCTTCATGTGGGGATTACCGAGGCCGGAACCTTGCTTAGCGGGAATATCAAATCCAGCATCGGCCTGGGTTTGATTTTAAGCAGGGGGATCGGAGATACCATCCGGGTATCCCTGACCGGGGACCCGCTGGAGGAAATCAAGTCGGCAAAGCTGATTTTGAGGACGCTGGGCCTTCGGAAAGGCGGGATAGAGATCGTATCCTGCCCCACCTGCGGACGAACCTCCATTGATTTAATCGGGCTGGCCAACCAGGTGGAAAATCTGGCATCAGAGTTTCCCTTGGATCTGAAGGTAGCCGTAATGGGCTGCGTGGTAAACGGGCCGGGGGAAGCGAAGGAAGCGGATCTCGGCATTGCCGGGGGAAACGGAGAGGGCCTGCTTTTTAAGCACGGAGAGATTTTTAAGAAAGTAAAGGAAGAGGAGCTGCTTTCGGCTCTTAGGGATGAGTTGATTCATTGGGAGGATTGACATGCAGAAGCTGTTTTTTGAAGTGTTTCCGACTTTGGATGTAAATCCGGATTTGAAAAGCCTGTTAAGCGAGGTGCTGGTCACAAAGGCATCCACCAACCGGGCCAAGGATTATCTGCGGATTTACCTGCTAAGTACCAGGCTGATTCAGAAAATCAACATTTTTCAGCTGGAACGGGCCATCAAAGAGCAGCTTTTTCCGTCTAATCCTCTGACGGTGAAAATTATTGAAAAATACCGCCTTTCCGGCCAGTATGACCCGAAAAAGCTGATGGATGTATACCGGGACAGCGTTTTGGAGGAATTTAAGACTTACAGCCTGCTGGAATATAACCTTTTGCGTTGTGCAAAAATGGAATTTCCGGAAAACCATGTGTTAAAGCTGGTGATGGAGGATACCGTCATTGCGGCCCGAAAGTCCGAGGAAGTGGTAGAACTTTTGGAAAAAATCGTCTGTGAACGCTGCGGCCTGGACATGACCGTGGAGGTGGAATATGTAAAGCCGAAGGAAAGCCGCCACCGGAAAAACAGTGAAATCCAGATGGACAACGAAATTCGGAATATTGCCGCCAGAGCAGGGCGGGCCGGAAACCGGGACGGGACGGATGCGGACCAGGCGGAGGGATATGGCTATGGAACATCCGGGGATGGAAGCGGGATACCGGAAAATGGTTCCAAAACGGCCGGAAGCGGAATGCCGGGAGACGGCATCGGAATGGCTGGCAATGGTACCGGAATGGCCGGTTCCGGAGCTGCCGGGAGCGGACTACCGGGCGGAATTTCCGGACGTGGCACGAAAACGGCCGGAGGGGAGTTTGGAAACGGCCTGGAGCCTGGCGCCGGGACAGGCTATGGCCGCCGGGGGGCTTACGGAAAGCGGCCCTTTGGCCGGAAGGACTTTTCCGGAGGCTTTAAACGGTCCGACAATCCGGATGTGGTATACGGCCGGGATTTTGACGAGGAAACCGTTCCCATTGACCAGATCATAGGGGAAATGGGCGAAATCGTGATCCGGGGAAAGATTTTGAGTCTGGAAACCCGGGAAATCCGGAATGAGAAGACGATTATTATGTTTGCCCTGACGGATTTTACGGACACGATCATGATAAAAATGTTCACCAAGAACGAGTTTGTGCCGGAGATTACGAAGGAAGTGAAAAAAGGCGTTTTTCTGAAAGTAAAGGGCATTACCACCATTGACCGTTTTGACGGGGAACTGACCATCGGGTCGGTGGTGGGAATGAAAAAAATTCCGGACTTTACCACGGGACGGATGGACAACAGCCCCCAGAAGCGGGTGGAGTTGCACTGCCATACGAAAATGAGCGATATGGACGGGGTATCCGAAGTAAAGGATTTGATCGGCCGGGCCATTTCCTGGGGCCATCGGGCGCTGGCCGTTACGGATCACGGGGATGTGCAGTCCTTCCCGGACGCCAGCCATGCCCTGCCCAAGGGGTCGGAATTTCAGATCATCTATGGCATGGAAGCCTATCTGGTAGACGATTTGAAGGAAATTGTGGAAAATTCCCGGAATCAAAGCCTTGCGGACGTTTATGTGGTCTTTGACCTGGAAACCACGGGTTTTTCTCCGGTGAACAACCGGATCATTGAAATCGGCGCCGTCAAAGTGGTAAAGGGGCAGATTACGGAGCGTTTTTCTGCCTTTGTGAATCCCGAGGTGCCCATTCCCTTTGAAATCGAGAAGCTAACCGGAATCCGGGACGATATGGTAATGGATGCCCCGAAGGTGGAAGAAATACTGCCGAAATTTATGGAATTCTGCCAGGGAGTCGTTATGGTAGCCCACAATGCGGGCTTTGACATGAGTTTTATCAGCAAAAATTGCCAGCGGCAGGGGCTGGCCTGCGATTATACCGTAGTGGATACGGTGGCGCTGGCCCGGGTGCTGCTGCCTGCTTTGAACCGTTTTAAGCTGGACACGGTGGCAAAGGCGTTGAACGTTTCCCTGGACAACCATCACCGGGCCGTGGACGATGCGGCCTGTACGGCGGAAATCTTTGTGAAATTTATAACAATGCTGAAGGAGCGGGGAGCCGAAACCTTAGACGCAGTAAACCGGTTAAGCATGGCATCCAGGGATAGCATTAAAAAGATGCCCAGCCACCATGCCATTATCCTGGCGAAAAACGACCTGGGGCGTACCAATTTGTACCGGCTGGTTTCCAGCTCCCACCTGGAATATTTTCACCGCCAGCCCCGGATTCCCAAAAGCGAATTTGTAAAATACCGGGAAGGGCTGATTTTAGGCTCTGCCTGTGAAGCGGGAGAGCTGTACCAGGCGATCCTTCGGGGCAGCTCCCAGGAAGAGATTGCAAGGCTGGTACGGTTTTACGACTATCTGGAAATCCAGCCCCTGGGCAACAACGCTTTTATGCTTCGGGGAGACCGGGCAACCGTTTCTTCCATGGAGGAATTAAAGGACATCAACCGGAAGATCGTAGCCCTGGGAGAGGAGTTCCATAAGCCCGTGGTGGCCACCTGCGACGTGCATTTCCTGGACCCGGAGGACGAGGTGTACCGCCGGATTATTATGGCGGGGAAGGGCTTTAAGGATGCGGACGACCAGGCGCCTCTTTTTTTACGTACCACCGAAGAAATGCTGGAGGAATTTCAGTATCTGGGCAGCGAGAAAGCAGAAGAAGTCGTGATCACCAACACCAACAAGATTGCCGATATGTGTGAAAAAATAGATCCGGTGCGTCCTGACAAATGTCCTCCGGTCATACCGGATTCCGACCGGACCCTGCGGGAAATCTGCTATAACCGGGCCCATGAGATTTACGGGGAAAAGCTGCCGGAAATTGTGGTGGAGCGGCTGGAACGGGAGCTGAACTCCATTATTTCCAACGGCTTTGCGGTTATGTACATCATTGCCCAGAAGCTGGTGTGGAAGTCCAATGAAGACGGCTACCTGGTGGGCTCCCGGGGGTCCGTAGGCTCCTCCTTTGTGGCGACCATGGCCGGAATTACGGAGGTCAACCCGCTGTCCCCCCACTATTACTGCGCCAATTGCCACTACAGTGATTTTGATTCGGAAGAGGTGCGGGCCTATGCGGGAAAGGCGGGCTGCGATATGCCGGATAAAAACTGTCCGTCCTGCGGGGAACCTTTGAAAAAAGAGGGCTTCGACATCCCCTTTGAGACTTTCTTGGGCTTTAAGGGCAATAAGGAGCCGGATATCGACTTGAATTTTTCCGGAGAATACCAGAGTAAGGCCCATAAATATACGGAAGTGATCTTCGGGGAGGGACAGACCTTCCGGGCCGGGACCATCGGTACCCTGGCAGATAAGACGGCCTTTGGCTATGTGAAAAATTATTACGAGGAGCGGGGCCAGCGGAAACGGAACTGTGAAATTTCCCGGATTGTAGAGGGCTGTGTGGGAGTGCGGAGAACTACCGGGCAGCATCCCGGCGGAATTATCGTCCTTCCCCTGGGGGAAGAGATCTATACCTTCACTCCGGTGCAGCATCCTGCCAACGATATGACCACGGATATTGTAACCACCCATTTTGATTACCATTCCATTGACCACAACCTGCTGAAGCTGGACATTCTCGGGCACGATGATCCGACCATGATCAGAATGCTGGAGGATTTGACCGGGATTGATGCAAAAACGATTCCTTTGGACGATAAGGATGTCATGTCCCTGTTCGGAAGCCCGAAAGCCCTGGGCCTGGAGCCGGAGGAGATCGGCGGCTGCCCCTTGGGCTGCCTGGGAATTCCGGAATTCGGGACGGATTTCGTAATTCAGATGTTAGTGGACACGAACCCCCAGTCTTTTTCGGATCTGGTGCGGATTTCCGGCCTGTCTCATGGAACTGATGTTTGGCTGGGGAACGCCCAGACCTTGATTCAGGAAGGAAAAGCCACGATTTCCACAGCCATCTGTACCCGTGACGATATTATGACATATTTAATCGGCATGGGAATGGACAGTGAGGAGTCTTTTACGATTATGGAAAGCGTCCGGAAGGGCAAGGGGCTAAAGCCGGATTGGGAACAGGATATGCTGGCGGCCAATGTGCCGGACTGGTATATTTGGTCCTGTAAAAAAATCAAGTACATGTTCCCCAAGGCCCATGCGGCGGCTTACGTTATGATGGCCTGGCGGATTGCCTACTGCAAGGTTTTTTATCCCCTGGCATATTATGCCGCCTTTTTCAGCATCCGGGCCACGGCATTCAGCTATGAGCTGATGTGCCAGGGCCGGGAGCGGCTGGAATATTTTCTGGCGGATTACAACCGCCGTAAGGAAACCTTAAGCAAGAAAGAGCAGGATACCGTGAAGGATATGCGGATCGTCCAGGAAATGTATGCCCGGGGCTTTGAATTTTTGCCCATAGATATTTACCGTTCCAAAGCCCAGACCTTTCAGATTGTGGACGGCAAGCTGCTGCCCTCCCTTAGTACCATTGAAGGGCTGGGGGACAAAGCGGCGGAGGCCGTGGTGGAAGCGGCGAAGGACGGGCCCTTCCTGTCCAAGGACGACTTCCGGCAGCGGACGAAGGTCAGCAAGACCGTCATAGACCTGATGGCAGATTTGGGGCTTCTGGGGGATCTGCCAGAATCTAATCAGTTGTCATTGTTTGATTTTTAACAATCCGGGAGGCAGGGATTTGGTGATAAAAATGGGGGAATTAT
>CAJUSQ010000067.1 GCA_910588885.1 uncultured Lachnospiraceae bacterium
CGACTTATTCCAATAATGGGTGGACGATGTATACCACCAATGCGGAGGCTGCCAGGCAGACGGAAATGTGCATGATCTATAATGAGGCATGGGGAAATGCCAAGAGAGGTATTCCGCTGGCAGGTGAAGAAGCGGTCAATGTGGAAAATCCACAGAACAGTTTTGATGCAAAAGCATAGCGGGAAATTATCCCCAATAAGCCACAGCCTGATAAGGTAGGGCGCATGAAAAGTATTAATTACGCTTCATGCGCTTTTTGCTTATAAGGCTTTTTAATTGACAAATATGATTTGGGGGGGGATAATGATTTTGGTATTGTAAACGGAAAGGAGATTATGAAAATGAGAAAGAAAATTCTTGTGACAGCGATGGTGGCTGTTATGGCGGTACGGCTTGCAGGGTGCGAAAGGACAGGAGGAAGCGGCAGAGAAACCTGTGGGGGCATCTGAAACGGAAGAGATGGGAATTCAGGATGAGGAAGAGCCGGAGCCGGAAGTACTGCCGGAGGAAACCCCAGGGGAAGAGCCGCCAGGAATCTGGAGGTGCTTAATGTAGAGGCGAACGACATTAATGATTCGGATACAGAGGAGAAACTGGAGACGTTGGGATATAGTGTAAATTATAATGCGATCAGTGACTTTAGCGTTGTGTCAGAACTGCCGAGTTTGAAGAACCTTATGTTGGGAGGGAATCCCGTTGAAGATATGTCGCCATTGGAAACGGCGAAAGAAGATGGCGTAAGTATTAGCGGATTGTAATTGGGAATGAAGCAGTATAAGAAGCGGATGGAATATGCGCTGTCCCGAATCCCCCATATTTTCCTCTTGCCCATGGGAGGGAGCAAGGGTATAATACTTTTATATGGCGCTGATACGAAAAGGCATCCCCGAACCTCATAGGCGATCGGGTTCGTGTTTTTTTCCGGCGGCCTTCCAAATGGGATTCTATATACGGAGGAAAAGAATGAGTTCTGAAAATAATAATGAGAAAAGAAAAAGATACAAATTCAAAGGGGTGCTTTTTGCTTTATTTGTGATTGGCGCGGTTTTTGCACTGAAAGCCATCCTGGACAACAAAGGGAAATTCCTGGAAAAGTTCGGAAATTCCGTGGCAGATGCCATTGAGGGGGAGGAAGGGAAAGTCACCACTATCAGTGAAGTAACGCTGGATCAGGTTTTTGATATCCAGGAATTATCCACGGCGGATTATACCTATAATGCCATTGCGAAAGCCTACGACGAGGGCGGAAGCAACGTCCGGTATTATGTGGCATACGAAGGCCGGGTAAAAGCAGGGATTGATTTCGGTAAAATCGAATGCCGGATTGACAAGGAAGAAAAAATCATCACGATTACCCTGCCGGAGGTGGAATTGAAGGAAAAAACCGTAGATCCTGGCACTATGGAATATATTTTTAAGGATAAAAAGAGCGAAAGCGAAACGGTGCACCAGGAAGCATATCAGATCTGCGAAGCGGATTTGGAGCAAAAGACAAAGGATGCGAAGGAGCTTCTTCATTTTGCGGAAGAAAACGCCGCTGCGGTAGTAAAGGCCCTTGTGATGCCCTGGGTAGAACAGATTGATGCGGACTATACCGTTGAGATCCGGTAAGGGGGTAGTACATATGCGGAAAAAGATCATTATTTTTGTGATGATAGGAAGTTTGCTTCTGAACATTTGTTCTTGTTCCGGGCAGGGAGATAAGGCAGCCGAGACAAAAAAGGACGCCGGGCCGGAGGAAACCAAAGAGACGATGGATATGAGCTGCCCGGATCTTTCGCAGATTCGCTCTATCTGTGAGCTTGCAACCTTGGAATGCTATTACCATAATGTGGCAAAGTCTGTGAAAGAAAAAGGGGAAGGGCTTTCCCATATTGGAGAAAAGGACCGGATTTTCTGGATCGAATACAGCGGAGTGGCAAAATTCGGGATCAACATTGCAAAAGTGGACATGAAGATGGATGGGACGGAGCTTACGATTACGATTCCCAGGGCAGAGCTGCTGGGACTGTCGGAGTATTCCTTTACGGAGGACAGCTACATTTCCTCGGATGACGGAATCAATAAGAATCCCATTACCGCAAAAAACCAGACCGAAGCGATTGCAGCCGCAGAAGCGGATATAGAGACAATTTTTGCCCGGGATGACGCCATGCTTATGCGTGCAGAGGAGAATGCAAAAAAACTGATTGAGAACTATGTAAAACAGCTGGGGCAGATTGCAGAGGTGGAATACCGGATTGCCTGGGTGTATGAGGATGGGGAAGAGGAAAAATAGCTTTCCCCGTCCCCACACCCCAACAACTGCGGCAGAATCACTCCTTTGAACGGGAAGTGCGTGGATACTGCACCGGGTCCATGGTTTCGTCCAGAGCACGGAAAGAATATCCCTTCTTCTGCAGGGATTTCAGCACCTGGGGAAGGGCATTCAGGGTCGGATGCTTTCCGGGGCCGTCATGCATCAGAACCACGGGAAAATCATAATTTCCCACATTTGTGCCGATGTTTTCCAAAATATTTTCCGAGGTAGTCAGGTTGCTGCCGTCTCCCGAACTGACGTTCCAATCATAATAGACAAAGCCCCGCCGTTCCATTTCGGTGATAATTTCGTCCGTTATGGATTTTTTCCCGTTGTTGCTGCCCCCGGGAAACCGGAACAGGGCAGGGCGGACGCCGGTTTCTTCATAAACCCAATCGTATACCTTCTGAAAGTCCGATAAAAATGCGTCTATGGAAGCATAGATTTTCTGATAATCGTGGCTGTAGGAATGCAGGGCCAGGGTGTGTCCCCGGGACACGATTTCCGATAAATATTCCGTATATTCTTTGTCCTCTTTATAGACCACGAAAAACGTAGCCTTGGCGTCGTATTCGTCCAGCAGGTCCAGTACCTTTGGGGTCAGGTCGGAAGGGCCGTCGTCAAAGGTCAGGTACACATATTTTTCCGTTTTCTCCCCGGTGCTGCCGCTTCCTTTCCCGTCCTTCCCGGATTTTTTGGCTTTTTCCCGTTTCTCATATTCTGCCTGGGAATAAAGCTCCGGATATTTTTCCTGGTAATCCTTCTCCCCGGACGTTTCTTCCTGCGCTCCGTCTTTTTGACTGCTGTTCTTATTCTTGCTGTTTTTCCCGGAATCCCCGTCATCATCCGTTTCCGTGTCTGCTTCGGCAAATCCGGTCAGGGCGTCGATCTGCTCCGTTAATTCTTTCACATAGTCTGCCTGCCCGGCCAGGGCGTCTTCCGTTTGGGAAAGCGTTTCCTCTAAAGCTGCGACTTTTTCATCTTTTTCCTGCAGTTGTTCGGTAAGGCTGGACACACGCTGCCGGGACTGCTGCATTTCAGAAAAAGCGTAGCCGCTGCCGAGCAAAACCAATAGTACGACAGCCAGAAGTGCGGCAAAGATGTTTTTTTTCTGCTTCATAATACTCGTCCTTTCCAAAAGCTGTAATCTGTAATTGATATGAAACAAGCAATGCTTTTATAATAGCACGAAGCGGTTTTCCTGTAAAGAGGGGCTGCGGTTTTGCCGGGGCGCGTATGGAACCGTGGTTACTGTTCACATTCATGGTGTTCACAGTAACGATACCGTAACCGGAAAAGATTCGGAAAAAGGTTCGAAAAAAAAGGTTCGAAAAAAAAGAACATTTCCTGTTGCAATCCAAAATAATCTGTGCTATGATAGGCAGTAATTAATTTACTCAAAAAGAAATGCGGGGAAGGAGACTCCTATCTTCAGAGGCTGACAGGAATATGGCGTCACCGACTGAGAGCGCCATTTGGAAGAGGGGATAGCGGGAACACTCCGGAGCAGATTGGCTGAAATTATCCAGTAGGTCAATACGTGGATGCGCGTTAAGCATGAGAGAGGGGTATGATGCGAAAGCGAATGCCCAAAGCGGGTGGTACCGCGGGAATAGAGAGAATCCCGTCCCGGAATGTGTTTACATTCCGGGACTTTTGTCGTTTCGGCGGGATTTAAAAATACCTGGCAGCCGGCAGCTGAAAGTTTTGATGAACATTCCGGGAAAGGAGTGCAGAGCAATGGAGTTTACGACAGGAATCAGGAAAAAGGAAACCGTGGAAATCAGCGAGCTTTTAACGGGGGACTATATGGGACGCAATGTAAAAGTAAACGGCGCCGTCCATGTCATACGGGATATGGGGGAAGTGACCTTTGTAATTTTGCGGAAACGGGAAGGGCTGCTGCAATGTGTATTAGAGGAGCAGGCAAAAGGGTTTCTTATCCGAAAGGATTTGACGGAGGAAGCGGCCGTTGAAGCGGAGGGAATTGTGAAGGCGGAGGAACGGGCACCCGGAGGTGTGGAAATACGAGTATCGAACATACGTTTTCTTTCGAGACCGGACGGGCCTCTTCCGCTGCCGGTTTCAAAATGGAAGCTGAATACCTCTCTGGAAGCAAAGCTGAACTACCGATCCGTTTCCCTGCGGAATGTGCGGGAGCGGGCCAAATTCAAGATTCAGGAGGGCATCGTAAGGGGATTTCGGGATTTCCTTTACGGACAGGGATTTACGGAAATACGGACGCCGAAAATCGGGGCCAAGGGCGCCGAGGGCGGTTCCAACCTGTTCCGGCTGGATTATTTCCACCGTCCGGCGGTGCTGGCCCAGAGCCCCCAGTTTTATAAGCAGATGATGGCGGGGGTATTTGACCGGGTATTTGAAACGGCCCCGGTGTTCCGGGCGGAAAAGCACAACACCAAGCGCCATTTGAACGAATATACCAGCCTGGATCTGGAAATGGCCTATATTGACGGGTTTGAAGACCTGATGGACCTGGAAACCGGATTTTTACAGGATATGCTGGCCCTGCTGAAGCGGGAGTATGAAAAGGAATTAAAGCTTCTGGATGCGGCCCTTCCGGATGCCGGGCGGATTCCCAAGGTGCGGTTTGAGGAAGCGAAGCGGCTGGTTTCCGAAAAATACCGCCGGGCCATGAAGAATCCTTACGATTTGGAACCGGAGGAAGAATTGCTGATCGGACAGTATTTTAAGGAAGAATACGATGCGGATTTTGTATTCGTAACCCATTATCCTTCCGGAAAACGTCCCTTTTATGCCATGGACGACCCGGAAGATACTTCCGTTACCCTAAGCTTTGATTTGCTGTTAAGAGGGATGGAGATTACCACCGGCGGCCAGCGGATTCATGATTACCGGATGCTGATGGAGAAAATCGAAAAGCGGGGGATGGAAACGGAAGGCATGGAACAGTATTTAAATACCTTCCGCTGCGGGATGCCGCCCCACGGCGGCCTGGGGATCGGCCTGGAACGGCTGACCATGAAGCTGCTGGGGGAAGAAAACCTGCGGGAAACCACACTTTTCCCCAGGGATTTGGGACGGCTGGAGCCATGAAAAGAGAAGGGAGGATTACATTGAAGCATCAGGGAACGGAAACGTTGGAAAGGAAAAATGTGATTTCCGATGAAACCATAGAATATGTAGGGATCCTTGCCAAGCTGGAGTTGTCCGAAGCAGAAAAGGAGCAGGCGAAACAGGATATGGGCAGGATGCTGGATTATATTGATATGCTGAATGAACTGGACACGGAAGGAGTCGCGCCCATGTCCCATATCTTTCCGGTACACAATGTATTCCGGGAGGATGTGGTGGAAAACGGTGACGAAAGCCGGGCCATGCTGAACAATGCGCCGGAACGGAAGGATGGATGCTTCAAGGTTCCGAAGACCGTGGAATAGGAGGGAAGACCGTGGATCTTACAAAGATGACAGCCCTGGAGCTGGGAAAAATGATCAGGGCAGGGGAAATTTCCGCTGTGGAAGCCGCCCGGACGGCCCTGGAGCAGATAAAAAAGAAGGAGCCGGACCTTCACAGCTTTGTGACAATCGATGAAGAGGGCGCGCTTCGGCAGGCCAAAGCGGTTCAGAAACAGATCGAAGCCGGAGTATTGACCGGGCCCCTGGCCGGGGTTCCCATGGCGGTAAAGGATAACCTGTGCACCGAAGGACTGCGGACGACCTGCAGCTCCAAAATACTGGAAGGGTTTGTTCCGCCCTATACGGCCCAGGCAGTCTGCAATCTGCAGCAGGCCGGGGCCGTGATCCTGGGAAAGACGAATATGGATGAATTTGCCATGGGCAGTACCACCGAAACCTCTTATGTTGGGGCAACAAAGAATCCCTGGAACACGGCCCATGTTCCGGGGGGCTCCTCAGGCGGCTCCTGTGCGGCAGTAGCGGCTGAGGAATGCTTTTACGCCCTGGGCTCCGATACCGGCGGCTCCATCCGCCAGCCCAGCGGCTTTTGCGGCGTAACCGGGATCAAGCCCACCTATGGGACGGTGTCCCGGTACGGGCTGATTGCCTACGGCTCTTCCCTGGACCAGGTGGGGCCGATTGGGAAGGATGTTTCGGACTGCGCCGCCATTTTAGAAGTGATTGCTTCCTATGATAAGAAGGACAGCACCTCCGTAAAACGAAGGGACACGGACTTTACCGCAGCCTTGACGGAAGACCTCCGGGGGCTTCGGATCGGGCTGCCCAGGGAATATTTCGGGGAAGGGCTGGATCGGGAAGTAAAAGAAGCGGTGCTGGCAGCGGCCCGGGTTCTGAAGGAACAGGGGGCCGTTGTGGAATCCTTTGACCTGGGGCTGGTAGAATACGCCGTTCCTGCCTATTATGTGATTGCCTCCGCCGAAGCCAGCTCGAACCTGGCCCGGTTTGATGGAGTGAAATACGGGCATCGGGCCGCAGAGTTTGAAGGACTTCACCATATGTATAAAAAAAGCCGCTCGGAAGGGTTTGGAGCGGAAGTAAAACGCAGAATTATGCTTGGCTCCTTCGTGCTAAGCTCCGGTTATTACGACGCCTATTATCTGAAAGCGCTGCGTACCAAGGCGCTGATCAAGCAGGCATTCGACCGGGCCTTTGAAACCTATGACATTCTGTTGGGGCCAACGGCGCCTGCTACGGCCCCGAAGCTGGGGGAATCCCTAAAAGATCCCATCAAAATGTACCTGGGGGATATTTATACCATTTCCGCAAACCTGGCGGGGCTGCCGGGCATCAGCCTGCCCTGCGGTACAGACAGCCGGGGCCTGCCCATCGGCCTGCAGCTGATTGGCAATTGTTTTGAGGAAAAAAAGCTCTTCCGGGCCGCTTACGGATTTGAAAAGACCCGGCCCCGAAGAACCCCGGATCAGGCAGAAAGGAGCGGGAAATGAGCAGACAATATGAAACAGTAATCGGGCTGGAAGTCCATGTAGAGCTGGCCACGAAGACAAAGATTTTCTGTGGCTGCAGTACCGGGTTTGGCAAAGCACCCAACTCCCACACCTGCCCGGTGTGTACCGGGATGCCCGGCTCCCTTCCGGTCCTGAACAGACAAGTGGTGGAATATGCCGCTGCGGTGGGGCTTGCCACAGGCTGTACCATTACGCAATACTGTAAATTTGACCGAAAAAACTATTTTTATCCGGATAACCCACAAAACTACCAGATCTCCCAGCTGTACCTGCCCATTTGCCGGGACGGCGGCATTGAGATTGAAACGGCGGCCGGAAAGAAGAGGGTGGGCATTCATGAGATCCATATGGAAGAGGATGCGGGCAAGCTGATCCACGACGAATGGGAAGACTGTTCCTTAGTGGATTACAACCGTTCCGGCGTCCCGCTGATTGAGATTGTGTCCGAGCCGGATATGGGTTCGGCGGAGGAAGTCATCGCCTACCTGGATAAGCTGCGTACCATCATCCAGTACCTGGGCGCTTCCGACTGCAAGCTGCAGGAAGGCTCCATGCGGGCGGACGTGAACCTTTCGGTACGGGAAGCCGGGACAAAGGAATTGGGCACCCGGACGGAGATGAAGAACCTGAACTCCTTTAAGGCCATAGCCAGGGCCATTGAAGGGGAGCGGGCAAGGCAAATCGAATTGCTGGAGGAAGGGAAAGCCGTGATTCAGGAGACCCGCCGCTGGGACGATAACAAGGAACATTCCTATGCCATGCGTTCCAAGGAAGACGCCCAGGATTACCGCTATTTTCCGGAACCGGATCTGCCCCCGGTGGTAATCAGTGACGAATGGCTTCAGGAGATCCGGGAAAAGCAGCCGGAGCTGCGGACGGAAAAGCTTCAGCGCTACAAACGGGAATATGACATCCCGGATTACGATGCCCGTCTTCTGACGGAAACGAAGCGTATGGCAGATGTGTTTGAGGAAACCACGGCCCTGTGCGGGCTTCCCAAGAAAGTATCCAACTGGCTGATGGTAGAGACGCTGCGCCTGCAGAAGGAACAAAACCTGGAACCGGAGGAAATCCCCTTTTCCCCCGAAAACCTGGCAAAGCTGATCCGGCTTACGGAAGCGCAGGTGATCAACAGCACTGTGGCAAAAGAGGTATTTGAGGAAATGTTCCGCCATGATATCGACCCGGAAGCCTATGTGAAAGAAAAAGGGTTAAAAACCGTCCATGACGAAGAGGCCCTTAGGAGTTGCGTCACCCAAGTCATTGCGGAAAATCCCCAATCGGTGGCCGATTATCAGGGAGGCAAGGAAAAAGCCCTGGGCTTCTTGGTGGGGCAGACCATGAAGGCCATGAAGGGGAAGGCGAATCCCGGGCTGGTGAACCAACTGCTGAAGGAGCTGCTATGAGAAAGCCGCAAACGGGGAGCCAAAAGAAGGAACGGATGTGGGGAAAACGCCTGCTGACGGGAATCCTGGTGCTGGGATGGATGTTTTTGATCGGCTCCTTTTCCGCCCAGAACGGAGGGGAATCCGGGAATTTGAGTGCAAAGGCGGCAGATAAAGTGGTGCTGGTGGAAGAGTGGGTGAAGGGGAAGCCCTACCCGGAAGCGGAACGGTGGAGGAAGATCTGAAATATGCAGTTTCCCCTTCGCAAGCTGGCCCATATGACGGAATACGCCTGCCTGGCCCTGCTGCTGACATGGCATCTCCTGACCTATCCCGGCCTGCGCAGAGGCCCGTTTGGCCGCCTCCTTGCCCTGGCTTTCGGGCTGGCGGTGCTGTATGCCGCCACCGACGAATTCCACCAGCTCTTTGTACCGGGCCGGAGCGGGCAGCTGAAGGATGTCTGCATTGACGGCGCGGGAGCGCTGCTGGGAGTACTGTTCTGCCATGTAGCGGCAGCCGTGACAGGAAAAAGAAAGGCGTTGTCCGCCGGAGACGGAATCGGTATTTCAACGGAAGAGGATAAAAAACATCAAGAATTTTGATTATATTTATCACTACAAATTTCCCGGGAAAGATGCTATAATGAACCGAACGGAGCGCATACATGCAGCGGATGCGTGACAGGAAAATATGGAGGTTTATTTGGTATGAAGAATTTTGAGAAATACGAACGGCAGTATTTTATGCCCCCGGAAGTAACTTACGACTGGGTAAAGAAGGACTATATAGACCATGCGCCAACCTGGTGCAGCGTGGATCTGCGGGACGGGAACCAGGCGCTGATTGAACCGATGAACCTGGAAGAAAAGCTGGAATTTTTTCGGCTGCTGGTGCAGATTGGCTTTAAGGAAATCGAAGTGGGATTCCCGGCTGCTTCCGAGACGGAATATACTTTTATCCGTACCTTAATCGAGAAGCAGATGATTCCGGAGGATGTGACCATCCAGGTGCTGACCCAGGCCAGGGAGCATATTATCAAGAAAACCTTTGAGGCCGTGAAGGGGGCCAAACATGCGGTCATCCACTTGTATAATTCCACTTCCGTGGCACAGAGAGAACAAGTGTTCCATAAGTCGAAGGAGGAAATCAAGAAGATCGCCGTGGACGGGGCGGAGCTGCTGCAGCGGCTGGCCAGCGAAACCGACGGGAATTTTACCTTCCAGTACAGCCCCGAGAGCTTTCCGGGAACGGAAGTGGATTATGCCCTGGAGGTCTGCAACGCGGTGCTTGATGTGTGGCAGCCCTCGGAAGAGAAGAAGGTTATTATCAATCTGCCCACCACTGTTCAGAATTCCATGCCCCATGTATTTGCCTGCCAGGTAGAATATATGAGCAAGCATCTGCGGAACCGGGAGCATGTGATTCTTTGCGTACATCCCCACAATGACCGGGGCAGCGGTATTTCCGACGCGGAATTAAGCGTACTGGCCGGGGCGCAGCGGATTGAGGGCACCTTGTTCGGAAACGGGGAGCGTACCGGAAATGTGGATATCATCACCCTTGGGATGAACCTGTTTTCCCACGGGGTAGATCCGGGATTGGATTTTTCCGATATGCCCGGGATCAGTGAAAAATATCAGCGGCTGACCAGGATGAAGGTATCCGAACGGCAGCCCTACGGCGGGGATCTGGTATTTACGGCCTTTTCCGGCTCCCATCAGGATGCCATTGCCAAGGGGATGGCTTACCGTAAGGAACACGGGAACCAGAAATGGAACCTGCCCTATCTGCCCATTGACCCCATGGACGTGGGACGTACGTATGATGCGGACGTGATCCGGATCAACAGCCAGTCCGGAAAGGGCGGCGTATGCTACATCCTGAAGGAAAATTACGGCATGGTGGTTCCGGAGAGGATGAAGGAGGATATCGGCTACACCGTAAAGGACGTTTCCGACAAGGAGCACCGGGAATTGACACCCAGCTGGGTTTACCGGATTTTCGAAGAAAAATACATCGGCAACAACCGGGTATTTTCCGTACCGGAATGCCATTTCAAGCAGCGGGACGGCATGATTGCCGAAGTGACCATCAAGCAGCGGGAAGGGCGGCGTGTGGTATCCGGCACCGGAAACGGACGTTTGGATGCGGTCAGCAATGCCATCAAGCATTACTTCAATGTCAGCTATGAGCTGTCCGTCTACGAAGAACACGCCATGACCACCGGTTCCTCCTCCAAGGCGATTACGTATGTGGGCATTACCTGCCGGGAGAAGATGTATTGGGGCGCCGGCATTGACCCGGATATTATCAAATCCTCCATCCAGGCCCTGGCTTCCGCCGTAAACCAGCTTCCGGCCCTTTCCGGGGAAACCAAGGTAAAGGACGAACGGCTGAACGAAATCATGAATTATATCCAGGTGAATTACCTGACGGTGGACATGGAAGAGCTGTCCCGGCATTTTCATTTATCAAAGCCCTACCTTTCCAAGTACATTAAGGAGAAATCCAACATGACCTTTGGAGAAATTGTGCAGAGCGTCCGTATGAAAAAGGCCCGTTCCCTGATCCGGTCCACCAGCCTGAGCATTGAAAAAATTGCCGCCCAGGTCGGCTACCAGAATGCAGAGCATTTCAACCGCCTGTTCCGGAAAAAATACGGGTTGACCCCGGTCCAGTACCGGAACCGGAAATAAACAGGAGCAGAAGGAACGGTTTGAAAATTCCTTGACAAATTTTGTAAAAGAGCTTACATTATAATTGGAATTAGAATAATTCTAAATTATAGTGAAAGCTCTTTTTTGTGAGGGAAAATATGACGAAGAATGCCAAGTATATCCTGGAAATTATCAGCAGCTCAAAAAATCATTTAACAGCGGAACAGATTTTTCTGATGTTAAAGGAAAAGAACCGTTCCGTAGTACAGGCTACGGTATATAATAACCTGTCCGCCCTGTATAAACAGGGACTGATTCGGAAGATTTCCGTGGAAGGATATCCGGACCGTTACGATAATGTGATTCAGCATGACCATCTGGTCTGCCGGATCTGCGGGAAATTGACGGATATCAAGCTGGAGGATCTGACAGAGAAGATTCAGAACCAGATCGGGATTCCCATGCTTTCCTATGACCTGAAGGTGCAGTATATCTGCGAAGAGTGCCGCAAGAAAGAGCAGGAAAACCCAGGGAGGGAAAGGACAGATTATGATGAAAACAAGGAAGAAGCGTTCTGAAATTGCGATAGAATCCATATCCAGGCTTGTTGATATGGAATATGAACCGGCGAACGGGGAACTGAACCATATACATAAACGTTTGACAGACGGACGGAAAGAGTTTGAGCAGGCCGTTACGAAGACCATGGACGCGGTAATCCAGATGAGCGCCATGGATCTGCAATTGGAAGCCAATGTGAAGAATGTGGAATCGATCAGCGGTTCCGTTTCCAATGCAGTAGGAGCGATCCGGGAATCGGCGGAATCTACGGCGGAGATATCCACGGAGGTGTCAAAGGCCCATGAAAACCTGACCTCAACCATGATCGAGGTGTCCGATGAATCCGGAAAAATCATGGATGGGATCCGCCATTGTGAAGAAGAGCTGACGTCCATTACGGAGCTGTCTGCCACCGCTATTTCCACGGCAAGAGGAATGCAGGCCGATATTTACGGGCTGGTTGACATTATTCAGGGAATGAATGATGCAATTGATGCAATCAACGCCATTTCTGCCCAGACCAACCTGCTGGCCCTGAATGCATCTATCGAAGCGGCCCGTGCCGGAGAAGCCGGGCGGGGATTTGCAGTGGTTGCGGAAGAGATCCGGGGACTTGCGGATGAAACAAAGTCCCTGACAGGACGTATGGGGAACTTTATAAGCAGCATTCAGAGCGCCTCCCGGAAAAGCTCGGACAGTGTGGATACTACCGTAGCCGAGCTGGAGCAAATCAATGAGAATATTCAGAATGTGTGGGAAATCACCGGACATAACCGGACCGGCATGGATCATATTACGGATTCCATGTCTTCCCTGGCAGCAGTCAGTGAGGAAATCAGCAGTTCCATGAACGAATTGGACCATCAGATGCAGTATGTCAATGAACAATGCGGAAACCTGAAGGGGAATGCCGATGACCTGGAGGCTTCCAGCCAGTCCATCGCACAGCTGGTGGAACCTTCCAGGGAAATCGAAAAGCATCTGGACGAATCGGTAAAAATTATGGGGAATATGGCAAGGGACGCTTTTTATATGCTGGACAATGAAATTATCCTGAACTGCCTTAACAGCGCCGTGCTTGCCCATGAAAACTGGCTGGGCTCCTTAAAGGAGATGGCCCGGACCGGGAAGTTAAAAGTACTTCAGACGGATTGCACCAAATGCGGCCTAGGCCGTTTTTACTATGCGTTCCGGCCGATTAATCCGGAAATAGTCGGGATTTGGAAGGGACTGGAAGGCCAGCATAAGGAATTCCATTCCTATGGGACAAAAATGATTTCTGCCATACGGGGCGGACGGACGAAAGAGCTTGAGCAGATTTATGAAAAAGCGGAAGGATGCTCAAAGGGCCTGCTTTCCGATTTCAACAAACTGATTCAGAAAATCGAATCCCTGACCAAAGCGCGGGTCCGCATTTTTGAATAAGGCAGGCCAATACAGTAACCGGAAACAAAAAACTTAATAATTTTTTACATTTTTCTGCATGTTTTTTTCGAAATCCTCTGCTATAATAACAGGGATAACCTTATGGATTTAACGAACTGCCCCGAAGAGGGAGCGCAGGACAGACGGTTCTGCATCCCTTTCCGGGGCTGAAAATACGGGAGATGGCAGTATGATAAGGATCCTCATCGTAGAAGATGACGCAAATATAGCAAAGTTAATCGAAGCAACGGTAGCGATTGGCGGGTATGAAGGAGTGGTCTGCGGCAATGGTCAGGAGGCGTTCCGGAAGATGGAGAAGGAGGGATTCGATCTGGTGCTTCTGGATGTGATGCTGCCGGATATGAGCGGGTTTGAGATTATGCGCAGCCGTACCAATACGGAGGTACCGGTCATTTTTATTACAGCCAAGCAGGAACTGACCGATAAGGTCCGGGGCCTGCGGCTTGGAGCGGAGGATTATATCGTAAAGCCCTTTGAGGCCATGGAGCTGCTGGCCAGGATCGAAGTGATTCTAAGACGGGTCAGCAAGGCGGCAGCGGTTTATGAGTACGGGGAGATCTCGGTGAACATTGATGAACATACCTGCAAGCTTTCCGGGAATACGGTCTATTTGACGCCCAAGGAATTCGAAGTACTGGTGTTCTTCCTTCAGCATAAGGACGTGGCGATTTCCAGGGAGCGGCTGCTAAGCGCCGTCTGGGGCTTTGAATACGAGGGGGAAACCAGAACCATTGATATCCACATCCAGCAGCTGCGCAAGAAGCTGAAGCTGAAGGAGCGGCTGGTTACGATTCCAAAGCTGGGTTACCGGCTGGAAAGCCTGAAATAAGCCGGATCCGGAGCGGGACCGGAGTGGAGCAGGCCGTATTTTTTGACGGATCAAGGTGGGGATGGGAGCGTGGAAAAAGATGAAATTATGGCAGAAAATATTTTTATATACTTTAATGCTGGTGATGCTTGCAGTAGGCGTCACCAGTATTTTGACGTTAAAGAACAGTTTTCAGATGGCGATGGAACAGAAGAAAAAGGCGGCCTTTACGGAGCATGAATTCCTGATTACCAATTTTAAAAGCCTGCTGCTGTCCGAGCGGCTCCGCCAGAACGAAATCCTGTTGGAAAACAGCCGGGTAAAGAAATATATGGAAGCTGCATTTTCCGAAGAAACGATGGAGAGCAGCGTTGCTTTTTATAACAAGAACCAGGAGCTGGTGTATCAGAATCAGGAGCAGGAGGCCCCAAAGGAGCTTCTTGCCATGGCGGCCGACGGAGAAAGCTATATGCAGGCCAGCGGAGAACAGCTGTATATCGTATCCAAAGAGACTTTAGAAACACGGATTTATTATTTTCTTACAATAACGGATCTAAGCGGGGTTTTCCGGATGCACCGGGATATGCTGAACAATGTCTGCAGAATCAGCATGGTGTGTGCGTTCGGGATTTCCGCAGTCCTTTTGGTGGTGGTAAAGCTGCTCCTTCTGCCCCTTCAGAAGATCAACGAGGGTACCCGGGCCATTGCCCAGGGGGATTATGAACGGCGTGTTCCCCAGAAAGGCAGGGACGAGATTTCGGAGCTGGCCCGGAATATGAACCGGATGGCCCAGGCCGTGGAGAAGAACATCAAGGCTCTGGAGGATGTGGCGGAAGACCGAAATCAGTTTATTGCCAATTTGTCCCATGAAATGAAGACACCCCTGACTTCGATTCTGGGCTTTGCGGATTTGCTGCAGATCAAAAAGGAACTGCCGGAGGAGCAGCGGATGGAGTATGCCGGGATCATCAAGGAGGAAGCCAGCCGGATGCGGATTCTGTCCGGGAAACTGATGGAGATGATTACCGTGGGGGAAGCGAACCTGGAATGGGAGGAAGAGGAGGTTTCCGGAGTTTTTAACGAGGTGGCGGCTTCCCTGGGCGTGGTCGCCAAAAGCCATGGTATGGAGATCCGCTGCGAATGTGACACCGGAAAGCTTTGGATGGATAAGGAGCTGGTGAAATCCCTGATTTACAATTTGGCCGATAATGCCATGAAAGCTTCCCGGGAAGGAAATGAGGTCCGGATTCGGGGATGGTTTGAAAAGGAGGTCTTTTTCTTTTCCGTAGAGGATTCCGGGATCGGGATTCCCAAAGAGGAAATCGGGAAGATCACACAGGCGTTTTACATGGTAGATAAGGTCCGGAGCAGGGCCAGCGGCGGAGCAGGGCTTGGGCTGGCTCTGTGCGTGGAGATTGCAAAGCTGCATGGGGGAACTCTTACGATAGAAAGTGAGCCCGGAACCGGGACGATTGTGACCGTGCGTATGAAAGGAGGAGCTGCCCATGAAAACCTTTAAATCGATCCTGGTTACGATTTTCTGCGGGGCCACGATTCTGCTGGCCGGCTATACCGGTATTATTTTCGGAGGGGAATGGGTGCTGAAAAATCCTGCGGAACCGGAGCTGGTAACGATGAAGGGAAATGTGTCCAGCCTGTTCTATTCCCGGCTGGAGGACGATATCCAGCTGTATCCCTGGAATTATTATCCCGAAAATGCGGAGGTATGGAATTTTGAGGAAGAGGAAACGGAGGAATATTTTTTCTTTGGCTATAATCCTTTTTTGGAACAAGACTTTTTCTATTTGTTGATTTCCGTTGCAACCGGCGTAAATTACGAGGAGATCAGCCAATGGTATGAACAACAGGAAAAAACAATATTAGGCAGTTTGGTGCAGGGGGAAATGGACGACCGGAAGCTGCCTCTGTATTTTTATGAAGACGTGCTCACCCTGGAAGGAAGGGATTATGAGGTGAGGATATCCTTCGAGCAAATCCGGATCAACTCCTTTTCCTGTATCCAATGCCGGGATACCGGGGTAAAGGAAACGGAGGAATGGAAGGACAAGCAGGAACAGCTGACGGAACAGCTGGAGAAGCATCCCGACGAAGTGCTCCAGGTTTGCGGGGCGATGTATGACCTCTATTATAACGTGGATCTTGCGTCGAACTGGGGGACATACCTTGCGCTTTATATGGAGTATACCCGGCAATTCGAAGAAGAGGTGTTTTCTACCAAACGGGAAGTAGGGGGAAGTGTAAATTGGAAGGTCCATGGGGACTGCGACAGTTCCGGGAGCTGCGGTGACGGACAGGCGGAGAAGATCTTAAAAGAAGATATCAAGGCTTATGAGGAGAAAATGGGAATTACAAACGCTTCCGATTTGGAGGAAAGGGATCTTCTGAATTCTATGCAGATCATTGAGCTGCAGGACAGCATCCTGTTGGTAATGGAATCGGATCTGACGGTGGGATTGTACTATGACGTATTGGAGCAGCAGATTGTGGGCTTTCATTTTCTCAATAATTACTTGCGGCTGTAGGGAAGGGCTGTTACAATAGAAGAGAACCTGAAAATTTTGAAATACAGGATTGTGTTTTGGATCAGCGTTGTAAAGTGAAAAGTAGGTGAAATAGAAAAAGGAGCAGAATGGAATGCGT
>CAJUSQ010000068.1 GCA_910588885.1 uncultured Lachnospiraceae bacterium
CCTGCTTGTATGCCCGTAAATCAAGGCTTTTTTGAGATAATCAACCATTTTATATTAAAAATTATTCCGTATTTTCTTTTGGAAAAGAATTCATTGACTATTTCAGGGAATATGGTATCATATATTAATATAGGAGACGGTTGAAAGGATCGTCATATTTATACAGGAGACGGTCGGATCGATCGTCACATTCGGAATTGGGAGGGATGTCTTATGAAAATGGATCCTGCTTATCTCCAGCGTAATCTTCAGGAAAACTTACTGCTGATGGATCAGGACCGGTACACAAAACCGGCTGCCCAGGTAAAAGACCGTGCAGATTTATTTGGAAGCAACCCCGTGAAGGTTGATATTTCTCAGGAAGGAATGGCCCAATACAGAAAAACGATTCAGCAAAACACCCCAAAAGCAGAAGAGGCTCCCATGCTCTCTTATGATCTGGAGCGTCTTACGAATCACAGCATCGAGCTTTCCGCCCGTGTAAACGAAATCAATGCCGGAAGGAAGGATCTGACCGTGAAGGAATATGCCAACAGCTTGTTCCAGGCATATGCTTCCTTATATGCCGAAATAACGGACGGATATGATAAGGGAACCAGGAGCGTGTATTCCTGGGGAGTAGACGGGCCTTTGTCAAAAGAAGAGGATCTGGCGAAATTAGACGAAGCTTTTAAGAGCCATGCGCAATTCTTTGAAACCATATATCAGAATCACCAGGAAGAAGATCAGAAAAGATTTGATCAAAGCCTGCAGGAAGCGGCTTTGGGAAAACTAAGCAGCAGTACACTGAAGTATCTGCAGGATTTGGCCCAAAAAAGAGAGAACCAGGAATATGTTCCATCCAACATCGCTGAACGGATCTTAAACGCCGGGGAATCATTTGTTTCAAAACTATCCGCTCATAAAGATTTTACACATAACGCGATCATGAATTATATCTCTTCCATAAGCGTATGGTAAAAAACAGCCGCTCTGCTGCCGCAGAACGGCTGTTTCCTTTTTCAATTCCGGAATTTCTATAAAACCCGAAGCAGCTTCAGATCTTGATCCACCAGAAGGATATCCGCTTCCTGCCCCGGCGCAAGGCCGCCGATGGAGTCCGCACCAATGCTCCTGGCCGGGTTGCAGGCGGCTGCTTTTACTGCAGCGGCCAGGGGAATCCCAAAGGACACGGCGTTTCGCATACACTCAAACAAGTTGGTGGCTGAACCCGCCAGGGTACCGTCTGCCAGGGTCGCCCGGTTCCCTTTCTTAAAGACATCCTGTCCTCCCAGCTCATACACGCCGTCTTCCATTCCGGTTGCCCGCATGGCATCGCTGATTAAGATTACCCGGTCTTCTCCGAACATGGCAAAAACCATCCGGATCACGGAAGGATGCACATGAATCCCGTCACAGATGATCTCCACCATCGCCCCGGCATCAAAAGCCGCCCCGATAATCCCCGGATCTCTGTGATGCAGCGGGTTCATGGCATTGAACAGATGGGTTGCATGATTGGCTCCGGCCCGGAATGCCCGGCTGGCACCCTCATAATCCGCCTCGGAATGTCCCAGGGAAATGGAAACCGTATCCTGCAGCTTCTCAATAAATTCCATGGAGCCAGGTGCTTCCGGTGCAATCGTAACCAGACGGATGGCGCCGCCGCAGGCTTCGTCCATCGCCTGAAATGCCGCAATATCCGGCGCAATGATATGGGACGCCTTCTGGGCCCCCTTTTTCCCCGGGGCAATAAACGGCCCTTCCATATGAATGCCCGCAATCCTGGCATATTCCGGATCCTTGGGAACATCCCCGATGCTTCGGAAAATCTCTGTCAGCTCCTCTGTGGGCAGCGTCATGGAGGTGGGACAGAAGGATGTAATCCCCTGGGATTTCAAATAAGCGGCAATCTTAGAAAGCTTCTCGCTGCTGCCGTCGCAGAAATCACAGCCCACAGCCCCGTGAATATGCACATCCACCAGACCCGGCAGTACATAACTGCCTTTGGCATCCAGAATTTCTTCATCTCCGGATTCCGGCCGCTCAACAATCTTATGAGCGGCATTTATATACAAATCTCGTTTTTCAAACACGCCTGATTTGTCAAATACAAGCCCATTTTTAATAATCATAGCTGCTCCTTCCCGGCCTTACAGACCGTGACGTTCTTTCACCAGGGACAGGGCCGCTTCATCGGCAACGATAAATACCTGGTTATGAAGCTGCAGGATAGAGGCAGGAACCGCCGGGCTAATCGGCCCGTAAATGGTCTTCTCCAATGCTTCTGCCTTGGATTCCCCGGAAGCTACCAGGAGAATACTTCTGGCCTGCATAATATTTTTGATTCCCATAGAATAAGCAAATCTGGGAACATCCTCAATCTTTTCAAAAAAACGGGCGTTTGCCTGAATCGTATTTTCCGTAAGAGCAACACAGTGGGTTTCCGCTTCAAATACCTCTCCCGGTTCGTTAAAGCCGATATGTCCGTTATTTCCGATCCCTAACAGCTGCAGATCAATACCTCCCAGCTCCTGGATTACCGAATTGTACCTGCCGCATTCCTTCTGCGCATCTTCTTCCAATCCGTTGGGAATATTGGTATTCTCCGGATTGATATTCACATGGTCAAACAGGTTTTTCCGCATAAAATATGCATAACTCTGGTCATTATCAGCCGAAAGCCCCTTGTATTCATCCAGGTTCACGGAACGGATCTTTGAAAAATCAAGATCTCCCTTCTGATACCATTCCACCAGCTGCCGGTAGATTCCCACCGGCGTAGACCCGGTAGCCAGCCCCAGGACGGAATCCGGCTTCTGAATCATTTGGGCAAACATAATGTTCGCAGCCTTGCGGCTCATCTCCTGATAATCTTTTACTTCGTAGATTCTCATAAAAACCTCCTTTGGTCACCCACATTCTATATTTTACAATTTTTACATCTATATACCTATTATAAGGTAAAAGCCCTAAAATGTAAACGTACATTCTTTTCCGGGAGGAAACATTTTCTTATTTTGACTCAAAAACAATACAAAACAAGAAAAAAAAATAAAAAATAATACAAACAAATTGACATTGCGGTTACCCAGTGGTAATATGAAACAGATAACAAAAAAGGATATGATTTATCCCGGAGGGTGTTCGGAAATTGCTTTCCGGCTGGCAAAGTCCTATTTGCCCGGCCCGCTGTCTGGGGGAACAAAGGAGGGTCACATGGATTATCAGACAATTATTAACGGCATGAAACGATTTGGTTCTACAGAAACGGAAATCTGTGTCCGAGGGCTTGGGCTTCTTCCGGAACAGATCCACGAACATGTGATACTTGCCCCCTGGTGGGACCCTTCCGTCCTGTCCGGACTGGGAGAGGCAGTACGCTTAAGCGAGCCGGACGCGTCCGTACAGATTTGGGACATTCAAAGTAAGGACGGCGTCCTGACATTCATCAAAACGGGAATGGGTGCGCCTGTCTTTATGGATGTGGTACTGTCCCTGGGGATGACCTGCTGTAAGAAAATCCTATTTGTAGGTTCCGTAGGGGCACTGGATCCTGCGATTGGCATCGGGGACATCGTGATTCCGGAATACAGCATCTGCGGGGACGGAGCCAGCCGCTACATCGCCTCCGGTGATCTGGCCGGCAAGGACTGCTGGGGCGAAAAAACCTATCCGGATCCCGGCCTGCTGCAGATTGTAAAAGAAGAGACGGAACAGGTCTGCCGTCAGCATGAAATACGGTGGCATCTTGGAAAAAATATCAGCATTGACACGATTTCCGCGCAGTTTGCCCATATTGATACTATTGTAAAGCTGGGCTGCAACGTCGTGGAGATGGAAACCTCCGTGGGCTTCCGTGCCGCAAAAATGGCGGGCATTTCCATGGCTGCCGTCTTCAGTGTTTCGGACAACACCATGAAAAACAAGTCCCTTGTCAGCGGGCGGACCCAGGAAGAAAAGAATTACCGGGCATTCGTACGGCGTACGGCATTCCCGGAAATCATATTACGCTCATTTCAAAGAGCATTCTAAAAAGGAAGAAGGAGAAGGAACATGGAATGTATTGTATCAAACCGGGCCCGGGAATACGGGGCCCGCAAATATCAGGAAACCCTGCCGCTGTTAAAGGAACGGGCCGGGGTGATTTCGGATTTCTTAGATCGCCTTACGGGGGACGAGCGGGCATTGATGGAATTTCTGTATGGTACCATGCCGATCTGCGATGCCGCTGACTATGAACCGGAACTGATGTACGCTTATGTAAAACACGCACTTTTTTTAAGACGGGAAATGGCCTGGACCAAAGCCCTTCCGGAAGACGTGTTTTTAAACTATGTCCTTTATTACCGGGTCAACAACGAGGCGATCAAGGACTGCCGGAAGTGGTTCTATGACATGCTGCTTCCGGTCATTTCCGGCTGCAATACCGAAACGGCCGTAAAGGAAGTCAACTACTGGTGCGCAAGCCAGGCTACCTATACCCTGGCGGACGAACGTACCCTGGGGCCGGTGGGCGTATTCTACAGCGGAAGCGGACGCTGCGGCGAAGAATCCACGTTCCTGGTAACCGCCCTTCGAAGTGTGGGCATTGCCGCCCGCCAGGTCTATACTCCCCGTTGGGCCCACTGCGACGACAACCATGCCTGGGTGGAAGCCTGGATTGACGGAAGCTGGAAGTTTCTGGGGGCCTGCGAACCGGAAGAAGTGATGAATAAGGGATGGTTCACCAATGCTTCTTCCCGGGCCATGATGATCCATACCCGGGTATTCTCCGATTATGACAGCGGGGAAGGGCATCGGGAGGAACTGACGGAACGGGACGGCGCTGCCCTGTTTTTAAACGATACCCACACCTATGCCAAAACAGGAACCCTTACCGTTACCGTGAAGGAAGCAGACGGAACGCCGGTTTGCGGCGCCAGAATTGCTTTTGCCCTTTTAAACGCAGCGGAATACTACCCCATTTCCATGCTGTATACCGACCAGGAGGGGAAGGCTGCACTGACTCTGGGGCTTGGCAGCATCCGGCTCCACGTAACCAAGGGCAGCTGCCGCCGGGAGCTGATGGTAATGATCACGGGAGATACCCAGGCGGAAGTGGTTTTATCCGAGGAAGGCTGGCAGCAGGAATTAGGCTCCTTAAAAGAGGACTGGCAGTTCATTGACCATACGGCTCCCCGGGACTATCCCATGCATCCGGTCAAGCTGACCCGGGAGCAGAAGGAAATCAACCGGAGCCGCAAGCAGGAAGCGGAACAGCATCGTTTGGAAAAGCTGGGGGGCTATTGGCAGGACAGCTGTCATCCGGACGATCCCAAAGCCCGGGAAATCATAAAGCTTTCCTACGGCAACGCACCGGAAATCTGCCGCTTCTTAGAAGCCCATCCTAAGCCGGAGGCCCTGGCCCTTTTGTCCGTCCTTACTTCCAAGGATTACCGGGACATTCAGGCAGCCCTTTTGGAAGAGCATTTGGCTTACGGAAAAAAAGTACGGGATTTTTCCCTCCGGACCTATCTGGACGGGGCAAAAAACGCAGACGAACTGTTTTTGCAGTATGTCTGGAATCCCCGTATCCGGTTTGAGGAAATCACTCCTTACCGCTCCTATTTGACCAATGCCCTCTCCGAAGGACAGAAGGAAGAATTCCGCAAAGACCCGGAACGGGTTTGGAGCTGGATTCAGGAAACCGTCGGTTATGAAGAGCCCAGGACCTATCATCCCGTGATTTCCTCTCCCGCCGGAGTGCATCAGACCTGCCAGGGTTCCCTGCTGTCAAGAAAGACCTTGTTCGTAGCAATCTGCCGAACCCTGGGGATTCCGGCACGGCTGAATCCGGTTACTTATGAAGCGGAGTTTTACAAAGAACATATGTTCCATTGCGTATCCCTTTCCAAGACCGAGGAAGCACAGGTACGGCTGATTTTAAACAATCCGGAACATCCGGCCTATTTCGCGGACTGGACCATCGGACGGCTGGCTTCGGACCCGGAGGAAGCCCCCTGCAATTTCAAATCCCTGGATTTAATGGGACGGGAATTTGAAAACGGCTCCCTTACGCTGCTGATCCCGGAAGGCATTTATCAGCTGATTACGGCAGTACGGCTCCCCAGCGGAAATCAAATGGAAGCCCGCCGGGTACTGGACACGGCCGACTTTATACCGGGAGCAGACGGCGTACCGGAATGCACTCTGGATCTGCTGCTGCGTAAGCCCGAGATCTCCCAGATGCTGGAAAGCCTGGCTCTGGAAGACTTTACCCTGCACAGGGAAGACGGCAGCGAGGCCGACGCCAGGGAGCTGATGGAACACCACACCCTTCTGGCTTTCCTGGAGGAAGGGGCAGAACCCACCGAGCATTTCCTCAACGAGCTGCGGGAGCAGGAAAAGGAAATGGCCCAAAGCGGCCTGAAGCTCCTCTTTGTGGTAACCGGCCCGGACGCTTTGCACAATCCGACCCTGGCCGATACCAGAAGCCGTCTGAATGCGGAGGTTTATTACGACGACTTTACGGAGCTGCCGGAAATTCTGGCAAGAAGGATGTATACGGATCCCGAAAAGCTGCCTTTGGTGCTTCTGATCAGCCCGGGCATGAAGGGAAGATACGCCAGCAGCGGCTACAACGTAGGAAGCGTGGCCATGCTCCTGCGTATCGCAAAATTACTGGAAAATTAAGCTTCTGCCCCAGGCAGGGAAACAGACAGGAAGGAACGATATATGTTCATAGAGGAACGGCATGAAAAAATCATGGAACAGCTGATGGCGCAGGGCCGCGTTACCGTAAAGGAGCTTAGCCAGGCTTTTTCCGTAACAGAAGACTGTGTTCGCAAAGATTTGCGGACAATGGAAAAGGAAGGCCAGCTGAAGCGTACCTACGGCGGGGCCGTATTGTCCAAGGATTATCCCCTGCGCAGGGACGTCATTGACCGTAAGGAGATCAATCCCGAAAAAAAGGCGGTGATCGCGGAAACGGCCTTGGGCCTGCTAAAGGAAAATGAAACCGTTTTTCTGGACATTTCCACCACCAATATCCTGCTGGCCCGTCTGCTGGTCCAATGGGACAAACGGTTGGTGGTGGTCAGCAATATGCTGGATATCCTCCAGATCCTGTCTGCCGGCACCAAAATCACGGCCATCGGCACCGGAGGCACCATGGTAAGGACCGTCAACGGATTTCTGGGGGCGGAAGCCATTGATTTTATCCGTCACTATAGCTTTGACCGGGCATTTTTGGGTACCTGCGGCCTGGATTTTACCGATTCCGCCGTAACCACCCTGGGAGCGGAGGACGGGCTGACCAAACGGGCCATCCTTACCAGCAGCCGCCACAACTATCTGGTAATGGAAAACGATAAATTTTACTTTAACGATTCCTATAAATTTGCACATTTTGACGAAATAGACGGCATCATTACAAACCGGCTGCCGGACGCTTCCTCCCTTCAGGCCCTGGAAGCCGCGGGCGTTACCCTCTACGGAGCGCCCGCCCCGAAGCCGGATCACGGATACAGGGAGGTTTTACCATGAGCACAATCGAAATTACACCGGAACAAAAAATAGAACACAGCCTGTCGGTACGCTTTGTACGGAATGACGCAAAGGACGCTTCCATTGAACAGGCCGTTCCCTTTTTCAAAGGCGGCTTTTTAAGTACCGAGTTCGCTTCCCTGGAAGGGGAACCCACATTGCTGGTAGGGCTGGGCAGCCAGCCTCTGGATAAATTTAAAGTAAAAGAAGCGGCGGCAAAGGCGGTATCCGAAGGCCGGAAACGGGATTTCGCTGCCCTTACTTTACATATTGCCCCCTTCCTGGAAGCCCAAAATCCGGAAACGGTGCGGGATCTGGCGGAAGGCGCGCTGTTGGGCGATTACAGCCTGCCCTGCTTTGGGGAAAAGCAGGAAGCCGCAAAAGAGAAGCCGGAATGCCGGATTTATCTCTCCGGAATACCATCGGAATACCAGGAGGAAGCCAAGTCTCTCTGTACCGAAGCTTCCTGTATCGCAGAAGGCGTCCGTTTTGCCCGGGACATGGTAAATATGCCCGGAAACCGCCTGCGTCCGGAGGATTTTGCAAGATACGTCACCGAGCAGATGGCCGGGCTGAACGTGGAAGTGGAATGCTTCCATCAGGATGCCCTAAGGGAAATGGGGATGCATGCCCTCCTGGCCGTTGGAGACAGCAGCGAGTTCCCCCCCTGCCTGCTGGTACTCCGCTACCGGGGAATGCCGGATCATAGCCGGATTACCGGATTGGTAGGAAAAAGCGTGACCTGTGATACCGGCGGTTACTGCCTGAAAGCAGCTGCTTCCATGACCGGGATCAAGGGAGATATGGCCGGCGGCGCAGCCGTGGCAGGAGCCGTCTATGCCCTGGCAAAATCCGGTGAAAAGACCAATGTCACGGCCCTGCTTCCCATGTGCGAGAACCGGATTTCCGCCGGAAGCCTTCTGCCGGGAGACGTGATTTCCTCCTATTCCGGTAAGACCATCGAGGTTTTAAATACCGACGCGGAAGGCCGCCTGATTCTGGCCGATGCCGTATCCTATGCGGTAAAGAACGAAAATGTTACCGAGCTTTTGGATATCGCCACCCTGACCGGGGCGGTGGCAGGCTTACTGGGCTTTACCATCGGCGGGGTACTCTGTGATTCCGACAGCTGGTATGCGGAATTCAAGCATGCCTATGAGGTATCCGGGGAACGGTATCTGCGGATTCCCTATTATGAGGAGCATGAAAAATTAATCGAAAGCAAGCTGGCAGACGTAAAAAATGTCACCAAGGACTGCGGAACCATCGGAGCAGGGCTGTTCATCCGGGCTTTTGCAGAAGGAACCCCCTGGCTGCACTTGGACATTGCCGGAACGGCCTGGGTAGAAAGCCCCATTTTCGCCTTCCAGTCCGCCGGGGCAACCGGAGCCGGTGTTTCCACCCTTTACCAGCTTTGCCGCAGATCTATATCATAAGTCAAGAAAAAAAGAGGGATAGAATATGAAAGAATTTATATTGGAAGTTTGTGTGGATTCCGTAGAATCTGCCCTTGCTGCCGTAAACGGCGGCGCTTCCCGGTTAGAATTATGCGCCAACCTGATTATCGGCGGAACCTCGCCCAGCCCCTACTTATATCAGGAAATCCGGAAGCATTCGGATATTCCCATCCATGTGCTGCTTCGGCCCCGCTTCGGAGATTTCTGTTATACGGACGCAGAATTTTCTATTTTGTGTCAGGAAATTGCCGCTTTCCGGGACTTGGGCGCCAATGGGGCGGTAATCGGCATCCTGACCCCCGACGGGGATTTGGATACGGAACGTTTAAAGGTTCTCTGCGATGCTGCCAAAGGAATGTCGCTGACCCTGCACCGGGCCTTCGATGTCTGCCGGGATCCCTACAAAGCGCTGGAGGAAGCCATTGACCTGGGCTTTTCCACCATTCTGACCTCCGGCCAGGAAAACAGCGGCTTGAAGGGCGCTTCCCTGATCGGGGAACTGGTAGCCAGAAGCCGGGGAAGGATTGCCATCCAGGCGGGAAGCGGCGTCAACGCCCAGGTGATCGAACAGCTCTACCCCCTGACCGGGACAACCGCTTATCATATGTCCGGGAAAACCACCTTGGACAGCGTCATGCGCTATCGGAAGGAGAATGTAAATATGGGCCTTTCCGAAATCAGCGAATATGAAATCTGGCGCACCGAGGAAGCGGCCGTCCGGGCGGCCCGCAATGTCCTGGAAGGGCTTTAAGCCATGAGCCGGAAACGCGGGGTCTTTTGGCCCCTGCCGTTTGCCGCGGGAATCCTCCTGCTTCTTCTGCTTGGCCGGATTCCCATGCAGCTGCAGGGCAAAGAGCCTCTTTCCGTAGAATTTTATTATGAAAATGTCTGTGCTTCCTGCAGTGGCGACGCCGATTTTTACCAGCTAATCGAGGAGTGCCTAAGTCCCGATGAAAAAGCTGCCCTTCAGGGAAAAATAACCACCTATAACGTTTTTCTGGACTCCTGCCGGGAACGGTACGAAGACCAGGCTCAGACATACCAGATTCCGGAAGGGACTTCCCTTCCGGTTCTCCTCGTTAATGGGCAATGGGCCAGCGGCCTTGCGCAAATGGAGCCGCTGCTCCGTGAAGCAGCCGGACAATCCGGAGGGGAAACCGCTACGGAGTACCCTCAAACCAATGAGGAAACCGCTACGCAACACCCTCAAAACAACGAGGAAGCCGCTACGCAGCACCCTCAAAGCGATAAAACATCAGAAAAAAGACGCTCCGAATCGAGTGAAGCGGAAAATTCTGACAACAAAATTTCACATCTGGAAGAATCCCTGGCGCTGATCCGGCAGCTGGAGGCCGCTTTGGACGGCCGCCAGGCTCCGGTGCTGCTGCTGTTTACCACGGAAGCCTGTGAAGATTGCGAAGCGGTAAAAGATTGGCTGAATTCGCAACCGGAAATTGCAAAAACAGAAATAATAGAATATAATATTATCAAAGACCCTTGTCTGGATTTCCTGAAAGCGTTGTTCCGGGACTACGGCCTGCCGGAGCAGGAACAGAAAGTACCGGCCCTGTTCTACGGAACCCAGGCAAAAACCGGGGCTTCGGCCATTACCGCCTTAGCGCCGGATGAACTGGCAGGAGCAGCCGCCCCCGGCACCCTGCTGGCAGCGGCAGGCAGGGCCCGGACCCAATTGGAAACCGAAACACCTGAAGTCCGCCAGGGGCTTCTGACTTTGGCAGGGGCCGGACTGCTGGCCGGGCTGAATCCCTGTTCCATTTCCATGCTGCTGATGCTCCTTTCCATTATGGTTGCGGAAAAAGCTTCCGTCTGGAAAAACGGGCTGCTGTATCTGGGCGGGAAATACGCCGCATATTTTACCATCGGCCTGATCATCTATTTCTCCGCTGCCGGGCTGGAAGGTTATTTTCTGGCCGGAGCAGGCCGGATTTTAAATATCATCCTGATTCTGCTGTTTCTGGGAGCCGGGATTTTGTACGGGGTGGACGCAGTACGGATTTTCCGGCAGGATTACGGAAAGATCCGAACCCAACTTCCCACCGGAATGCGGCGATGGAACCACAATCTGATCCGCAGGGCCGGAAGCTATACCGGGATTTTAAAGCCCCTGCTGATTCTGGGGCTTGGCATGGCCATCTCCGTAGGAGAATTCTTCTGTACCGGACAGATTTACATGGCGTCCATCACTTATTTACTGCGGGACGGCGTCACTCTGGTGTGGCTCTATTTCCTGGTCTATGTGACCGCCATGTCCCTTCCGGCTTTCCTGATGCTGGCCATCATCCAGAAAACCAGGAACACAGAGCACATTTCGGAATTTATGCTCCGCCACTTAGGGGCCGTAAAGATTTTTAACGCCCTGTTGTTTTTTGGCTACGCCCTGTATTTTCTATTCTTTTAGTACATAAGCCTAGGCCAGAATGCACCGGGTTATTTCGGAAAACTCCGAATAGGCGCAAAGCAGCGGCCCCGGGACTTCTTCTCCCCTCTCCGTCAGCTCCTTAAGCAGCTCGGCTGTCAGCCGGGTGCGGACGGCGCTGCGGTGGATGTGGCAGGGTTCCGGGTCGTCAAAAAACTCCAGGCTTTTTTGAAGGATCACTTCCTCTTTCAGGGGTACGTCCTTTAAAAGGCCATCATAAATCAGTGAATTTCCGCTGTAAAGCCTCAGAAGCGGTAATTGCTTTTTTGATTTGAATCTCATACATTGCTCCTTATCTTTTGATAAGGCTACTGTACTATAGAAGCATGAAGTTTTCAAGGGAAAGAAGAGAAAGAACTATGAAAAAAACAGAGGGGATCCCCCAACGGAAACAAATTTCCATACGCCTGCTTTGTTCCTACCTTGTCATTATATTGGCCCCTGCCATTGCAATCCTCGTTATTTATTTCACAATGCAGAAGGCCCTGTTGGACATTCAGAAGGAAAAGGCGCAGAATCTCTCCTTAGAAGCGGCCGTGACCTTCAGTAAGGAAGTGGAGCAGATCTCCAATGTGGCCAAATATATTACCAACGACGGTTCCTTGAAGCAATATATGCTGGCCAAGAACGCCGATGCCTCCGCCGAAACCTATTATCACGCCTATGAACTGGCCAAGTCCTATCCGGACTATGCCCTTCTGAACCGTTTTATCAAAAATATTTATCTGCTGCCTTTTGAATCTTCCTATTTGTTCAAGATTCCCCAGGTAGCCTCCAACTCGCCCCTTGGAATGAGCATTATGGACATTTCCGACGGAAATGCTGACTATGATGAGCTGGTACAGAGCCTTTTTGACTTAAAAAAGAACGGGCTTTACCATGATGTGGGCGAAGGAATGCCCAAAGAATTCCGGATTATCCAGCATTTTGATTATACCGGAAACGAACGGGATACGGCCGGTGTGGTCGTCATTGACCTGCAGGAACGGGAATTGAAGAACCTGCTGTCCCAAAGCCTGGGGGTCGACAGCGGCATTGCCTTCTTAACGGACCAGGAAGGACAGATTTTATTTGTCCACGATACGGTTACAACTTTATATGTCCTGGACAGTTCCTACCCTACTCCGGACCCCGAATGTTCCGACTGGCAGGATTACCTGGCCCAGGCGGGCCTAAGCACCCGGACGATTACCGTCAACCGGGCCCCCACGGAGGTAAACGGCTGGTCCATCATAACGATCCTGCCAAAGCAGGAGCTTCTTTCCAAGGTGGGCCCCGGTAAGTATGTCACCCTGGTTTTATGCATATTGTCCATACTGATTGGCGTTGCCATCTGTCTCTGGTATTGGAACAGCAACCAAACCCTGGTGGATCAATATTTGAAATACAAGGAAAAATATTCCAAGACCCCGCCGCCCCAGGGGGAATCCACCAATATATGGAAAAACTTCGGCGGTGTTTTTGATTACGTGGACAATCTCCATCTGACTTTAGATAAACAGAAGGACTGGCTGCAAAAGGGGATTATCCAGAAGATCCTTTTCGGCATTTATGACTCCGAACAAGAGCTGTCCCGGGAGCTGGCAGAAGCGGATCTGCCCTTCCCCATTGAGCTGCCCTGTGTCCTGGCGGCCCTGGAAGCCGAAAATCCCATGCAGCAGGAAGCGGGAATTTCCGCAGACGCATTGGAAGAAACCCTGAAGCAGGTATTGGATGAGCTGCTCCCCTGGCCTTATCTCATAATAAACCTGGGTTCCTTCAATTATGTGCTTTTCCTTTCCATCGGAAACGCATCCATAGATGAATTAAATTTGAAACAGCTGTTTGAAAATATCAATTACAAGGTTTACAGCCAAATCCCGGTGAATATTTTCACCGGAATCAGCAAAAAAGCCGATACGGCCCTGGCGATTGCCGAAGAATATGAGCACGTCTGCCGGATCTGCGAATATGCCCGGTACTATAAGCTCCGTATCCCCTGTATGATTGAAGAGCTGCCCCGGCATCAGCATGTGGTTTTTACGGTGGAACTGGAAATCCAGCTGGAAAAGACCATCAAAAGCGGCGCCCGGGAGCAAATGACTACCGTGATGGCCCAGGTGCGGGAAAATTATCTCTACATCCCCCGGGGGGAATCCATGCCTGCCCGGTACAATCTGGAAGTGCTGCGGTGCATCCTTCTTCGGTGCCTGGGAGAACAGCTGAAAGACCAAAACCAGGAAGCTCTGCTCAAGGAGATTCACAGCGCCCGGCTTCCTCAGGAAATTGAGGATGCTATCTGGCATACCTGGCAATATTTTGAGGATCAAAGGATTCTCTGCCAGGACAAGGGCCTGGAGGATTTGAAGAAGGAAATCGAAGCCTGTATCGAACAGGGCTATTCTGCCGCGGAATTCAACCTGGCAGTCCTGGCCGAGCAGCTGAATTTGCCGGAAAAACGGCTCTATCGTGATTTTAAAAAAATGTATGGTGTCAGCTTCAGTTCCTATCTGGAGATGAAACGGCTCCGTTATGCACAGGAATTCTTAAAAAGCCGCCGTCCTGTGGGAGAAGTCGCCCAGGCCGTAGGCTACAGCAGCGACTATTCCTTCCGCCGGGCCTTCAAACGGGTGGTAGGCGTCGCACCCAGCGATTATCAGAAAATGCAGGAACAGCAGGAGCAGTCCAAAGCTGCGAAATAAAAACCGGATATTTTTACCGAAACAAAGAAATCCCTTGTCCTTTTTACAGGAAACAAGGGGTTTTTTTGTGTTTTTTACCCAAAATTCAAAAATTGTATGGTAAAAAAAAGATTGTTCGTTGTGCGATTCATAAAATTTTTATAAAATAGAAGAAGAAAATTTCTATCACGTGTACGAAATGCACAAACAAAATGAGGCGCGCCAATTTGTTTCCCGTCATTTTGATACGCGAGGTGATGGAAAGCTTTTCTGTAAAATTTTTCTATAATAATAGAAGGAGGAGGAACTATGAAGAGAGATAGTTTGAAGAAACTGGTATCCCTTGGCTTAGTAGGACTTATGGCAGTCGGGATGCTGGCAGGCTGCGGCGGTGGCGGCGATAACGCAGAAAAGAATGAGGGAGGCGGCAGCGGCAGCAACGCTTCAGCAGAAGTAAAATTGTCTGCACCGGGTTCTTACCCGATCGTAGAGGAAGGCGAACTGGAAATGACCATGTTCACCATGAGTATGCCCAATGTAGAGGATTTTGCTACCAACGATTTTACGAAATACATGGAAGAAAAGACCGGAATCAAGATGAACTTCTTAACCGGCGGACGTGACGACTGGGAAGATAAGCTGAACATGATCCTTCAGAACGATGATCTTCCGGATTTCATTTTCGGCGTAAGCCCGAATATTGCAAAATTCGGTGTTAAAGAGGAAATCCTTATTCCGATTGACCAGTATCTGACCGAAGATATCATGCCCAACTACTTAAAAATGATGGAACAGTTTGGTTTGGATCAGACCATCGAAACCGATGGAAAAATCTATTCCATTGCAAACATTAACGACTGCTTCCACTGTAACTATGCGCGTAAAATGTGGGTAAATACTGCTTTCCTGGAGGAAATCGGCGTAGAAGCCCCCACCACTACCGAAGAGTTCAAGGATGTCTGCCAGAAATTCCTGGAGAAGCATCCGGACGGAATCGCTGTAGCCGGCGCAGAAACCGGATGGTTTGTTCGTATGCAGGACTTCTTAATGGGCGCTTATACCTTTGATCCCATTAAATCCCAGACTCTCAATGTTCGGGACCACATCGCCCTGAATTCTTCCACCGGTAAGATGGAATGTATGGCTACCAATGACAAATACAAAGAAGGTCTGAAGTTCATCAACGAACTGTATCAGATGGGCGCAATCTATGATGCAGACTTCACCCAGACCAGTGAGGACTTAAAGCGTCTTGTAAACCAGGCTCCGGTATTATTCTTCACAGCAGGTACCATTTCCGACTGTATTGACTCTGCTTCCAATCCGGATCTGTACAAACAGTATTCCGCTTTGGCTCCGATCGCAGGCCCGGACGGCACTCAGATTGCTTGGTACTGGCCGGATCAGGCAGTATCCTCCGGCGCTCTTACCATTACCAAGAGCTGCAAGAATCCCGAAGCCGTTCTGCGCTGGGTTGACTATTTCTTCAGTGATATCGGTGACTTAACTTCTCAGTATGGTGCGGAAGAAGGAACTGACTGGGTTCTCAATCCGGAAGGAGAAGTTGGTTTGAACGGCGAACCCGCTTACTGTAAAATTATTAATTCTTATTCCGCAGAACCTCAGAACCATGACTGGCAGGATGTAGGTATCCGTGTAGCTCCGGCTGACTATCGTCTTGGCTGGGCAACTGACCCCACTATTGATCCTTACTCTCCTGACGGCCTGGAGCTTCTCCTTTACAATGCCAGCAAGGAACTGTATGAGCCTTACGGCAAAAACACCGACTATGTACAGCTGAGTGAATTGAAGATCACTGACGAAGAAGCTACCGAAGTATCTACCATCGCCGTAGAAATCGAAAAGCTGATCGAAGAAACCTCTGTTGCATTCATGACCGGTGCAAGGGACATTGACGCGGATTGGGACAGCTACATTTCTTCCCTGGATGCCGCTGGCTTATCCACTCTGATCGAAGTATATCAGACTGCTTATGACAGAATGCAGGAAGCCGCAAATAATTAATCAATGCAGAAAACTGCAGAAGAAGGAAGCTTAAGAGCCGCCCGCCTCTTGCGGGCGGCTCTTCTAGAAAAGGAGGAGTCTTTATGGCAAAAGGAAATACTACACTGCCTGCCGAAAAAAAGAGAAAAATGAAAAATTATAACTGGCAGTTCTGGGCAATCATTGCCCTTCCTGTCATTTATGCCTTTGTTTTCGCCTACATTCCCATGGGCGGTATTATCATCGCCTTTAAAGATTACAGTATTTCAAAAGGTATTTTAGGAAGCGACTGGGTTGGACTTAAGTATTTCATACAATTTTTGACCTCTACCAACAGTGTCCTTGTTATTAAAAATACATTGATATTGGGTGTTTATACGTTAATCGTAAACTTCCCGATCCCTATTTTACTTGCCATCGGCATTAACGAAGTACGGAACCGCTTCTTCAAAAAATCCGTGCAGATGGTAACCTATGCTCCCTACTTTATCTCAGTGGTTGTATTGGTTGGTATGATGATGCAGATGATGGATTTAAGAACCGGTATCGTAAATGTCCTTTTATCCAAAATCGGTATGGATCCCGTAAACTTCTTCGGTGACGCCGGATTATTCCGTTCCCTGTATGTATGGAGCGGTGTATGGCAG
>CAJUSQ010000069.1 GCA_910588885.1 uncultured Lachnospiraceae bacterium
TCAAGGTCTTAATGGACGAGGACATGGAGCAGCTTGTGGACAGCGTAAGGTGGACATAAAAACCCTTCCTTTCGTCCGTATCTATAATAACAGAGGTTTTAAGAGAACGCTTTGTAAAATGAAAGGAAGTGGATGGAAGATGACGGGAAAACAGAAAAAGGAAAAAAAGAACTGTTTTTTGCGGAAACTGCGGTTGGCAGCAGGCGGGTTGGTGATCCTGGCTTTTCTTTGGACGGAGGGCTGTGGGAGTATGGACAAAGAGATGAAAGACTCCGAGACCAAAATGGAAGCCGGACAACCGGCCGAAACCCGGATTACTCAGGAGGAAATCCGTGCATTGTCGGAAGCCTCCCTGAAGCTGTTCCAGGAGACCTTGAAGCAGATGGGGAAAGAAGACGAAAATATTCTGATTTCCCAGAGTTCGATTCTGACGGCTCTTGGCATGACGGAAAATGGGGCAGGTTCGGAGACGCTGGCGGCCATGGAGCAGGTGCTTTCCGGCGGAATGAAAGCGGAACGGCTGAATGAGATTTTGTATACCCTGCAGAAACGGATGCGGGAAAGTAAGGAAGTGGAGTTCCGGATTGCGGACTCGGTTTGGGTGCGGTCCGGTTGTGTGGAATTACAGGAGGCATTCATTGAAGATGTAAAAAAATATTATAATGCTGATGTTTTCCGGTCTCCCTTTGACCAAACGACAGTGGATGATATGAACCGCTGGGTAAAAAAGAATACCAATCAAATGATTCCTTCCATCATAGAGGAAATCCCCACTACGGCAGCCATTTATCTGATGAATGCGATTGCTTTTGAAGGGGATTGGGAGGAACCTTATGAAAAGGAAGAGATTGATACGGACGGCAGGTTTTGCAACGGAGCCGGAGAAACGGAAACCGGGACTATGCTCCACAGCCAGGAAACCGCTTATTTTCAATTAAACGGAGGAGCCGGATTTTTGAAATACTATAAGGGCCGGGAGTATGCCTTTGCGGGAATCCTGCCCCCGGAGGGAATGTCGGCTTTGGAATACGTGGCGGATTTGAAGCCGGAAGACCATGATTTTGCAGAGGCGGTTCGGAATGCCAGGGAAGAGGAGGTTTTTGTAACAATGCCGGAATTCTCCTTTGAGGATGCCGCGGAGCTTCAGGAGGTTTTGGAAGCCCTTGGCATGGGAGTAGCGCTTCAGGAAGGGGCGGATTTCTCGGCTATGGTTACGGAGGACTCCGATCCGGTCTGGATCGAACGGGTGATTCATAAAACCTATATCGAAGTAAACCGGAGGGGGACAAAAGCTGCGGCAGTAACATCCGTGGAAATGGAGGCCGGAGGGGCTATGGAAGAGCCTCTTGTACTTACCTTTGACCGTCCGTATGTATTTGCCATAGTGGAGTCGGAAACCGGGCTTCCGATATTTATGGGTTGTGTCAACCGGATTGCAGAGTAAGGGAAAAGTGTTGCTGTTCCCCCCTAGGCCGTGCACTGCGCTGCACGGCCGCAGGCTAATACGGTAAGGGAAAAGCCGCAGGAACAAATGCTTTTGCGGCTTTTCCCTTGACATATTTTGTATTAATAGATATAATACAAATAAGACAATGAGGGGTGGAGAAAAGCATATGATACTGACACTGGATTTTTCCAGCGATCTTCCGATTTACCTGCAGATTCGGAATGCCATCGTAACGGCCATTGCCCGGGGGGAATATGCAGAAGGCCAACGGCTTCCAACCGTGCGTGCGCTGGCGATGGAAGCAGGCATTAATACTATGACGGTGAATAAGGCATACCAGCTTTTGAAGCAGCAGGGCTATATCATTACGGACCGCCGCAACGGTGCGATGGTACATCTTCCCGGCGGAGACGGTGGAAGGGGGCTTTTGGAGGAGAAGCGGAAAGCAATTTGGGAGGAACTGTCCTTAATTGCCGCGGAAGCAAAGCTACATGGAATTTCGGAACAGGAGCTGACGGAAATTTTGCAGAAGGTTTACAGGAGGTAGTGTGATGGGACTTAAGATTATTATGGCGGTCTGCTTATTGCCGACACTGGTTATTATGTTTGCAGGACTCTATTGGGAGGGCAGGCAGAAAGGAAATGTTTTGATGGGGGTTACCCTGTGGCCCGGCGCGGCGGACGAAGCGGAAGTGCAGGATATCGTGCGCCGGTTCCGGAAAGAAATGATCATTTTACTGTGGACGGGGCTTTTGCTGTTTGCCCTGACCTGTATTCCGAAGTGGGATTCTTTGGTCCTCAGCGGGCAAATGCTGTGGATAATTTATGTAATCATAGTATTTTTTATTCCTCTGGCCAAAGGAAATCGCCGTCTGAAAACATTAAAGCGGGAGCGGATGGCGGTCAGCGGCGGGGAAGACGCAGCAGAAACAGAAAGTCACAGGGAAAGAGTATATGTGGATTTGAAAGCAGCGGCGGAGCCGAGACCAAAGCCGTTTTTGAAGCTGTCTCTGGCGGGATTGGCAGTTTCCCTGATTCCGATCATCGGAGAATTATGTTGGGGAAAGGATTCCTTCTATGGATGGTGGGCGGAGGGAATGCTTTTGCTGATGTTTTTGATGGGAATACTTTGCTTTGGCCTGCAATATTGGTTCTGGCATTTAAGCACCGATGTCATAAGCTTTCAAAGTGAGGTGAATATTCAGCTTGCCCGGGTACGCCAGTATCAGTGGAGCCGCTTTTGGAGTGTGATGCTTTGGTGCAATACGCTGTTCTTATTTGTGATGTGGTATGCCATGCATCAGGTCCGGCAGGGAATCATCCTGATCCTGGCCGGTACGGGACTATACGGCGTAGCGTCAGTGGCAGCAGGCTGTATTGCCGAGATCAATATCCGGAAGGTATACCGGAAATATGAGAAAGAAACAGCTTTGACGGTAGAAGAAGACGATCATTGGATTTATGGGATTTTCTATTATAATAAGAATGACCGGCGGTTTATGGTTAATAAACGGGTGGGAATCGGAACCACGATTAATATGGCAAAGACCTCCGGTAAAGTGGTTATGGGGATTATCGTGGCGGGAACCCTGGGTTTGCTGCTCTGGGCGGCGGGATTCATGCTGGTGGAGGAGTTTGTTCCGATTTCCCTGACGCTTGAGGACCGCGCCCTGGTTTCCGGCCAATATCATGAGGAATATCGGCTGGAATTGTCCGAGATCTCGGAGGCGGAACTGTTGGAGGAGCTTCCCTCTATGAGCAAGCGGGTGGGAACCGGGATGGAATCCATACTGAAGGGCTCTTTTATGGCAGAAGGCTTTGTTTCCTGCAAGGTCTGCGTCCGAAGGCTGGAACCGCCATTTGTGAAAGTTTTAACAAATGATGGAATGACCTATTACCTGAATGATGAAGATCCCGAGGCAACAAGGCAGGTTTTTGAAGAACTGCAGAAAGCGTTGGAACATCCCCGGTAACGGCAAAACCCCATTTAGGTGTTAGGTGCTTTCCGCATGGATTCCCGCTTGCATGAAGGGCCCGGAATGGATTATAATAGGAATGGTCACGGCAGGCCCAACTAAGGACCGGCCCGGGCGAATCCGGGCAGGGGCATGGTTCCTGCTGTGAATGATTAGAAATCAGAAAGAAGGACAGAACATGAAACTGGGAATCACAATGGAGGGCGGCGCCAGCAGGACCTTATTCAGCAGCGGTGTGACGGATGCATTTTTGGAAGAAGGGATCATGCCGGATTATCTGATCGGCGTTTCTGCCGGAATTGCTTACGGGGTAAGTTATTTATCGAAGCAGAAAGGGCGGAATCTGGCAATTGCCCAGGAATATATGGCGGATAAGCGGTATATGGGCCCCCGGCATTTGCTGAACCGAAGCAACCGGAGTTATTACAACATTTCCTTTGTATTCAGTGAGATTCCGAATCAGCTGGTGCCGTTTGATTATGAAGAATTTGAACGGTTTCCGGGAAAAGTAGTGGCTACCGTCACGAACATCCACACCGGAAAAGCAGAATATCTGGAAGTGCCCAGGCGTGACGAAAAATTTGATATGCTGTTAGCCAGCTGTTCCCTTCCGGTGCTGTTCCAGCCGGTGAAAATCGGCAGACGCTATTACCTGGACGGGGGATTGTCCGATTCCATACCATATAAGCAGGCGATCAAAGAAGGCTGTGATAAAAATATCGTTATTCTGACCAGAGAGCGGGGTTACGTGAAGAAGCCGGGAAAAGCCGGGAAAATTGCCGGAAAGCTCTACCGGAAATATCCGAAGATCGTGGAAGACCTGCAGCAGCGTCCCCAACGGTACAATGCATGTGTACAGGAGCTTTACGAGGCTGAAGCCAGAGGTGAGGTCTTTATCATTGCTCCGAAGAAGAAAGTGGAGATTGGACGGACCGAGGGGAAAGCGGATAAGCTGACCCGGTTATATGAGGAAGGCTATCAACAGGCGAAGGAGCAGATGGAAGACCTGAAGAAGTATTTGGAGGACACTCATTGAGATTTTTTCATTTGTCTGATTTACACATCGGAAAACAGCTGCATTATTATAACCTAAAGGAAAATCAGCGGGCGGTTCTTCGGCAGATCGTTGCGCGGGCGGAGGAATACCGACCGGATGCCGTGCTAATCAGCGGGGATATTTTTGACAAATCCGTACCTTCCGGGGAGGCATATCTGATATTTGACGAATTTTTAAATCAGCTGGCAGCATTGGAACCACGGATTCCGGTGCTTATGATTGCAGGAAATCATGACAGCCCCCAGCGGCTGTCCTATGCAAAAGAATTTCTGGAACGGAATGAAATTTACCTGTCGGCGCTGCCGCCCTTTGACGAGGGGGAGCACCTGAAATGTGTTACCCTTGCGGATGAGTGGGGAACGGTGCGTTTTTTCCTGATGCCCTTTTTAAAGCCGGGCTATATCCGGCATTTGTTTGAAGAAGGTACGGTGACGGACTACCACAGCGCCGTGGAACAGCTGCTGCTGCGGGAAGGGCTTCAGAAAGGACAGCTGGAATCCGGAACCCGGAATGTGCTGCTTTCCCATCAATTCTATGTCAACGGCACAAAGCGGCCGGAACAGTGTGATTCGGAGCAGCAGTCGTTCCAGATAGGGGGCATTGACAGTGTGGATGCTTCCCTGGTAGAACATTTCGATTATGTGGCCCTGGGGCATATTCATGGCCCTCAGCAGGTAAAAGCGCCCCATATCCGGTATTGCGGAACGCCGCTGAAATATTCCGTCAGCGAGGAGAACCATGAGAAATCCATTACCCTTGTGACGCTGGCAGAAAAAGGGACGCCGCCAAGGATTGAGACGATCCCGTTACAGCCTCTGCAGGAGGTCCGGCGGGAAAGGGGGCTGTTGGCGGAGGTGCTTTCCCGCGCCACGGAGGAGAACTGCCATGATTTTCTCTCGGTCACGATTACGGATGAAAAGGAGCCCTACCATCCCAAGGAACAGCTGGAAGAACGGTACGATTTCGTACTGGAACTGCGGGTGGACAACCGCCGCACCAGAAGTCTTTTGGAGCAGGAGGAGGAAACAGAGGTTTATCAGGATCCCCTGACGGTATTTGCTTCTTTTTACCAGGAGATGCGGGGACAGACCATGAGTGAAGAAGAGGAAGCCTGGCTCCAGAAGCTGTTGGGGCAGGAGTTAGGAGCGTGTGAATGAAGCCGATCAAAATAACCATGTCTGCCTTTGGTTCTTACGGCGGACGGGAGGAGATAGATTTTTCCCGGGTAAACCGCGGGATTTTTCTGATTACCGGAGATACGGGAGCCGGGAAAACAACGGTATTTGACGCGATTACGTACGCGTTGTTCGACGAGACCAGCGGCGGCAGGCGGGACGGGGATATGATGCGCAGCCAGTTTGCCGACGAAGGGACGCCTACTTTTGTGGAGCTTCTGTTTGATTACGGAGGGCAGCAGTACATTGTCCGCCGGAATCCCAATTATCGTCGTATCAGCAAGCGCAGAAATAAAGAAGGGGCCTATACCTATACCATGGAATCCGCGGCAGTGGAGCTGACGATGCCCGACGGTACGGTTTTTCCCGGGAAAAATAAAGAAACCAATGAGAAGATCCGGGAAATTCTGGGAATGGATGTAAGCCAGTTTACCCAGATTTCCATGATTGCCCAGGGAGAATTCCTAAAGCTGCTCCATGCCCCCTCCCGGGAGCGGAAAGAGATTTTTTCCCGTATTTTTGATACCAGAATATACTGGCAGATCCAGAACCGGCTGAAAGAAACCGGGAAAGCGCTTTATGGAAAACTGGCGGAGAATCGAAATCTGCTGGAGCATGTACTTTTCAATGTCCAATGCCCCGCAGAGGAATTAAAAGAGGCTTGGAAGCAGGCGGCGGAGAAGGTGGAAACCGGACAGGCCGCTGTTTTTGCATTGCTGGAAGAGATGGAACGGTCCGTCGCAGAGCAGGCCGGGCGCCTGGAAGCCCGGGAGAAGTCCGTAACAGACAAGCTGGATGATGTAAAAGTAAAGCTTGCCCGGGCGAAGGAACAGAATCTGCAGTTTACCCGGAAGCAGGAAACGGAAGCTTCCGTTTCGGAAATTCAGACGAAGCTTCGGGATTTGGGGAAAAAGCAGGAAGAATGGGAGGGGCATCGGCTCCGGCTGGAAACCGCCCTGGAGGAACGTCTTCCGGTACTTACCCAGGAGTTGGCAGAAGCGAAAAGCATGCTTCCCAAGTATGAGCGCCTGAAAGAACGGCAAGAGGAGCAGAAGAGAGCGGAAGTTTCCCGGACACAGGTGCAAAGGCAGCTGGAACAGGCCAGGGAGCAGGAGGGAGCCTTAAAAAAACAGCTGGAAACCGTTGCGGAAAGCCAAAAGGGGCTGGAACCGGAGCTGGCGCAGCTGCCCGCCCTTTGTCAGCAGGAAAAAGAAGGGGCAAGGCGGTTGGAGGAACAGAAGGAGCTGAAGGTCCAGCAGGAGCGGATGGAAAAGCAGAAGACGGCTTTGAAGAAAGCCAGGGCCCGGGCAGCGGAAGCTTTGGAAAGGCTGAAGGAACGGAACCGCTTTTATGAGCAATGCAGCCAAATCTATGTGGAAGAACAGGCCGGACTGCTGGCGGAAGGGTTAGAAGAGGGCAGCCCCTGCCCGGTCTGCGGTTCTAAAAGCCATCCCAGGCCAGCCAGGCTGTCCGGGGAAGCGGTAACCCAAAAGCAGGTTGCGGAAGCAAAGGAGCAGCGGGAGGAAGCCCAGCAGCTTTTAGACGAAGCCCAGGAAGCGTTCCGGATGCAAAAAGAGCAATGGGAAGGGGAACAACGGCTGTTCCTTTATAATAGCAGAAGGCTTCTGAATCCGGAAGGGATGGGACTAGCTGTAAAAGGGCAGGCAGAGGAACCGGAAGATCCGGGGAGAGGACCGGGAGAGAATCCGGAGCTTTGGGTGGAAACTTGGGGAAAACAGCTGGATTCCGCCTTGGAGGAAAGCAGATCCTTTTTAAAAGGTATCCGGCAGCAGAAAGCACGGTTGGAGGCCATGCAGGAACAGTATCGAAAGCAGGCGGCCTGGCAGGAGGAACAGGCGGGCCGGGCAGCGGAGCTGGTGAAACGGCGGGAAGCCCTGCAGGAGCGGGCCTATGAAACGGATCTGGCATATGAAAAAGCAGCCCAGTCCCTGAAAGAATTACAGGAGCAGCTGTCCTTCCCTTCCAAGGAATATGTAGAGGAACATATGTTCCGGTTGCGGGAGGAAAAACGGCAGCTGGAAGGAAAGCAGAAAACGGTACAGGAAACCTTGGACCGGCTCCGCCAGCAGCTGGCCAAAGGGGAAGGGGTTCTGGAAGAACAAAGGAAACAGCTGGAATTGTTGAAAACTTCCCTGGAAGGAAAAGAAGCGGTGGATATTTCCGGGCTGCAGGAGCAGGAACGGGAGCTGGCCGCACAGAAAGGGGAGCTGGAGAAGGGGAAGCTGGCGCTGTTTTCCTTAAAAAACGGAAATCTGCAGCAAAAGGAGCAGCTGGAAAGGCTTTATGAGGAGCGGGAAGCATTGGTAAGGGAATACGAAACGGCGGAAACCTTGTCCCGGACGGCCAACGGAAACCTGCGGCAGCAGGCACGGCTGGATTTGCAGACTTATGTACAGCGCCGCTACTTTAAACAGATTGTGGGCGAGGCGAACCGCAGGCTGGCCCCCATGAGCGGCGGGCGTTTCCTGCTAAGATGCAGGGAATTGGATGCGCTGGGGCGGCAGCAGGAAGCAGGGCTGGATCTGGATGTCTATGATATGGTGACGGATCGTGTCCGTGATGTGAAGACACTTTCCGGCGGAGAATCTTTTCTGGCGGCCCTGTCCATGGCCCTTGGCATGGCGGATGTGGTACAGAAGACGGCCGGAAAGGTGCGGCTGGATACGATGTTTATTGACGAGGGCTTTGGCTCCCTGGACGAGGAATCCCGGGGAAAAGCCATTGGGATCCTGCAGGAGCTGGCCGGGGAAACCAGGCTGGTGGGGATTATTTCCCATGTGACGGAGCTAAAGGAGCAGATGGACCGAAAGCTGGTGGTCTGCAAGGGGGAGAAAGGAAGCCGTGTAAAATGGCAGATGGAGAGCTTTGAATGAAAGGGTTTTGCATGAAAGAGATTGGATGCCGTGAAGGGGTAAAACTTACATTTGTCCGCCATGGAAAGACAAAAGGAAATACACAGGGACGGTATGTGGGACGGACCGACGAGCCCCTTTGGCCGGAAACGGTTACGGAGCTTGCAAGGATGCAAATTCCCCGGGCAGAGCTGGTAATCGTAAGCCCCATGCTCAGGTGCCGCCAGACAGCGGCGATTTTGTATCCGGGGCAGGAAGCCCATGTGCAGGAAGGGCTGCAGGAAATGGATTTTGGGGAATTCGAGTACCGGAATTATCAGGAGCTTTCCGGAAATCCGGATTATCAGGCTTACATTGACAGCGGCGGCCGGATTGGCTTTCCAAAGGGAGAAGGTCTTTTGGAGTTTCAAAGCCGCTGCTGTCAAGCGTTTTTCAAGGCCATGGAGCTGGTTCAAAAGAAGAAGGCTGTTTCTGCGGCGTTTGTGGTACACGGTGGCACGATTATGGCGATCCTGGAAGCTTTTGGGGAGCCGAAACGCCCGTATTTTGACTGGCAGATCAAAAACGGCGCATGGCTGGAAGGGGTCGTGACAAAGGACGGAAAAATAGCGGTACAAAGGGATTTGTGACGGTACACAATGAAAAGAAGGATATCGGAAAGGAAATTATGGTTTTTTCACATTGTCCGAAGGAAGATTGTTCTGTATAATAGAATGAATGGGTGAGGTTTAAGGTGAAAACTTTTAAGGAGGATTAGGAAATGAAAGAAGAAATCTTAGCAAAAATCATCGAACGCGGTGCGCCCTTATGGGGTGTGGACGTGGCATCCCTGAATGAGGACACAACCTTTGAAGAGATGAATGCCAAGTCTGTTCACTACAGTCAGATTACCACATTCTTAGAGGATGAGTATGACGTAGAGATTCCGTTCATGAACTTCCGCAGAAAGAAGACCTTAGGCGAAGCTGCTGATTACGTATTGGAATTGGTGGAGGAATAAGGGACATCCGGAGCTGTCCGGGGGTGTCAGAGAGAACAAACCGCCAGTGGGACCGACTTCCGGCGAGGTTGTCAACTTGCAGGATATGCCTTAAGATGCGGCGGCAGGCGGCGTTTTAAGGCATATTTTTTGGCTTGCGGACTGTCCGTGGAAGACGGACAACCCCTGGGATTCAAAAAAGGAGGATACCATGAGTAATTTAGTAGCGGAATTAACGGAACGGGCAAAACAGAATCCGAAACGGGTTGCCTTTCCGGAAACATCCAATAAGGATATTTTGAAAACGGCAGAACAGGTGTATGTTCGCAAAATCGGCTTTCCGGTGCTGGTAGGCAGCCAGGAGGCCATTGAAGCTTTGGCAAAGGAAAACGGGATTTCTACCGAAGGCTTTACGTATTATGATCACACCAGCGAAGAGGTACGCGCCGGACTGGCGAAAGAGTACGCGGAGAAATTTGACGATATCTCCGAAAAAGGGATTTTGCGCAAGTCCAAAGATGCAGTCAATCTTGCCATGGTACTGCTGAAGCTGGGAAAAACCGATGCGGTCGCTGCCGGAAAGGATTATTCCACCGGGGAGGTATTGATTTCCGCCCAGACCATCGTGGGAATGCAGGAGGGCGTGGAAAGCGTGTCTTCCCTGGGAATCGCGGATGTACCGGGCTTTGAAGGCCCCCAGGGACAGTATTTTGCGATTGCGGATTGTGCGATTACCGCGCAGCCGGATGCCGGAGATTTGGCAGGAATTGCCATTGCTTCCGCGGATACCGTAAGAACCCTGCTGGGCTGGGAGCCACGGGTAGCGATGCTGGCCTTTTCCACCTGCGGAAGCGCGGAGCATGCTTCCATTGACGTGATCCGGGAAGCCATTGAGCTGGTGCATGAAAGACGCCCGGAGATCAAATGCGACGGGGAATTTCAGCTGGATTCCGCCCTGCTTCCCAAGGTTGCGGCAAAGAAGGTACCCCGGGAGAGCGAGGTTGCCGGGAAAGCCAACGTCCTGATTTTCCCGAACCTTCATGCGGGGAATATCGGCGTAAAGCTGATTCAGATCTTTGGCCATGCCAATGCATATGGCCCGGTGCTTCAGGGCTTTGCCCTTCCGGTGTGCGATTTTTCCAGAAGCGCCCCGGTGGAAGAAATGCTGGGAAATGTAGCCATGCTGGTAATTCGGGCGGGAGCCGTGTAAATACGGCGCCGTCAAGAAAAGTTTGTCTTTACAAAAAAACAAGAATTGTTATATAATGCATAATATAGGATGCATTATGCAAAATATAAATGTATGATACGTCCAAAAAGCAGGCTGCTGTTCCAAAAGGGGCAGCAGCATAACAATTCCAAAAAAGAGAGGAGTATCAATAATGAAATCTTTAAACCGTTGGGTCTATGCGGTAATCGGTGTAATTGTCCTGCTTCTGGCGGGACTGGTCTATGCCTGGTCCGTAATGGCAAATGTCATTAACCGGGAACTGGCCGTGGAGCAGGCGCCTTTGTCCCTGACGTTTACGATTGTCATGGCAATGTTCTGTGTCGGCTGCCTGATTGCAGGTATTTTGGCGAAAAAAGTCAGTCCGAAGGTCTATGTCCTGCTTTCCGGGATTTTATTCCTGGCAGGATTTCTGATTGCTTCGGCAACCACAGGGGTTACGCTTCTGTATCTTGGCTTCGGTGTTTTGGCGGGCCTGGGAGCGGGTTTTGCCTATAATGCGGTTATGAGCACCATGTCCTCCTGGTTTCCGGATAAGCAGGGCCTGATTTCCGGAATCCTTCTGATGGGATTCGGGCTTAGCAGCTTTATTGTAGGAAAATTATTCGTAGCGGTAACTCCGGAATCCGATCCGGCTGCCTGGAGAACCACGTTCCGGGTAATGGCAGTGATTATTTTTGTGGTAATGGTAATCTGCAGCTTCTTCTTTGTAAAACCCGGCCCGGATTTTGTACCCCCTGCGGCAGCTAATAAAAAGGCCACCCGGGAGCCGGCTTTGGATATTCCTTCCGGTGAAATGGTAAAACAGCCTTCCTTCTGGCTGTATTATATCTGGGCAATTTTGATCAGTGCGGCGGGGCTTGCCCTGGTTTCCCAGGCAAACGGGATTGCTTCCCAGGTTGGTACGGGGGTTTCTCCGGGAAATATCGCCACGGTGGTAGGTCTGGTTTCTATTTTCAACGGGATCGGACGTGTGATTTTCGGCGGATTATTTGATAAAAAGGGCTACCAGCTGACCATGGCGCTGGATATGATCGTTTTTGTGGCGGCGGGCTTAATTTTGATTCTGGCATTGAATACGGGGAATTTCCTGTTTATTATTCTCGGGTTCATAGTAGGCGGATTTGCCTACGGAGGAGTAACTCCTACAAACTCCGCCATTATCAGCGACTTTTTTGGGAGAACCAATTATCCGATGAATTTTTCCCTGATTAACACAAATCTGATTATCGCATCCTTTGCTTCCACCATTGCCGGGAAGCTTTACGATGCCAGCAGATCTTATATGAGTACGATTTTTATGATGATTGGTGTAACGATTGTGGGTTTTGTCGTATTCCTTGGAATACGCAGGCCGAAAAGGAGATAAAATGAAACTTGTATTTCTGGATGCGAAATCCATTGGAGAAGATATTGATTACAGCGGATTTTCCCGTTTCGGCCAGGTGGAAAAATATGATTTTTCCAGCCGGGAGGAGGCACGGGAACGGCTAAGGGATGCGGAGATTGCGATCTTGAATAAGGTTCCCATTAATGAGGAAACCATTGGGGAAGCAAAGAAGCTTCAGCTGGTTTGCGTAACCGCAACGGGAACGGATAACCTGGACAAGGATTATCTTAACAAACGTGGGATTGCCTGGCGGAATGTGGCGGGCTATTCCACAGAAACCGTGGCTCAGCATACATTCGCACTGTTGTTCTATCTGGCGGAGAAGATGCGGTATTATGACGATTATGTAAAGACGGAGCAGTACGTAGACGATACGATGTTTACCCATTTTGGCAATGTCTTCCATGATATTTCCGGGAAAACCTGGGGGATTATCGGGATGGGGACCATTGGAAAACGGGTGGCGGAGCTGGCTTCCCTGTTTGGCTGCCGGGTAATTTATTATTCCACCTCCGGAAAAAATAACCAGGCAGGCTATGAACGGGTGGATTTCGATACGCTTTTGCAGTCCTCGGACATTGTGTCGGTACATGCGCCCCTGAATGAGAATACCCGGGGCCTGATGGATCGGAATGCGTTTTCCAAAATGAAAAAAAGCTGTATTTTTCTGAATCTGGGCCGGGGCCCGATTGTGGTGGAAGAAGATTTGGCAGAGGCTTTGAGCAACGGACAGATCCAGGCAGCGGGCCTGGATGTGCTGGCACAGGAGCCCATGTCGCCCCAAAATCCCTTAAGGGAGATTAAGGACAGCAATAAGCTGGTGATTACTCCCCATATCGCCTGGGCCAGTGTGGAAGCCCGTACCCGGCTGATGAAGATCATTGAGGGCCAGGTGGCGGAATTCCTGGAAGAAAAGGGACGGGCCGGTCAGGATTCCTGAAATTTTGGCCGTTCCAAGGCCGGATCCATACCGGAATGGTAGGAGCAGTTTCCCAGGGTGGCCAGGATGTCCTTCAGGGCATGCCTTGCAAAATCGGTATAGGGTCGGGAGCGAAACAGCTGATAAAGGCTTGCCAGCAGCGCTGTGTATCCTTCCTGGGTTTCTTCAATCAGATCCAGGAAGGAAGCGTCAGAGGTCAGCCTTTCGTCCCAGGGATTGTGCCATTTGCGATGCAGAAGGTTTAACGGGTCCGTGTAGAAGCACAGGGAATCGCTGGGGATCATGGGAGACAGCACAGGATATCCGGTAATCCAGGATTCCAGCTTCCGGGATACGATTTTTTTCCTGCCATGGGGATCGTGGAGCAGGCGGGTACCCAGCTGCATGGAACGGATGGCCAGACGCATGGTGGGAATGCCCACCGCCAGATCGGGATAGGTCATCTTGTATACATAATACAATAAAGTGGAAATGGTACGAAGCTCCAGCCGGGTCAGGATAATCGTGGATTCTTTCCGAAAAGCGGAGGGCAGCTTGTGCTTGTAGAATTCCAGCAGTTCCGTGTCAATGTCCGTCTCCAGATTCATATGGCCTCCGTAATAGGAAGGAGTCCTGCCCCGGTAATGGGTGCGCCAGTAGATATAGGGATGGCAGCGGCAGTCCAGAAGATAATGGCCGACGAAACCCATAATATAGGCTTTGGCAATGGCAGATTCCTTTTTATCAGGAAACAGGTTCCGACTTTCAATCAAGTGGGTCAGGAATTTTCCGGCGGATTGGTTGTGTGCCACAGAGCCGATGTTGTTCCCGTGAATTGCATAAGAGAGTAAATAATAAAAAAAGAGATCCGGCCCCTGCAGCCCCAGGCTGTAAGCTGCATGGTGATCAAAAATAATTTTCTTCATATCGTCGTTTTTCAGTGCATGGTAGGTATTGATCCCAAAGAGGTAATGAGTGGTAAAACCTGGCATAATCTTACATTCCTTTCTGTAAAGCGTTCCTTTTTCCTTTCCATATAGTATACCAAAAATTTGGAAAAATCAAAGCAAAAATGATTCTTTTATTGCTTTTTGCCTCCCAAGGACTTATAATGAAACAATAGTTTTGAGGAGGGTGTAAATGCGAAGCATTTCTGAAAATACACCCGACGAAAAGCCGCCGACCGAAGGAAGGGGGCACAACCAAGGGAGGGTGTAAATGCGGAGCATTTTTAAGGATACACCCGACGAAAAGCCGCTGACCGAAGGGGAAGGGGCATTAAAAAAGGAGGGTATTTATGAATTTTTTTGAGAAAGTGTTCCATTTGAAGGAGCATAACACGGATCTGAAGACGGAGGTCATCGCAGGCATTACTACGTTTATGACCATGGCCTATATTCTTGCAGTGAATCCGAACATCCTTTCGGAGGCGGGGATGGACCGGGGTGCGGTGTTTACGGCTACGGCGGTGGCTGCTTTTCTGGCAACCTGCCTGATGGCCCTGCTGTCAAATTATCCCTTTGTACTGGCTCCCGGCATGGGGCTGAACGCTTATTTTGCCTATACGGTGGTAATGGGTATGGGATTTTCCTGGAAAGAGGCGCTGGCAGCAGTATTTGTGGAAGGAATTATTTTTATTGCGCTGTCTCTGACGAATATCCGGGCAGCGATTTTTAATGCGATTCCCATGAACCTGAAGCATGCGGTATCTGTGGGCATCGGCTTGTTTATTGCCTTTATCGGGCTGCAGAATGCGAAGATTGTAGTGGATGCTTCCACACTGGTTACGATATTTTCTTTTAAAAGCTCCATTCAGGGCGGAACCTTCCAGACAGAAGGCATTACGGTGCTCTTAGCCCTGATCGGGATTCTGCTTACGGCAATTCTTGTGGTAAAACGGGTCAAAGGAAATATCCTGTGGGGAATTCTGATTACCTGGATTCTGGGGATCCTCTGCCAGGTAACGGGAATTTATACCCCCAGTCCGGACAGCGGCTGGTACAGCCTGATCCCGGATTTCAGCAACGGAATTAAGGTGCCGAGCCTTGCGCCTACCTTTTTCCAGATGGATTTCAGCAGAGTATTAAGCCTGGATTTTGCAGTGATTATGTTTGCATTCCTGTTTGTAGATCTCTTTGATACCCTGGGAACGTTAATCGGGGTTGCATCCAAGGCGGACATGTTGGATCAGAACGGGAAGCTGCCGAAAATCAAAGGCGCTCTCATGGCGGATGCAATCGGAACCAGTGCCGGGGCTATGCTGGGTACTTCTACGGTGACGACCTTTGTGGAAAGCGCTTCCGGCGTATCGGAGGGCGGACGGACCGGATTGACGGCTTTGGTTTCGGCGGTATTGTTCGGATTGTCCCTGTTCCTGTCTCCGATTTTCCTGGCAATCCCGTCCTTTGCAACGGCGCCTGCCCTGGTGATCGTAGGATTTTTGATGATGACTTCCATTACAAAAATTGATTTTAGCGATTACTCGGAGGCAATTCCGTCATTTGTAGCAATCATAGCCATGCCGTTTATGTATAGTATTTCGGAAGGGATCGCCATGGGCGTAATTTCCTATGTGGTAATCAAGCTGGCAGTAGGCCAGGGAAAGAAGACCACGCCGCTGATGTATGTGCTGGCGCTGCTGTTTATATTAAAATATGTTTTTTTATAGAATATGAAGGAATCCGGATAAGGAGAAGGTGATTATTTGCAGGGTTGCATACACCCATCTTCTCACAAGCGGCAGGCTGCGGACATGACAAGGCATAATATAATGAAACAGACAGTAGAAGTCTATTCTGCCGTATAGAGCAACCAGGGCGGATAAGCAAAAAAACGCTTATCCGCCTGTTCATATTATAAGCAAGAGATTTTCCGCATAATAAAAAGGACTTCCAAAGAAGTCCCTTCGTCAGCTCTTTCTCATGATTGTTTTAAATAGTTCTCTAATCGTCACTCTCAGTAGTTCTAAATAATCCCTCTGCCTGTCCGTTTTTTCCAATACCTTATAATAAGATTCTTTTTCTGTAAGCTTAATATAGATTGGCGGCAGCACCCTTTTCCTTAGCATCCAATTCAGCAAAGCTCTGGAACTTCTGCCGTTTCCATCAGGCAATACCACATTGAGCCTCCGCAAGAAAACGATAGTTAATTTCTACTTTTTGCCTGCGTTCTTTGCCTGTTCCCTTTTCCAAGCTCTCCTGACCGGACAGTCTGCCCCATCTGAGGAGGGATGAACGGCGTTCTTCGCCGCTTCTCTCTCCGCCTTTTTCTTTTTTTACTGACAGACCTGGTTTTTGTTTCGGGCATTTATTTTTTTGCGGCTTCGTGGTATAATCGTCCATAGGCAAGGAGGGAGCAAGCTGAGTATGGAGAATTATCAATTATCACCGAACAATCCGATGATTTTGGAAATCAGAAAATTACTGGAAAATGCAAGAAACAATATCGCTCAACAGGTCAACACCGAGCTGCTTACAACCTACTGGAACATTGGCCGGATTATTGTG
>CAJUSQ010000070.1 GCA_910588885.1 uncultured Lachnospiraceae bacterium
TATGGGCTTATGTAAGAGAGGATTCGTCCACCTGTAATTTAGTGATTTAAAGCGTCAATTTGCTATTTTATTAAAAATGTGCTTGACATTTCCGGGTCAGTTGTAGTAGTATACCTTCAAAGTTATTTTTAAGGAGGATATAATTATGAAAAAAGCAGTAGCAATGTTTCTGGCCCTTGCGCTGATGGCTGCTTCTTTGACTGCCTGCGGGAATGACAGCAAAGGAAGCAATGAAGGCGGCAGCACCAACGGCGGTACGGAAGCAGACAATTCCGGAACGGATCAGGAAGATGCCGGAGACGAAGGAGACGCCAAGGATGACGGCGGATCTGCCAGCGCGGCCGGCGGAGAAACCTTTAATATCGGAGGAATCGGGCCGATTACCGGCGGAACCTCCATTTACGGCCTCGCAGTGCGCAACGGGGCACAGATTGCAGTAGATGAGATCAACGAAGCAGGCGGGATTAACGGCGTCCAGATCGCTTATGATTTCCAGGACGATGAAAGCGATGCCGAGAAAGCCGTCAATGCTTACAATACCTTGAAGGACTGGGGCATGCAGGTCCTGATGGGAACCGTAACCAGTACGCCCTGTGTGGCGGTAGCGGATAAAACCGCAGCTGACGGCATGCTGCAGATTACTCCCTCCGGTTCCTCTACGGATTGTATTAAGAATGACAATGTATTCCAGGTATGCTTTACCGATCCCAACCAGGGACTGGAATCTGCCAAATATGTCGGAACCGCAGGGCTTGCGGAGAAAGTGGCTGTAATCTATGACAGCTCCGATACCTATTCTTCCGGAATTGCGGAAGCTTTTATTGCAGAATCCGCCAACCAGCCCTTCGAGGTGGTAGTTTCCGAGCAGTTTACCTCTGACAGCAAGACAGACTTTACCGTTCAGCTTCAGAAGGCCAAGGATGCGGGAGCGGACATGGTATTTTTACCCATTTATTATCAGGAAGCATCCCTGATTATCCAGCAGGCGGACAAGATGGGCTATGATCCCACCTTCTGCGGCGGCGATGGCCTGGACGGGCTTCTTGGAGTGGAGAATTTTGATACGGCCCTGGCAGAAGGCGTGATCCTTCTGACCCCGTTTATTGCAGATGCCGAGGATGAGAAGACCAAGAACTTCGTTTCTACCTTCCAGGAGCGTTACGGCGATATCCCCAACCAGTTTGCGGCAGATGCTTATGATGCCATCTATATCATCAAAGCAGCCATGGAAAAAGCCGGCGTAACTCCGGATATGAGCCCAGCAGACATGGGAGAGGCTTTGAAGGCAGCTATGACAGAGATTTCCGTAGACGGGTTGACCGGGGAAGGAATGACCTGGGAAGCAGGCGGAACCGTAAATAAAACCCCGCATGCGGTAAAAATTGTTGACGGCGCTTATCAGGCAATGTAGAATAAGATATGGAAGAGCGAAAGGGCTGCTTTTTTAGCAGCCTTTTTGGCTTATGGGAAAATACTTTCGGAAGAAGCGGAAGACTTTTTCCGGAACAGAAAAATTTGTGAGGTGAAAGCATGGGATTTTTGTCTTATCTGATTAACGGCATCAGCCTGGGGAGCGTATATGCGATTATTGCCCTGGGTTATACGATGGTATACGGAATTGCCAAGATGCTGAACTTTGCCCATGGGGACGTAATTATGATCGGCAGCTATGTGGTGTTCAGTGCCGTCAGTGTAATGGGAATGCCTTCGGGAGTGGGAATTATTATTGCAGTGGTGGTATGTACGGCTCTTGGCGTTGTAATTGAAAAGATTGCCTACAAGCCCCTGCGGGGTGCGTCGCCCCTGGCAGTATTGATTACGGCCATCGGCGTCAGCTATTTTCTGCAGAACGCGGCCCTTTTGATCTTCGGGGCCAATGCCAAGTCCTTTACGTCCGTAGTGGGATTTTCCGGTCTGACCCTGGCGGACGGGGCGCTGTTTATTTCCAGTGAAACCATTGTTACGATACTGGCTTGTATTTTGATTGTAATTGCATTGAGCCTTTTTATCAAATACACCAAGGCAGGCCGGGCGATGCTGGCAGTTTCCGAGGACAAGCAGGCAGCCCAGCTGATGGGGGTCAATGTGAACGGGACCATTGCACTGACTTTTGCAATCGGCTCTGCCCTGGCAGCCGTTGCCGGGGTACTGCTGTGCTCGGCTTATCCGAACCTGACTCCTTATACCGGGGCCATGCCCGGCATTAAGGCGTTTACGGCGGCGGTATTCGGCGGGATCGGCTCCATTCCCGGAGCCATGCTGGGCGGAATCCTGCTTGGGGTGATTGAGAACCTGAGCAAGGCGTATATTTCCGCGCAGCTTTCCGATGCCATCGTGTTTGCGGTGCTGATTGTGGTACTGTTGGTGAAACCCACCGGTATTCTCGGTAAGAAAATCAGTGAGAAAGTGTAGGTGGCGGTATGAAGAAATTATCGAAGACGACGAAGAGCAATTTCATTACATATGGGATTGTAGTAATTGCCTATATTTTAGTGGAACTCCTGCTGCGTAGCGGCAATCTTTCCAGCCTGATGCAGGGGCTTTTAGTACCCCTTTGCATCTATGCCATCCTGGCGGTTTCCCTGAATCTGACCGTGGGGATTTTGGGAGAGCTAAGCTTGGGCCATGCAGGCTTTATGTGTGTGGGAGCATTTTCCAGCGCCTTTTTCTCGGTGTGTATGGAAGAAGCCATTGCCGCGGACGGCCTGCGGTTTTTCCTGGCCCTGCTGGTGGGAGCCGTAACGGCGGGTATTTTCGGAATTATAATCGGGATTCCGGTCCTGCGCCTTAGAGGGGATTATCTGGCGATTGTAACGCTGGCCTTTGGTGAGATTATTAAGAATATCATCAACGCCCTGTATATTGGCAGGGACAGCAGCGGATTCCATTTTTCCATGACGGACACGATTTCCCTGGGACTGGAGCCGGACGGCCAGGTCATTATCAAAGGGGCCCAGGGGATTACGGGAACCCCCAACAATTCCAATTTTACGATCGGTATCCTTTTGGTACTGGTAACCCTTGCGGTGGTATTAAACCTGATTCATTCCCGCTCCGGCCGGGCCATTATGGCCATTCGGGACAACCGGATCGCAGCGGAATCCGTTGGAATCAATATTACAAAATATAAGATCATGGCATTTTCGGTTTCCGCGGCCCTGGCAGGGGTCGGAGGCGTACTGTATGCCCACAACCTGTCTACCTTGACGGCATTGCCCAAGAATTTCGGCTATAACCAGTCCATTATGATCCTGGTGTTCGTGGTGCTTGGAGGTATGGGAAATATCCGGGGTTCCGTGATTGCGGCCGTAATCCTGACGCTTCTGCCGGAATTGCTGCGGGGCTTAAGCGATTACCGTATGCTGATTTACTCCATCGTGCTGATTGTGATGATGATTTTCAACTGGAGCCCGAAGATCAAGGTATGGCGGGAGAGCCATCCCCTGTTTCAAAAGAAAAATACGGAGTCGGAGGCGTAAGATATGGCATTGTTAGAAGTAAAAAATCTGGGAATTTCCTTCGGCGGCCTGCGGGCGGTGGACGGATTTAACGTAAATATCGAAAAGGGGCAGCTCTACGGGCTGATTGGGCCCAACGGCGCAGGCAAAACCACGATTTTCAATATGCTGACCGGGGTGTATAAGCCCGACGACGGGACGATCACCCTGGACGGAAAGAACATTACCGGGAAAAAGACCATTGAGATCAACCGGGAGGGCATTGCCCGTACATTTCAGAACATACGTTTGTTTAAGGAATTGTCCGTATTGGACAATGTAAAAGCAGGGCTTCACAACCATTACAAATATTCGGCTTTGACGGGAATCCTGCGTTTGCCGGGATTTTTCAAGGCAGAAAAGGCCATGAATGAGAAGGCCATGGAGCTTCTGGCTGTCTTTGATCTGGACGGCCAGGCGGAGATCCTGGCTTCCAACCTCCCTTACGGAAAACAGCGGAAGCTGGAGATTGCCAGGGCCCTGGCGACGGAACCGAAGCTGCTGCTTTTGGACGAACCGGCGGCGGGTATGAATCCCAATGAAACCCAGGAGCTGATGGATACCATCCGTTTTGTGCGGGATAATTTTGACATGACCGTGCTTTTGATTGAACATGATATGAAGCTGGTTTCCGGTATCTGTGAGAAGCTGACCGTATTGAACTTCGGCCAGGTGCTGGCACAGGGGGAAACCGGGGCGGTTTTGAATGAGCCGGAGGTCATTAAGGCTTACCTGGGAGAATAGGAGGGAATCGTGATGGCGATGCTTGAAATAAAGGATTTGGAAGTTTTTTATGGGATGATTCAGGCCATTAAGGGAATTTCCTTCGAAGTGAAGGAAGGGGAGGTCATCGCCCTGATTGGCGCCAACGGCGCCGGGAAGACCACGATCCTGCAGACCATAACCGGGATGATTCCGGCAAAGCGGGGCAGTATCTTATTTGAAGGTACGGATATTACAAAGATTCCGGGCCATAAGATCGTCCCCATGGGCATGGCCCATGTGCCGGAGGGACGGCGTGTATTTTCCCAGTTAAGTGTTTTGGATAACCTGAAAATGGGGGCGTATACCCGGAAGGACAAGGGGGAAGTGGCGGAGAACCTGAAGATGGTTTATAAGCGGTTTCCCCGGCTGGAGGAGCGGAAGAACCAGATGGCGGGCACCTTAAGCGGCGGGGAGCAGCAGATGCTGGCCATGGGCCGGGCCTTAATGTCAAACCCACGGATTGTTTTGATGGATGAGCCTTCCATGGGCCTGTCCCCGATTTTTGTGGCGGAGATTTTTGATATTATCAAGGAGATTTCCGCCGGGGGCACTACGGTGCTTTTGGTGGAACAGAATGCCAGAAAGGCCCTGGCCATTGCCAACCGGGCCTATGTATTGGAAACCGGGAAGATTGTACTTTCCGGGGATGCGGATGACCTTTTGAACGATGAATCCGTGAAAAAAGCATATTTGGGAGAGTAGGTGTTTGGGATGAAAAAAATTGTGATTACCATTGCGAGAAGCTACGGAAGCGGCGGAAGGACTTTGGGAAAGCTGCTGGCGAAGGATTTGGGAATTCCCTGTTACGACCGGGAACTGATCCGGATGGTTTCCGATGAAAGCGGGATCAATGAAGCGCTGTTCGGAGCGGCGGACGAAGTAAAGCGGGGCCTTTTTTTCAAGGGGCCGAAGCCCTATAAGGGGCAGCTGCTGCCGCCGGAAAGCGACGGGTTTGTGTCCAATGACAATTTGTTCAATCTGCAGGCCAAGATGATTAAGGATCTGGCCGAAAAAGAGTCCTGTGTGATTATCGGCCGCTGTGCCGACTATGTGCTGCGGGACCGGGAAGACGTGCTGCGCCTGTTTTTCTATGCACCCTTGCAGGACTGCCTGACGAGAGCCAGGGAGATTTCCGGGGAACCGGAGAAAGATCTTCTGAAAAAGATTCACAAAATCGACAAGTACCGGGCAGATTATTACAAATATTATACGGGAAATGACTGGAACGACAGCCGGAATTACGATTTTTGCCTGAATACGACTTCCATGAGCTATGAGCGGTTGATTGAGGTGGTAAAGTCCTACATTGAAATCTGTGGGAAAGGGTAAACATACGTTCGATAAAATAGAATTAAAAAAAGGGCCACTGAGAAAATATCAGTGGCCCTTATGAAATAGAAAAGGAGACATCAATTGTTTTGGTTTATGCGGCCTATCGGGCAAAATCCACATGCTGAATGGTTCCTGCCGCTCCGTTTTCATACAGGAAGATCCCGGTTTTCCGGATACGGGCGTTGACCCTTTGCTCCTCCTTCCCGGTCAGGGAAAAATCAGTGGAGGAATTTCCCAGGTAAATGGCGCCGATTCCGGCTTTTCCAAGACCGCAGAGGACGTCCTTTCCGGAGCTGTCCTTGGTCCAGATCAGAAGCTTGTCGAAAATCGGGTCGGCTTCGTCAATCCAGCCGTTTTTATCGAAATCGTATTTTGCCAAATCCGCGAAACCGTCGCCGCTTTTGGCGCCGAACAGCTCGCTGCCGTCGTTGATTTTTCCGTCCCCGTTTTTATCCAGAGCCAAAAAAGCGCTGCCGGGCTTCAGGGTGGAAATGGCTTCTTCATGGCCGTCTGCGTCCAGATCAAAGTAGAATTTCTGGTCGGAAACCTCTGCCGAATCGGTATTGAGGTTGATTACCAGGGGATCACAGAATTCCATGGTGGTAAGCATCTGCCTGCGGCTGTAAGTGGCCTGGGCAAAGGAACGGCTCATGGAAACCTCTACGGAGAAGGAAAGCTCCCGTCCGTCCGCGGTTACTACGGTTCCTGTAGTGGAAAAGGAGGTATGCTCCTGTTCCTGATAAAATGTGGCCGTTTCCACAGTCTGGGACATCAGTCCCGTCATGGGGCCGGAAGAAGACAGGTTGGTCTGGGTTAGCTTCGGAGGTTTGCCGAAGAAAAGCATCATCAAATAATCCATGGTTTCTTCCTGAATCTGGGCTAGGGTCTTGCCGTTGTCGTTATTTGTAACGCCCCGGATATTCTGAGCCGGAGCAAAGCGGCTGTTCCAGGCGGTATTTCCCTCCTGGCCGTTTCCGAAGATGTTGGCTCCAAGGCCCAAGCCGTTCTGTGCGCCGAGATTGGTATGGGAAAAAGGCAGCCTGGCCGGGGCAGACATCAGGATACTTTGGGTTGTGGTTTTGCTGACTGTCTTCGAGGTGGCAGCATAGCTGCGGGCAGATTTCATCTGGACCGCCTGGGATGAGATTCTCATGGATACATTCCTCCTTATGCGCCATCCGTGGCATTTTTCATGTTTATAATCATTATATCGGCAATTTTGCCGGATATGAGAAGTGTCTTGACGGAAAAAAAAGGAAATGCTAGACTGAAAAGAGAAATCCCCGGGCGAAAGCGGTTGGAACAGGGACTTGCGGGGATCCATCCAAAGGGCAGGGCCTTTGGATGCGGCAACGTTAGTCAGGGCCTCTGGATGCGGCAACGTCAGTCAGAGTGGGAAAGGAACGAGGGAATGCAGGCATATACGGGATTTGCGCAGGTGTACGATTTATTTATGGACAATGTACCTTATGAAGAATGGGGCCGGTATCTCACCGGGCTTTTGCAGGAATACGGGGTGGAGCATGGAATTGTGCTGGATTTGGGCTGCGGTACCGGGAAGATGACCCGGCTGCTTGGGAGGGCCGGATATGATATGATTGGGGTGGATAACTCGCAGGAGATGCTGGGGATTGCCATGGACAAGGATGCGGAGGGGATTTTGTATCTCTGTCAGGATATGCGGGCATTTGAATTGTATGGGACGGTGGCCGCCGTAGTCAGCGTCTGCGATTCCATGAATTACATTTTGGAGGAAGAGGAGCTGGAACAGGTGTTCCGGCTTGTAAACAATTATCTGGATCCCGGCGGGATTTTTATCTTTGATTTGAATACCCTATTTAAATATGAAGCTTTGCTGGGAGACGCCGTAATTTGTGAAAATCGTGACGAAGGCAGTTTTATTTGGGAAAACTATTATGACAGCGAAGAACGGCTGAATGAATATGATCTGACCCTTTTCATCCGGGAAGATTCCGGACTGTACCGGAAATACGAAGAAACCCATTGCCAGAGGGGCTACAGCCTGGAACAGGTGCAGACGCTGCTGGCCCAGGCGGGAATGGAATTTGTAACGGCCTATGATGCCTTTACCAAAGAAGCGCCCCGGCAGGAAAGCGAACGGGTCTATGTGATAGCCAGAGAAAAAGGGAAGGAGCTTCCTGGATTTTGAAAAAGAACTTGCGTTCGGGATAGAAGTGTGATAGAATAGGGGCACAGAAGGAAAGAGGTGGAGTCGGTGAAGAAGGGCAGCAGGGAAGAGTTGGATATGAGTCCGGTGATGAATCGTTTGTTTGAGGGGGATTGCCTGGAATATATGGATAAGATTCCGGCGGGCAGCGTGGATATGATTTTATGTGACCTGCCTTATGGGATGACCCAGAACCAGTGGGACTGCTATATCCCTTTGGAGGAATTATGGAAGCAGTATAACCGGGTGATTAAGCAGAACGGCGCGATTGTACTGACTTCCAACGGGATTTTTACGGCTAAGCTGATTTTAAGCCAGCCGAATATTTATAAATACAAATGGGTGTGGGAGAAGTCCAAGCCTACGAATTTTTTGAATGCCAAGAAGCAGCCTTTGCGGAAGCATGAGGATGTCTGTGTCTTCTATAAGAGACAGCCGGTTTACCATCCCCAGATGACCAAGGGGGAACCCTATGACAAGGGAACCAGGAAGGATCAGCTCTGCGGGAATTACGGGGATTTTGAGCCGGTTCATGTGGCCAGTGAGGGGGAGAGGTATCCGACGGATATTATTTATGTGAAGACGGCGGAATGTGAGGGAGCCGTCCTGCATCCCACGCAGAAGCCGGTGGAGCTGGGACGTTATATGATCCGGACTTATACGAACCCGGGGGATGTGGTGCTGGACAATACCTTCGGCAGCGGCTCTTTTCTGGTGGCCGCCCTGATGGAGGGCCGGAATTTTATCGGGATTGAGAAGAACGAGAACGTGGCATTGTTTAAGAAGGAAGAGATAGATTACATCGACGTGGCCAAGCGAAGGCTGTTTCTGGCCTGGGAAGGGCTGGATAAGAAGACGAAGAAGCATATTCAGGTGCAGAATCTGATTGCCGAGTTTGAAGAAAGGTAAGGGGTATGGGAACGATCGTAAGGCGGAATGAACGAAGCTGGGCCATTGAGATGATTTCCCAGATGAATTTCATGCTGGCCCGGAGGAATCTCCGGATCAAACGGGCCGGAGGGGAATGTACCCTGTCGGTGCAGAAGCAGAGCATGTTCCCGGACGTCCTGCTGTATGGGGATGAGGGACAGACGAAGATTCTGCAGGGCTGGGAGCTGAAGATGCCCGATGTGCCCATTACGGATGAAGCCTTTCGGAGGGATGCGGAGCGGAAAGCCGTGGCTCTGGGCCTAAGCAGCTTTGTGATCTGGAATTTTACCTATGCAAAGCTTTATGTCAGGGAGGATGATATTTTTTATGAGGCCCGGGTGTTTGACCGGACGGATTACATTTCCACCCGGGAAGAGGTAGCGTTATACCGCAGGGAATGGATGGCGGTGCTGGAGGAAGTCCTTCTTACGGTCAACGAATATCTGGCGGAGGGCAGAATCCGGGGAGCCTCCATAGCGGAATCCCTGTCCGATAGTCTGGTGGCGGAAATCATCCAGAGGAACAAGGAAACGGTTGCCCGGAGCCTGGAAGGGGAAGCTGCCCGGAGTATGAAGATGGAAAGCCGGCTGAAGGTTTGGTGGCAGGCATTTCATGAGGAGTATGAGCGGGATGAAACGAATCTCTATTCGGCCTATGCCAAATCCGTTTTACTGAATTGGGTGAACCGGATTTTGTTTGCAAACCTTATTAAGAAGTACCATGACTGTGCCAGGAGGATCGACGGCCTGAACCGGGATTCGTCTCCGGCAGACGGAAACCGGATGATGGAAGAGATTGTAGCGGAAGGAGATTTTTTCAATGTGTTCCAGCCCCTGGAGTTTAACGAGGGGATTCCGGAGGATACCTGGATGGATTTGGTGGATTATAATGAATTCCTGTGCCGGAACCGGATTGAGAACGTGGAACAGAGTGTCCTGAAGGATATTATGGAGAAGACGGTGCATACGGCGAAACGGGAGATCCGGGGGCAATTCGCCACGCCGGATGCTTTGGCGGATATTCTGTGCCAGGTAACCATTGAGGACTGGAGCCGCCATTGCGGGGATTTCTGCGCCGGAACCGGGACCATCGCCAAGGCAGTTTTAAAGAACAAGGGGAAGCGCCTGCCGGGGCCCGGGGAGGTATTTGAAACGACCTGGATCGGGGATAAGTACACCTATCCCTTGCAGATTGCCAATATTGCCCTGACCAGTATAGAGGTTTTGAACCTTCCCCTGCATCTGTTCCAGGCCGATGTATTCTCCCTGAAGCCGGGGCAGGAAGTGCTTCTTCGGAATCCTTCGGACGGTTCTAAGATCCGAAAGGAGCTTCCGTATTTTCACGGGATTGTATCAAATCTGCCGTTTGTAAAATACAACAATATCGCAGCGGATGAGGCTGCCTATCTGGAGGAGGTCCGGCAGTCCGTTTCGGAGCATACCGGGATTCTGTTTCCGGCGGGAAAGGCGGATCTGTACCACTTCATTCCCTTTTGGCTGCATGGGCTTTTGGAACCCGGGGGAAAGCTGGGGGTAATCCTGTCCAATTCCTGGCTGGGTACCCAGGTGGGGCTGAAGTTTTATCAGGCCCTGCTTTACTATTATGAGCTGCAGACCGTTGTGTTAAGCAATGAAGGCCGATGGTTTGAAAATGCCGACGTGGTAGGGACTCTTGCGGTGTTGCAGAAAAAGGCGGAGATTTCACCTCCAAAGGGTAATGAATCCATTCAGTTCGGACTGACTAACTTTGATATTAAGGAAAAAGATGAGAATAAGATAGAGAGATTGGTTCATAGTATTGTATTGAAGAAGGAACTGGATTCCACGGTCTTTCGGAGGAAGGAATACCGGGTATCGGAGATTTCCGGAATTCTGAAGCATGGGGTGACGCTGAATGCCCTGTTTCACAATCTGGACTGGATGGAGGAGATGCAGGAGCATTTGATCCCCATCGGCGAGATTTTAACCGTGAAGCGGGGAGAACGGCGGGGTTGGAACGATTTGTTCTATCCGAAAGGCCCCCATGGAATTGAAGCCGAGTATATGAAGCCGGTGCTGAAAAAGCCTGCCCGGCTGAAATCCTTTACGGCCCGGGCGGACATGCAGGCTTTTTGCTGCAGTAGATCCAAGGAGGAGCTTGCGGCGGCAGGCCATCTGGGAGCCCTTTCCTGGATTGAGCGGTTTGAAAGCGTCCGGAACCAGACCGGAAAGCTGCTTCCGGCTGCTTTGAAGCGTTCCGGGCATTACTGGTACGAAATGGACGACGGGGCCAAAGCGGACTTTGTCACGATCCTCAATCCCGACCGCAGGTTGTTTGTGGCAAAGTTCGAGGAAACCACCTTTGTGGATCAGCGGTTTACCCGGATGCTGAAAAAGGACGAAACCGTTTCCATGAATTTGGTACATGCCCTCTTAAATTCCATCTACGGCATGTTTGCCATGGAGGCAATCGGGTTTGGCCGGGGGTTGGGGGTTTTAGACGCTACCAGCACGAAATTGAAGAAACTGTACCTGATTAATCCCTATGAGATCCGGGAAGGGGATCGGAAAGAAATAGAACATTTGTTTGATAAAATACAAGCCCGGGATGTGAAGGAGGTCACGGCAGAGCTTCAGGACCCGGTGCGCAGGCAGTTTGAAGAAGCGGTGCTCCGGGCAATCGGATGCGAGCATTTGTATGAGGGAATCAAGGCTTCCCTGCTGTCCATGCAGCATACCAGGCATACGGCGGAGAAAGGGAGCCGAAAATAGGAAACGACAGGAGGAAACAGGGGAAATGACGGAGGATTATATTGTAAGAGCAACGGCGGCGGACAGCCAGATTCGGGCGTTTGCCATTACTTCCCGGGCATTGGTGGAGGAAGCCCGCAGGCGTCATAATACCAGCCCGGTGGTGACGGCGGCTTTGGGGCGTTTGCTGTCCGGCGGAGTCATGATGGGGATTATGATGAAGGGGGAAGAGGACCTTCTGACAATCCAGATCAAGGGCCGGGGCCCCTTAAAGGGAATGACGGTGACGGCGGATTCCAGGGGAAATGTGAAGGGATATCCGGAGGTGCCGGATGTGATTTTACCTGCCAATGAGAAGGGGAAACTGGATGTGGCAGGGGCGGTAGGGCCGGGAATCCTGAATGTCATTAAGGACATGGGGTTAAAGGAACCCTATGTGGGGCAGACGGTACTGCAGACCAGCGAAATCGCGGAGGATCTGACCTATTATTTTGCGGCTTCCGAGCAGGTGCCCTCCGCCGTGGGCCTCGGGGTTTTGATGGAGAAAGACAATACGGTAAAGCAGGCCGGCGGATTTATCATCCAGCTGATGCCTTTTACGGAAGAACGTGTGATTGCCCGGCTGGAGGAGAAAGTAGCACAGGTGCAGTCCGTCACGGATTTACTGGAACAGGGGAATACACCGGAGCAATTGTTGGAACAATTGCTGGGTGAGTTCGGTGTGGAGGTTTCGGAACGGATCCCTGTCCGTTTTTCCTGCAACTGTTCGAAGGAGCGGGTGACAAAGGCAATAATCAGTATCGGGGTAACGGATATTCAGGAAATGATTGACGAGGCGAAGCCGGTGGAGCTGCACTGCCATTTCTGCAATACCAGTTATACCTTTACCCCGGAAGAATTAAAGGAGATTATAAAGTGAAGCATGGATATTTGAAAGTAGCGGCGGTTACTCCGAAGATCCGGGTGGCCGACCCGGTCTATAACGGGACCGTTATTTGTGAAAAAATGGACGAAGCCTTTGATCAGGGCGCCATGGTGCTGGTATTTCCTGAGCTTTGCATTACAGGCTATACCTGCGGGGATTTGTTTTGGCAGGAGCTTCTGCAGAAGGAGGCGCAAAAGCAGCTTTGCAGGATTGCGGCCCATACCGGGGACAAGAACGGCATTGTGTTTGTAGGGCTGCCCGTCTCTTATGGGGGCAAGCTGTATAATACGGCGGCAGCCTTAAGCGGCGGCCGGGTGCTGGGTCTGGTGCCGAAGATGTTTATTCCCAATTATCATGAATTCTACGAAGGCCGGTATTTTACTCCGGGAATGGAAGAACCGGTTATGGCGGCCCTTGGGGACGGGACAGAGGTTCCCATGGGAAGTAAATTGATTTTTTCCGCTCCATCCTTTCCGGAGCTGAAAATCGCTGCGGAAATCTGCGAGGATCTGTGGGTGCCGAATCCGCCCAGTATTTCCCATGGATTGGCCGGGGCCAATCTGATTGTGAACCTCTCCGCCAGCAATGAGAATACCGGGAAGGATGTATACAGGGAGGAGCTGGTCAAGGGCCAATCGGCCCGGCTCTACTGCGGCTATGTCTATGCCAGCGCAGGCGAGGGGGAATCCACTCAGGATGTGGTGTATTCCGGCCACAATCTCATTGCGGAGAACGGCATTCTCCTGGCAAGCTCCCAGCGGTTTGTGAATGAGACGATTTACGGAGAGGTGGATATCCATAAGCTCAACGGGGAACGGCAGAGGATGAGTACCTTTTCCACGGAGGAGAAGGGCTATCAAAGGGTTTCCTTTGACCTGGAGCCCATGGAAACAACGCTGTTCCGGCATGTTGCACCCCTGCCCTTTGTTCCCCAGGATCCCCAGCAGCGGGAGAAGCGGTGCGAAGAGATTCTTTCCATCCAGTCCATGGGCCTGAAGAAGCGTCTGGAGCATACGGGCTGCCGCTGCGGGGTAGTGGGAATTTCGGGAGGTTTGGATTCTACCCTGGCGCTTCTGGTGACCGTACGGGCCTTTGACATGCTGGGCCTTGATCCCGGCGGGATTTACGGTGTGACGATGCCGGGCTTCGGAACCACCGGGCGTACCTATGACAATGCGGTGAAGATGATCAAGTGCGTAGGGGCCACCTTTTTGGAGGTGGATATTAAGGAATCGGTTCGTACCCATTTCCGGGATATCGGGCAGGAAGAAGATTGTCATGACGTGACCTATGAGAACAGCCAGGCCCGGGAAAGAACGCAGATTCTTATGGATATTGCAAATAAATACAACGGGATGGTCATCGGAACCGGGGATATGTCGGAGCTGGCTTTAGGATGGGCAACCTATAATGGGGATCACATGTCCATGTATGGGGTGAATGCTTCCGTTCCGAAGACCCTGGTGCGCCATCTGGTGCGTTATTATGCGGACAGTTACGGGGAAGGGGAGCTGGCTTCGGTATTGCTGGACGTATTGGATACCCCGGTAAGCCCGGAGCTGCTTCCGCCGGAGGACGGGAAGATTTCCCAGAAGACCGAGGATATCGTAGGGCCCTATGAGCTGCATGATTTCTACTTATACTATATGCTGCGCTTTGGGTTTCCTCCTTCCAAGATCTTCCGCCTGGCCCAGATTGCTTTTGCGGGGACTTATGAGGACGAAGTAATTTTGAAATGGATGAAGATATTTTACCGGAGATTTTTCAGCCAGCAGTTCAAGCGTTCCTGTCTGCCGGACGGGCCGAAGGTGGGTACCGTAGCGGTTTCTCCCAGAGGGGATCTGCGTATGCCCAGCGATGCCTGTGCCAATCTCTGGCTGCAGGAATTGGAAGGACTGGAAAGGGCTTAACGGGCTTTGAAGGGGAAATACAGGAACCTGCGGGATGAGAGGAATTCCGGCGGCCGGAACCTTGTTTTAGAAAAATTTTAGAGATATTTTGGTGTTTCTTTATTGCTTTTTTACTGGAAAAGATTAGAATTCAAATAGGAGGAACCCCTATGTTTGGATATATCATTGTAAATAAGCAAGAATTAAAATTCCGGGAATTTGACTTATACCGGTCTTATTACTGCGGATTTTGCCGGGAATTGAAGCGTCTTTACGGGAAAAGGGGCCAGATGACATTAAGTTATGATTTAACTTTCTTGATTCTGCTTTTGACAAGCCTGTATGAGAAAGAGCCGGACGAAGGCGTTTGCAGGTGTATTGCCCATCCCTTGGAAAAGCATCTCACCAGAAGGAATGAGTTTACCGGGTATGCGGCGGATATGAACCTGCTGCTGGCCTATTACAAATGCGAGGACGACTGGCTGGATGAACGGAAGCTGAAGCAAAAGGCTTTCTGGGGCTTACTGAAGAAAAGGGCGGCGGGAGTGGAGGACAAGTATCCGGCCAAGGCAAAGGTGATACGGGAGGCGTTAGAGGCCATTCACCGCTGTGAAGCCGCAGGCAGCCGGAATATAGACGAAATTTCAGGCTGGTTCGGGAACGTTATGGCGGAGATTTTTGCCTTGAGGCAGGACGAATGGGAACGGGATCTTCGCCGGATGGGCTTTTTTCTGGGAAAATTCATTTATCTGATGGATGCCTATGAGGACATTGAGAAGGATAAGAAGGACGGCAATTATAATCCCCTGTCCGGCTTATATGGAACGCCCGGGTTTGAGGAGGACTGCGAGGGGATTTTGACCATGATGATGGCGGAGTGCTCCAAAGCCTTTGAGAAGCTGCCGCTGCTGGAATATGCGGAAATTCTTCGGAATATCCTGTACTCAGGCGTTTGGTGCCGTTACGAGACGGTTAAGGCGAAGCGTGCGGAAGAGAAGGCGAAGGCAGCCAAAGAAGCTGCGGCAGGGCAGCCGGAGGATAAGGGAAATAAGCAGTAAGAGAGGAAGGAAATATGTACGACCCATATGCGGTGTTAGGGATTGGGCGGAATGCGGCGGATGAAGAGGTGAAGAAGGCGTATCGTGCCTTAAGCCGGAAATATCATCCTGATGCCAATATAAACAATCCCCAAAAAGATAAGGCAGAAGAAAAATTTAAAGAGATCCAGCAGGCATACCAGCAGATTATGGATGAACGGGAACGGGGCGGTAGCGGCTTCGGAACCGGAAATTCCGGCCAGGGCGGCTACGGCGGAGCCGACGGCTATGGCGGTTTCGGCGGCTTTGGTCAGGGCGGCTTCGGCGGCTTTGGAGGCGGTTACGGAAGCAGCGGAACGGATGAAGAAACGGCCCATAAGCAGGCGGCCCTGAATTATATCCGCAGCGGGCACTATAAGGAAGCCTTAAATGTGCTGAACAATATGAACCGGAAGGATGCCCAGTGGTACTATTTTTCAGCGATTGCCAATTCCGGCTCCGGCAATAATATTACGGCCCTGGAACACGCCCGGACGGCCGTTAATATGGAGCCGGATCATCCGGAATACCGTAGGCTTCTGGCGCAGCTGGAAGGCGGCGGAAGCTGGTATTACAGCCGGAGGGAGCCTTATGGCGGCTTTGGCTCCGGCCAGGGGAATTTCTGCTCAAAGCTTTGCTTCACATATCTGATTTGCAATATGTGCTGCGGGGGCGGGCTGTGCTGCGGAGGGGTCCCCTATTATTACAGATAGGAGGAGTTATGGATTGTGGAAGGACGAAGGAGTAGGAAAAAGAGTTATGAAATAGACATGTGCCATGGGCCGCTGCTGGTCAAGATTCTGATGTTTTCGGTGCCGCTGATGCTGTCAGGCATTCTGCAGCTGCTGTTTAATGCGGCGGATATCGTGGTGGTGGGGCGTTTTACAGGAAGCGAGGCATTGGCGGCGGTAGGCTCGACCAGCGCCCTGATCAATCTTTTGGTGAACCTGTTCATTGGATTGTCGGTGGGCGTGAATGTTATGGTGGCGAAATACTATGGCGCAAAACGGGAGCAGGACATTCAGGATACCGTACACACGGCTGTGTTGACTGCAGTTGTTGCCGGAGCGATCCTGACGGTGCTGGGCTTGCTTTTGGCCCATCCGATGCTGCATCTCATGGG
>CAJUSQ010000071.1 GCA_910588885.1 uncultured Lachnospiraceae bacterium
AATTTCCCAAAAAACCATGCAAAAAATAAAATGATACACAGCTTGGAGACCTCAGACGGCTGAAAACGGAAGCCGCCGATGTCGATCCACCGCTGGGCTCCCAAAGAGGAAGATCCCAGCCCCGACAGCTTTACCACTAACAGAATCCCGATATTTCCGATATAAATTAGCCAATAGAGTTTTAATAGGAAATTATAATCAAACAATGCGACTACTAACATCGCAGCAATTCCCAATATCATTCCTATGATTTGCTTGTCCTGTACGGATTCCTTTGCGCTTCCGATCACTGCAATTCCCAGGAGCGTAAGCCCGATTACAAACAGAATCAGCCGTATCGGAAAACGGTTTAGCTGATATTGTTTCAACATATGATTAACCCTTTATGTTTCCGGCGGTATGATGCATATCTTTGATCGGGATGTTGGCATACAAAGCAGGGACATTGCCGTTGTTGCCGTCCGATTCGGTCTGGGTAATCTGGATATCCAAACCCTCCGCATCAATTTCCATGTATTTCGAAATTACCTGAATAATATCGTTCTTGATCATTTCCATTACTTCCGGTGAACAATTGGCCCGGTCGGAAATCAGCAATAATTTCAGTCGGTCCTTTGCAATATCACCGGAACTTTTTTTCTTAAAAAAGTCCATTAATCCCACAGTGATTTCCTCCTAATTCTTTTTAAACAAGTTGGCAAGCTTGGACCATACGCTGCTCTTCACGGCCAAATCAAGAAACGGCACCTCTTCTCCCAGAACCCTGCGGCAGATATTGCTGTAGGCCCGTCCTGCCAGCGTATCCATCCTGCCTACCAAAGGCTCCCCCTGGTTGGTGGAAATAACGATCTGCTCGTCGTCCGGAACGGCCCCGATTAAGTCAATTGCCAGTATCTCTGTCACATCGTCAATGGACATCATGTCCCCACGGCTTACCATGTCCATCCGAAGGCGGTTTACCACCAGATGGATCTGCTTGATTTCGTTGGCCTCCAAAAGCCCGATAATACGGTCCGCATCCCGGATGGCAGAAACCTCGGGAGTAGTCACTACAATGGCCCGGTCTGCCCCGGCAATGGCATTTTTAAAGCCCTGCTCAATGCCTGCCGGACAGTCCAGCAGAATATAATCAAATTCTTCCCGCAGCTCGTCGGTCAGCTTCATCATCTGCTCCGGGGTAACGGCTGTTTTATCCCTGGTCTGGGCGGAAGGCAGCAGATAGAGGTTGGGATAGCGTTTGTCCTTAATCAGAGCCTGCTTCATACGGCAGTTCCCTTCGATCACGTCCACCAGGTTATAGACAATCCGGTTTTCCAATCCCATCACCACATCCAGATTCCTCAATCCGATATCGGTATCAATGAGTACGACTTTCTTATTCATCTGCGCAAGGCCGGTACCGACATTGGCGGTGGTAGTAGTCTTTCCAACTCCGCCCTTCCCGGATGTTATTACAATTACTTCACTCATACTTATTCTCCTCCTAAACCTTTTCTCATAGATTATTTAAAAGACCCTTCGTAATTGGTTCAATGTAAATGTTGTTGTCCTTTACAATCGCCACCTGTGGTTCTACGACAGGTTCTGTCTTTTTCTTCTTCTTCCCCTTTGGCCAAAACGCCTTGTCGGCGCTGCGTCCGATGACGTCGCCGATCTTGATCTGTACCGGATCCATGTCAAGGGCCGCTACAAAGGCCCCGGGATTGCCCCCGGCCCCTGCATAGGCATTGCCCTTTAAGCCCCCCAAGACTACGATATTCCCCCGGGAGACGATTTTGGCTCCCGGGTTTACATCTCCTAAAATAACGATACTGGTTTCACATTCCAGAACCTGTCCGGAACGTAAGGTCCCTTTATAGAACTGCCCGGTCTTCACCGCGGCTTCTTCTTCCTGGTTTTCAATTACTTCTTTGATCATCTGTTCCCGCAGCTGGTCGTTGTCCACAATGCAGACAATGGAAACGCTGCTGTGGCTTGTGATGGCATTGACGATCCGCATCTCTTCCTCCTGGGTCAGCCTGCGTCCCTCAAAGGACAATGCCATTTTCGCCCCCTTGAAAAAACTGTCCGCTTCCTGAAATTTTGCAATGATGTCTGTTAAAAGTTTATCAAAGCCAACCTGGTCATCCAGAATCAGGTTAATTCCGTAGCGATTGCTCTTTAATATAACTGTCTGTGCCATTTTTTCCTCCTGACTCTTAATCGGTAACGTCATTGGCGCTGTTCCCTACATCCTGCGCCTGGCCGTTCAGCAATTCTTCCGGGTCGATTAGCTTGAAATAATAATCCATAATGCTCCGGGATGCTTCGGCCGCATTGGCAGAGGTATAGCCGTAGGCAATACGGGTGGTTAAGGCAATTTCCGGATTATTATAAGGAGCATAGCCGATAAACAGCGCGTGGTTGGGCCTGTTTAAAATCTCCTGTGCCGTTCCGGTTTTCCCGGCTACCCCCAGATGCTCCGGAAAATCGGAAAACTGCCGGCTTTCCTCCGCCATCATTTTCATGCCGGAATGGATGGCTTCCCATACGGTCGGAGTGATCTCATCCATTGTGTTGGAAATCTTAGGGCTGTAGTCGGTAATCAGATTTCCGTCCGAATCCGTCACCTTGTCCAACAGCGTCAGCTGATAAACATTGCCGCTGCTGGCAATTGCCGCCGTGTAGCGGGCCAGCTCCGTTGTGGTATAGTTGTTATTTCCCTGTCCGATGGCGGAAGTAATGGGATACTCGTCGGAAATCTTCGGTTCGTTCTCCGGAATTTCAATTCCGGTTTTCTCTCCCAGCCCGAACATCTTCGCATATTTTTCCAAAACCGCAATACCCTTGGATTCCTGGTAGGTTTCCCCATTCAGGCTCATATTATAACCCAGGGTATAGAAGAAATAGTTGCAGGAGTCCCGGATCGCTTCGGATATATTGATACTTCCATGGGTGCTTCTGGGAAAAATCCAGCACCTCGGGCCGTCCTGTACCAGCTCGAATTTCCCTTTATCTTCAATTTGATCCGTGACGCTGATAATCCCTTCGGTCAAAGCCGCTGCCGCCACCACGGGCTTAAAGGTAGAACCGGGAGCCGTCTGCTGCTGGGTGGCATTGCTGTACATCGGAGACGTCAGATCCGTCCGCAGCTGATTGAAATAGTCGGTGTCCATATTGTTGACCAGACGGTTGGTATCGTATCCCGGATAGGAAACACAGGCCAATACTTCACCGGTTCTGGAATTGATTATAACACTGGAGCCGGTACAGGGGTCTAAGGCCAGCTGCGCCGGCGTGATTTCAAGGTTTTTAATCTTTTCACGCAGAAAGTCAAAAGCGCTGACGGTTCCGCTGCTTAAGCCCTCATATGCCTCTGCGTCCATAGGCAGGATTTCCTGCTCAAACAGGATCTGGCAGACCTGGGCCCCGCTGATTAAATCTTCCCGGATCATGTATTTGTAGATTTTTTTGCTGAAATCCCGGTCTTCTTTCAGCTGTTCCTGAATATACTGAAGCAGCGCATCATATAATTCCATCGTATCGGAATATTTGGAATTCGTTTCAAAGCCCGTAATATCAATCCATTCCCGGGAGATCCCGCGGCGGAGATATTCGGCAAGGCTGGTCTTGTCATTTTTCCATGCCACATAGACCTCGTCGTCGGAATCAATGGAGGATGTATCCACAACGCCGTTTTCCGTGAGCATGGTCAGAATATGGCTCATATAGACCTGCATTTCCTCAGGGAGATCTTCGTAATCCAAGGGGGCCGCAGTAGAAAGCTGGGCCTGGATCTCGTTTAGCACCGAAGCCTGCTTGCCCAGAAATGCCTGGTAAACGGCCTGTTCTACGGCGCTGGCGTCTTCCTTTCCGAAAGAAAGAATATCAATGATATTATTATTGATCAATGCATAGTATACGTCGTCAATGGGAATGGGAATATCGGATGAACCGACTCTCTCTTCGGAATCGTATGCTTTTATATTTTCAATATTTGAATACACAATCCCTGCGATCTGCTGTTCCAAAATTTTATAAACCGCAATCTGCAGGTCGCTGTCAATGGAAAGGTATACGTCCTGGCCGGAAGCGGCTTCGATCTGGTCCCGGACCTCTACGACCCGTCCCACATTGTCTACATAGAACCGCTCATAGCCCTTCGAACCCTGAAGCACGGATTCCATCTCTTTCTCAATACCGGATTTCCCCACGATATCCGTCAGGGCATAGGCTTCGTTTTCCGCGGAAAGCTCGTCGTACTCTTCCTGGGAGATTTTCCCGGTATAGCCGATGATATGGGAAAAATATACGCTGTCCACATATTTTCGTATCGTATCTTCCACCACATCCACGCCTTCAATCCGGTCGGAATTCTCCTTGATTGTAGCAACGGTCTTCTCGGAAACTCCCTGGGCGATGGTAGTCAGGATATATTTCTGGAAATTATTCTGATTCATAAAGTACCGGATCACCAGGATTTTGTATGCGTCCTCTAAGGAATACAGCTGCTGTTCGTACTTCTTGTCTTCCTCGGAAAGCGTGTCCGTCCCCTGAAGACGAATGCCGAATTTTTTATCACTGCGCAGATAATCTATGATTTCCCGGGCCGAAGCGGTTCGCTCGTCAAGCTTCAGCTTCTCGTTATATTCCAATTCATCAATCTTCCGGTGTCCGAATACATCTGCCCGGAATCGGTCTAAGGCCGTATCGGTAACCGTAAATTCAAACTCTCCCTGTTCGTTCAAACGGATGGAAAAGTCGTTGGTCAGCGTGTCCCCGTTGTCCTCAATCATATGGATCACTTCACACAGCTGGGCATTCAGCTTGCTGTTCTTGGACTTGCTGTTGGCATAGACGCCGCTGTCCTCGATGGTTACGGTATAAGACAGCTCATTATAGGCCAAAAGCTTCCCGTTCCGGTCAAAAATACTGCCCCGGATGCCGTTGATGGTCCGTTCTTTTTCAATGGTCAGGGTATATTTATCCGCATATTCCTGCCCGTTTACGATCTGAAGGGTAAAAATCCGCTGGAACATCAGGCCGAACATCCCGATTATAATCAGGGCAAGTACGAACAGCCGGGAGGTTACGGTTTTTTTTACCCAGTCCTTAAATGCGTCAAACAAATTTGCCTGCACTCCTTCTCTCTATCTCTTCTAACTTCTGGTTGATCTTCAATATTATGAAATATAAGAATACGGTTACCACGATGGTGTATACCAGCTCCGGCAAAATGATGTGGCGCAGGTAGTAAAAAAACTGGAATTTCCCCCGAAGCAGGAACAAAAACAAGTATACCATCAGGCTGTACGCCAGGTCGCTGGCAGAAATCAGGATAATCGGAAGTTTGATATCTTCCGGAAAAAACCGTTTCCGGAAAAAGCCGTTGAGATAGCCGATATACATATAAACCAATGCATAAAAGCCAATGACGCTTCCGAAAAAGATGTCCAAAAGCAGACCGCAGAAAAATCCAATCCACATGCCTTCCTTTCTGCCCCGCATGAACCCGAAGGAAGAGGTGACGACAATCAAAAGGTTCGGGGAAATGGATGCAAAAGCCCATGCCTGAAACAGGGTGCTCTGCAGTAAAAAGCACAGGACGATAATTATAAATACCGCGATTTTACGTCTCATATTGATTCCTTATTCTTCTATTTTCTTTGTATTGTGTTACGGCATGGATCAGTCAATTTTCTTTTTTTCCAGAATCACCAGTACCTCTTCCAGATGCTGGAAATCCACAGCCGGCGTAATGGTGCCGGAGCAGGTCAGGTTATTGGAATCCCGCTCTAAGGTTTGGATATAACCGATTAAAATGCCCTGCAGATACTTGTCACTGATATTGGAGGTTACGATCTGCTCTCCCACCTCAATGTTGTTCTCGGAATTTTTCAGGCCGCCGAATTCAATGACCTGATTTTCGTTCATCGTCTGAAGATTGCCGTTTACCACGCAGTAGTCCGTGGTGGTCAGGGTGGAGCCGCTGATGTTGGTGGCGTCGTCGATAATGGAACGGACCTTTGCAAAATTCGGCCCTACATCAATGACAATGCCTACAAGGCCGCTTCCGGCAATGACGTTCATATCCTTCTCAATCCCGTCGTTGCTTCCTTTGTCAATCAGGAAGGTGGAAAACCAGTTGCCCCCGTCTTTGCTGATCACCCGGGCTCCCACCTTCTGATAGCTGGGATATTTCTTGTCCAGCTCCAAAAGCTCCCTTAGGTTGTCCAGCTCGTACTGCTCCAGCTTAATGGTGCTAAGATCGTTGGTCAGCTGATCCACCTGGGCTTTCAGCTCCTCGTTTTCCTTCATTACGTCCCGCATGGATTTCAGGTTATCCGCTTTGTCGGAAAACCAGCTGCCGACGGCGTTGATGCCCTTCTGCATAGGGGTAAAAACATAACCGGCCACCGTATTTAAGGGGCCTCCCGACAGGTTCAGGGTAAAGCTGACGAACAGGACGGCCACGCAGATGCAGGTCAAAACCAGAAGGACGTATCTGGAGGGCATGGTGTGTTTGGGCTTACGCTTTATTTTCAATGTGATACCTCTGTCTAACTATTTGAAAATGTTTGTCTCACGCGAAGCAATACAGCATTTACCGGAAAATAATGGTTTTCATGCTGAATGCCAGCTTTTTATATTTTTCTTCGGAAACAATCTTGTTCAGTCCCCGTACCGCGCTTTCCTCGGGGAATTCGCAGGTGTTCACCCGGATATTGGTAATCTGGGTAAACAGCTCGTCCAGCCGGGAAATCTTGGAAGCCCCTCCGGTCAGATAGATGCCGGAATGGATAATATCCTTCGCCAGCTCCGGCGGGGTCTTCTCCAAAATCAGCTTAATGGAGGTACAGATATTGGCCAGGTTCTCCTTGATCGCCTCATAGATGATCTTGTTGGAAATATCCATCTCAATGGGCAGGCCGCTGACCACATCCCGTCCCACGATGGTTGCGGTACGCTCCTCTTCATCCGGCAGGGCACAGCAGAGCTCTTCTTTCAAAAAGCTTGCGGTTTTCTCTCCGATCACCAGGCTGTAATTCCGCCGCAGGTGGCTCATAATCGACTCGTCCAGCCGTTTTCCTCCAAAGTGGAGAATCTCGCTTAAAACAAGGCCCCCCAGGGAGATTACGGAGATCTCGGTGGTGTCCGCCCCCATATTTACAATCATATACCCGGTCGGGGAATTGACGTCCAGCTCCAGCCCCACCGCGTCCGCAATGGGTTTTTCACACAACAGGACGCTTTTGGGCTTAAAGCGGCTTTTATAAAACAAATCGAAAAAGGCTTTCTTCTCTACTTCCGTAATATCCGTAGGCACTGCAATAATGAATTCCGCGCCCTTGATATGGCTTTTCATATGTTTCTCTAAAATCTCACAGATCATCGTCTGCATATTATTGTAATCGGCAATCACGCCGTTTACCACCGGAAAGGATACCTTAATAAATTCCGGCGCTTTCTCGTACATTGCATAGGCATCATCTCCAAAGGCATACAGCTGGTTCTTGTTGACAATGGCAATGGTATTTTTCTCGTTAATGACTTTTCCTGTAGCTTTGCAGAAAATCTTGAGGTTACAGGTCCCCAAATCAATTCCGTATACGTTATTTGACATAGCTTTGTTCCTTTCAGTTCAAAATTCCCTTTTCTCTCAAGCTGATATACTTATTATCGCCGATGATGATGTGATCCGCCAGGGTCACGCCCAGCAGACGTCCGCATTCCGCCACCCGAAGGGTTGTCCGAAGGTCCTCCGTACTTGGGGAGGGATCCCCGCTGGGATGGTTGTGCAGAATAATGATATTGACCGCCTGGCTCTTCAATGCCTTGATGTAGATTTCCCTGGGGGATACCAGTGAGGAATTCACGGTTCCCACCGAGAGCACTTCATCGCCCAGCAGGCGGTTTTTCGCATCAAACATGGCTAATAAAAGCTTCTCTTTTGTGTCGTGCCTAAGCTGTTCCATATAATAGGCTGCAACTGTCCCGGGTGCGTCCACCTTCAGTTCCGTCTGATAAGAAGCTGCGGACATCCGCTTGGACAGCTCCGCAATGCATTTCAGCTGAATGGCCTTGACCTGGCCGATTCCCGGAATCTCCATCAATTCTTCCACAGACAGCTTGTGCAGGTTCAAAAGGCTCTTCTGTTCCTGACACAGCACATCCCGGGCAATCTGCAGCGCGGTGCGGTCTTTGCTTCCGCTGCGCAGAATAATGGCCAGCAGATCCGCATCGGATACTCCGCCTGCCCCTTTCTTTAAAAATTTCTCATAGGGCATCTCCGATTCCGGCAGATCTTTCATGGTGTAATGGTAATGCATACCCTTCCTTTCCACTCCCGCTTATGCGTTTTCATCCACAAGGAAAAAGTTTTACATTTTATTTTAGCACATGTCAGCTATAATGTACACGGTCTATTTCTTAAATTTTTATGATTTAATAACAGTTCAGCCATGGCCTGTACAACGGGCGAGTCATGCTTGCATGAACGAGCGCGTTTTGCAGGCCATGAGCGGAGCGCCAGATTATGAGCAAAAAGAGTTGCGAAGCAACGGGGAGCACGTATGTGCGGTTTTGCGAATGGCGCGGGCTGAACTGTTACGGCAAGCCATGGCCTACACAACGGGCGCGTCATGCCAATTCCACAAGGCCCTCCTCATAAAGCTTCTGCAAGGACATGAGAATCCCCAGCTTCCCGTGGTACCAGGTCAGTCCGCCCTGGAAATAGACGGCGTAGGGTTCTCGCAGGGGGCCGTCGGCGCTTAGTTCGATGGAGGAACCTTGGACAAAGGCTCCGGCGGCCATGATAACGGGACTGTCGTAGCCGGGCATATCCCAGGGCTCCGGGGTTACGTGGCTGTCTACGGGGGCAGCGGCCTGGATTCCCTTACAGAACGCAATCAGCCTTTCGGGGGAACGAAGGGTGACCGCCTGAATAATGTCATGCCGGGGCTCTGCGCCTGTGGGAATCACGGGAAAGCCCAGCTTTTCATAGATGTTTGCGGCAAAAATTGCGCTTTTTAAGGCTCCTGCCGTAACCGTAGGAGCTAAAAACAATCCCTGGTAGAAGGACTGGATTACGCCTAAGGAAGCTCCTACCTCTTTTCCAAGGCCCGGGGAGGTCAGACGGCAGGCCGCCTGTTCGATGCATTCTCTCTTTCCCACCAGATAGCCGCCGATCGGGGCAAGGCCGCCGCCGGGATTTTTAATCAGGGAACCAACCATCAGATCGGCGCCGGCTTCCACCGGTTCTGTCCGCTCCACAAATTCCCCGTAGCAGTTGTCCACCATCACCAATACGTCTGGCTTGATTTTTTTTATAAAACCAATCAGCTCCCGGATTCGGGCAACCGACAGGGAGGGCCTGGTCTGGTAGCCTTTGGAGCGCTGAATGGTAACCAGTTTCGTTTTTTCGTTCAGCGCGGCCCTTATGCCCTCGTAATCGAAGCTGCCGTCCGAAAGCAGGTCCACCTGCCGGTAGCTGATGTTGTACTCGGCCAGGGAGCCTTTGGAGGGCCGGATTCCGATGACCTCCTCCAGGGTATCATAAGGCTTTCCCACCGGGGATAAAAGCTCGTCCCCGGGCCGCAGGTTGGACATCAAAGCTAGGGCCAGGGCATGTGTGCCGCAGGTAATCTGAGGGCGCACCAGGGCTGCTTCGGCTCCAAAGCAGCTGGCGTACACCTCTTCTAAGGTATCCCGGCCCAAATCGTTGTAGCCGTAGCCGTTTGTAGCCATAAAGCATTCCGCACTGACCCGGTGCTTCTGCATGGCCTTCAGGACCTTCAGCTGGTTGTATTCCGCCGTTTCGTCGATTTCGGCAAAGCGTTCCTGCAAAGACTGTTCCACCTTCGCCCCATAGGAATAAACCGGTTCCGAAATTCCCAATTCCTGATAAAGTTCTTTCATTTTCTATCCTTCCTCTTATTGTATTTCTACCATAACCGGATTCGGGCTTTGAATCTAATTCCGCGATTCCATTTTAGCCGATCCCGATTCCGGCTTCTGTCATTTTTTGTTCCATATACCGTAAAATTTTTTCGTTGTCATACCCAAAATCCGGCTTATTCAGCCAGAGGACCTCCCGCTCCCGGCGAAACCAGGTCAGCTGGCGTTTGGCAAAATGGCGGGTATCCCGTTTGATCCGGGAAACGGCTTCCTCAAAGGAAATTTCCCCTTCCAGATAATCCAAAAGCTCTTTGTAGCCCAGGCCCTGCATAGAGCCCATATTCCGGGTGCAGCCCATGGCCTTTAAGCCCTCCACTTCCGCCAAAAGCCCCTGGTCAAGCATCTTGTCCACCCGTTCCTCAATGCGTTGGTATAGCCGTTCCCGATGGTCATTGAGGACGAAATAGCAAAACCGATAAGGCGAAGTTTTCTGCCGCTCCTCTTCGTTGTGAGCGGAAATTTTCCTACCTGTAAGATGGTGAAATTCCAAAGCCCGGATCACCCGTTTTACGTTGTTGGCATGGATCTGCTGGGCGGCCTTTGCGTCTACGCAAGCCAGCATTTTGTGAAGGGCCAAAGGCCCCTGCTCGTTTGCCAGCTGCTCCAGCCTGGCCCGGTAAGCATCGTCTCTTTTTTCTTCCGTAAAATCAATGCCGTAAAGCAATGCCTGGATATAAAATCCGGTTCCTCCCGTTAAAATGGGAATCTGCCCGTTTTCATAGATCTCCTGCATACAGGCCAGCGCCATTTCCTGAAACCGGACGACGTGGAACTCCTCCCAGGGTTCCAGTACGTCAATGAGATAATGGGGAATCCCCTGCATTTCCGAGGGCCGGATCTTGGCGGAACCGATGTCCATATGACGGTAAACCTGCATGGAATCCGCGGAAATGACGGCTCCCCGTATTTTTTTTGCCAGAGACAGGGAAAGTTCCGTCTTCCCCACCGCTGTCGGCCCGGTCAGTATGATCAAAGGTTTTTTCATCGCAACACCTGCTTTCCCGGGCTCCTGTATCTTACAGCACCCGTTTGAATTTCTTCTCCAGCTCATATTTTGTCATGGAAATGATGGTCGGACGCCCATGGGGACAATGGTAGGGATTTTCCAAGGTCAAAAGCTCCCCGATCAGGGCTTCCATTTCCGGCCGGGACAGCCGCTGGTTTCCTTTTACCGCAGCTTTGCAGGACATGGAAGCAATTTTTTCCAGGACAAGGGCCGGAGGTTCGCTGCCCCGAAGCTGCATCAGGCCGTCCAGCATTTCAATCATTAAGGACTGCTCGTTCAGCCCGAAAAAGTTGGAGGGTACGGCGGTCACCGCGTATTCCCGGCCGCCGAAATGCTCGATTTCATAGCCGATTTTTGTGAAATATTCCTGATATTTTTTTAACAAATCCTCCTCCTGCATGGACAGGGACAACAGCATGGGCGGGAAAATAGCCTGGGAACCGTATTCCTTCTCTGCCAGGCCGGCCATCAGCCGCTCATACAGCACCTTTTCATGAGCCGCATGCTGGTCTATAATATAGAGCTTGTCCTCAAACTGCACCAGCCAGTAGGTATCAAACAGCTGCCCGATGATTTTGTGGTAGGGCAGAGACTCTTTGTCCAGCAGCTTGCCTATTGATTGCTTCATTTCTGCAGCTTCCGGATTCTTCGTTTCCCCTCCGTCAAGGTCTTCCAAAGAACCTGCGGTTTCTGTTTTTACTGCGTTTACTTCATAAGCCCCTGCCGTTTCCTGAAGGAGAAGCTCCGAAAGCTCCCCCTGGCAGTAACTTGCCCCATCCTCTTTTTGCCGGCTTTTGTCAGAAGCCTCCGGGGCGGGCTTTTCCTCGTTTCCCAAAGCCCTGTCCGGATACTTTTTCTCGTAGGGGCTGTCCTGGCGGAGGGCTTCCCGGATGGATTTCAGCCGTTCCTTTTCAAAGGGCTCAGGAATCTTACGGGCCGCTTCGGCAGCGGCTTTTTTTGCTTCGGCAGCATGTTTCTTCTCCTCTTGGGACGTTTTGCCGCTTTGCTTTTCCCGGGTGATTTCAACCTGGTATACCAGTTCGCTTTGGTTGATGGTTTCACGGATACAACGGCTGATTTCTTCGTAAATCTGCTCCTGATTGCGGAAGCGAAGCTCCATCTTGGTTGGATGCACGTTGACATCCAAAAGCTCTCCCCGGATAGAAAGATGCAGAACCACAAAGGGGTATTTGTGCTGCATGACAAAGGACTTGTAACCGTCCTCAATGCTCTTGGCGATCAAGCTGCTTTTCACATACCGCCCGTTGATAAAGTAGTTCTCAAAGTTCCGGTTTCCCCTGGAAATCAGGGGCTTTCCCAAATAGCCCTCCAGGGAAAAATCTTCAAACTCCCGTTTGATTTCCAGCAGGTTTGCGGCGATGTCCCGGCCGTAAATGTGGTAAATAATTTCCTTTAAGTTGGAATTTCCGGAGGTGTGAAGCTTTACCTGGTTATTTGCAATGAATTTAAAGGAAATTTCCGGGTGGGACAATGCCATGCGTTCCATCAGGTCCCCGATATATCCGGCTTCCGTCTGAGGGGTTTTTAAAAACTTCCGTCTGGCCGGCGTGTTATAGAACAGGTTGCGCACCAAAAAGGTAGTTCCTTCCGGAGCCCCGATTTCCTCCAGGGACTGTTCCTTGCCGCCCTCAATCAGGTAACGGATCCCGCTGATACCCCGGGAGGTTTTGGTAATCAGCTCCACCTGGGCAATACTTGCAATGCTGGATAAGGCTTCTCCCCGAAACCCCAGGGAGGACACGGTAACCAGATCCTCCACACTCCGGATTTTGCTGGTGGAATGGCGCAGGAACGCCAGGGGAGCCTGCTCCTTTTCAATGCCGCAGCCGTTGTCGGTAATCCGGATAAAGGAAATGCCGCCCTCCTTAATTTCCACGGTAACAGCCGTAGCCTGGGCGTCGATGGCATTTTCCACCAGCTCCTTTACCACGGAAGCCGGACGCTCCACCACTTCCCCGGCGGCGATTTTGTCAATGGTCTGCTGATCTAATATTTCAATCCTTGGCATCGCTGTTCCTCCTGTTTCAATTGCGGCTGCGATCGGTTCCCAGCCTCATTTCCGGTTGCCATCCATTTCCTGCTTCGACTGCGGTTACCATCGGTTCCGGATCTTGCTCTGAATCTGGTAAAGCGTATTCATAGCATCCATGGGCGTGAGTCTTGTAATGTCTAACTCCCGGATTTCCGCAATGATATCGTCGTTTTTCACCGTATCGAACAGGGAAATCTGTCCCAGGTCCGTATCTTCCAATTCCCGTCGTTTTCCGGCTTCCGAAGAAGGCGGTTCCAGGGCAATGCTGCTGACAACGCCGGAAATGTCGTTGGCGCTTAATTCCTCGGAAATGGCCTTGGCCCGCTCGATTACATTGTCCGGGACCCCGGCCAGCTTTGCCACCTGGATGCCGTAGCTGCGGTCTGCCCCGCCGGGCACGATTTTCCGAAGGAACACGATGTCGTCGCCTTTTTCCTTTACGGCGATACAGTAATTATTTACATTGTCAAGTTTTCCTTCCAGTTCCGTCAGTTCATGGTAATGGGTGGCAAACAAGGTCTTGGCCCCCAAAAGTTTGGGATTGCTGATGTGCTCCACCACGGCCCAGGCAATGGAAAGGCCGTCAAAGGTACTGGTGCCCCGGCCGATTTCATCCAGCACCAAAAGGCTGTTGGCCGTGGCATTCCTTAAAATATTTGCCACCTCGGTCATTTCCACCATAAACGTGCTCTGTCCGGAAGCCAAGTCGTCCGACGCCCCCACCCGGGTGAAAATCCGGTCCACAATGCCGATTTTAGCCGCAGAGGCAGGCACGAAGCTGCCGATCTGCGCCATCAGCACAATCAGGGCGGTCTGCCGCATGTAGGTGGATTTTCCGGCCATATTCGGCCCGGTAATAATGGAAATCCGCTTCTTTTCGTTGTCCAGATAGGTATCGTTTGCAATAAACAGATCATTATCGATCATTTGTTCGACTACCGGATGCCGGCCGTTTTTGATATCTATAATGCCGGTTTCATTGATGGCGGGCCGGCAGTAATTGCCCCGCTCAGCCACAAGGGCCAGAGAGGCGAACACGTCCAGCTTGGCAACGGCTTTCGCGGTCTGCTGGATCCGAAGGACCTCCGCCGCAATCTTTTCCCGGACTTCCCGGTAAATTTCATATTCCAGCACCACCAGGCGGTCTTCGGCCCCTAAAATCACGTCTTCCAGCTCCTTCAATTCCGGCGTAATATACCGCTCCGCATTGGCCAGGGTCTGCTTTCTGGTGTAATACTCCGGCACCAGGTTCTGATAGGAATTGGTCACCTCCAGATAATAGCCGAAAACCTTGTTGTATTTGATCCGCAGGTTTTTGATGCCGGTCTTTTCCCGCTCCCGGGCTTCCAGCTCCATCAGCCAGGTTTTCCCTTCCTTTTTGGCATGGCGCAGCTTGTCCACCTCTTCGTGAAAGCCCTCCTTTAAAATATTCCCGTCCCGGATGGAAATGGGAGGCTCTTCCAAGATGGACGCGTCAATGAGCCGGTACAAATCCTCCAGAGGATCCAGCTCCTCCTGGATTTTTACAAGCTCCCGGCACTTGAAATCGCAAAGCAGCGTTTTAATATGGGGCAGCATGGAAAGGGAGCTTTTAAAGGCTATCAAATCCCTGGGGTTGGCCGTCTGGTAGGTCACCCGGCTGACCAGGCGCTCCATATCGTAAACGGGGTTTAAATACTCCCGAAGCTCCTCCCGGCCCATAACCTGGCTGTTCAGCTCCTCCACCGCATCCAGCCGCTCTTCGATTTCCCGCTTCTCAATCAGCGGCTGTTCCACAAACGTCCGCAGCATCCTGGCGCCCATGGCCGTTTTGGTCTTATCCAGCACCCACAGCAGGGAGCCCCGCTTCTGTTTTTCCCGCAGCGTTTCCACCAGCTCCAGATTCCGGCGGGTGGAGCTGTCGATAATCATATACTTTCCGGTACTGTACAATTTCAAATGGGACATGTGGCTCAAGGAGGTTTTCTGGGTTTCGTAAAGGTATTTCAGCAGCGCCCCCGCCGCAATGGTACCGTAGCCGTAATCCTTTAAGCCCAGGCCCGCCAGATCGGATACCTTAAAATGGGAAAGCAGGATTTGAACTGCCGTTTCGTCGCTGAAATACCAGGCGTCCAGTGCATATACCGCAATTCCCAGACGGTTTTTCAGATCCTCCAGATCCATGCCGCTCATGTAAAAGGCTTCGTTGCAGATGATTTCGGAAGGAGCGAACCGATGGATTTCGTCCAAAAGCTTCCGTTCCGTATCCAGCTCCGTCACGTAATAATCCCCGGTGGTTACGTCCGCTATGGAAATCCCGTAGGTATCCTCCAGGCATACGATACACATAATATAGATATTCCTGGTTTCGTCCAACGCCTGGGCGTTCAGATTGGTACCCGGGGTGACAATGCGCACCACTTCCCGCTTCACCAGCCCCCGGGTCTGCTTCGGCTCTTCCATCTGTTCGCAGATCGCCACCTTATAGCCCTTGGCAACCAGCTTGTTCAAATAGCTTTCCAAGGCATGGAAAGGGACGCCGCACATGGGCGCCCGCTCGTCCTGGCCGCAGTTTTTCCCGGTCAGGGTGATTTCCAGCTCCTTGGACGCAGTTAAGGCATCCTCGAAGAACATTTCATAAAAATCCCCCAGACGGTAAAACAGGATACAGTCCGGGTAATCCTTTTTCGTTTCAATATATTGCTGCATCATAGGTGTATATTCTGCCAAAATCCTTGTTCCTCCTAATAGTAAAAATTTCCGATGATGGCTTCCGCCACCTTCAGCCCGTCCATGGCCGCCGACAAAATCCCTCCGGCATATCCGGCCCCTTCCCCGCAGGGATAAACCCCCGGCCGGCTGCTTAAAAAGCCCTCATCCCGCAAAATCCGCACCGGGGAAGAGGTCCTGCTTTCCACTCCGGAAAGGATGGCGTCCCTTCGGTCAAAGCCCGGGATCTGCCGGGAAAAATCATGGATGCCCTGAATCAGGGAATCCCTTAGCTCTGCCGGAAACAGCTCATGCAGGGGGCCGAAGGCAGACGCTCCTTTTGTTTGGCTCTCAAAGGATTCATAGCCGCCGCTCTCCCGCTTTGCTTTAAAATCCCCAAACAGCTGCTGGGGAATCCTGCCCTGCCCGATTTGGAACGCCCCCTCTTCCAGGCGGCGCTGAAATTCAATTCCGGCCAAAGGGCCAAGAGATGTACCGGGGACTTTTGCCGACTTTGAAAAGTCCTCCGGGGTAACCGTAACGATCACAGCGCTGTTGGCATTCGCCCCGTCCCGGTTCCGGTAGCTCATACCGTTTACCGCCAGACGGCCCGGCTCCGAAGAGGCGTTTACCACAAAACCGCCGGGGCACATGCAGAAGGAGTAAACGCCCCT
>CAJUSQ010000072.1 GCA_910588885.1 uncultured Lachnospiraceae bacterium
GTGACCTCAACACTACCAATGTTGCGCACTACCGACTGTGCTATAGCAGCCTGTGCCGAAGGGCCTGCTTCATTCTGCGTACCGCCGACTCATAAACTATACTATATATTTTACTGCTTGTCAATACAATTTTCGAAATTATTTTACAAACATAAATTTGGGGGATTATTTCGGTAAAGTCATGGTAAAGGGGTTCTTTTAGCAGGTAAAATGTCTTTAAAAAGAATGGGAGGATGGGATGAAGAAGACATTAAAGACTGTAACAAAAGCAGCCGGGAATATTGTGGAGAAGCCCAGCCAGGAGATCGGGCAGGGATTTACGGATATCTTTTATATGATCTTTCACCGGATCCACCGGAACGCGAACAGCAAGCGGCTGCTGGATGATGCCTATCATAGATATCTGCAGGAGCTGCTGACCCATATTGAACGGATTCCTGATGCGCATTTGAAAGATCCGGATTTGCAGAAGGTGGCCAATGCCCTGGTGGATTCCAAGTTTTGTGTGGAGAAGGAAGAGATCCGGAAGATGTTTGTAAATCTGATTTCAGCGGCAATGGATGACCAGCTGGAGGAGCTGGTGCATCCCTCCTTCAGCACGATTTTAAAGCAGATGGATACGCTGGACGCAAGGAACCTGAAGCTTTTCAGCGGCAGGCAGAATTACCCCATTGTCCACTATCAGATTTCCTACCGCAATCACAGTGAAACTATGGTAAAAAACGTATTTTTGGAAAATCCGGACTGTCAGGATATTTTTCAGCAGTCCAGGTCGGTTTCCTGCCTGGAAAACCTGGGGCTGGTAAAGGTCTATGAAGATACGTATTTCTTCGAGAAAAATGAAGATAATTATAAAAAATACTATGAAACGGAATTTTTCCGGACAGAATGCCGAAAACGGGAAGACGGGCAGGGGGAAGGAAGCTGCGTGGTCTATGAAACGTATGTGGAAATTACGCCGGTTGGGGCGGATCTGTTAAGAGCCTGCCTGGAACGGGAATAACGTTTGTTTCCCGGACGCAGGTTTAGGAACGGGCTTCCTTGCTCATTTCATAAGACAGGATCAGATACAACCGTTCCCGGTAGTCCGCGAAATCGTCCCCCAGAAGGGAGTCAATTTTCTTGAAACGATATACCAGGGAGGAACGGTGCATATCCATGGCCTCCGCCGCAGCTGCCAGGTTGCGTTCATGCACCAGATACATATACAGGGTATAGGCCAGCTGGGAATGGTGTTTTTTGTCATAATCCAGCAAAAACTTCATCTTGGGATGGCAGAAGGTTTCCGGAGACTCGGTTAAGGTGAAAATATTTGTCACATGCTCTAAGTAGTAGTGACTGTAACAGAACAAATCCGGGGCGTCCTCCTGGCAGGCTCCCAGCTCAATGGCCCGGAGGGCCTGGTTGTAATACTCTTCTAATTTCAGAATATTTTGAAAACAATTGCTAAGCCCCGCGTAAAGCCCCTGCTCCCTGCAGAGGCTTTTTCCGGTGTCCCGATATTCCTCCGGAAGCAGCTGGTTTTTCAAGGTGCTTAAAATAGCGATAATCTGCCCGTTGTAAATCAAGGTTTTGCAGTATGGGAAGCGGCTTTCGATGAGGTTCCGGATCATGGCAGGGTTGACGGTGGAAGGGCTGCGGGCGATTTCCACCACCAGACAGTACATGTTTCCGGTAAATTCCCGTTCTACATACTGCATGTGGGACAGATTTTCCCGGTTGGCGGCAATTTTCTTATCCAGAAGATCTTTTAAGAAAAATTCATAGTTAAATCCTCTGGAGGTGCGGATGAAGGAATCTTTTTTCATCTGCTGGTCTACATATTTCTTTAAAATCAACAAAAATTCCAAATCAATCGGTTCAAAGGGCTTATTGACCGCAGAGATCACAATGTGGCCCATATCCTTGGCCGTATCAATGGCACAGTACATTTGTTCGTATCCAAGGGCTTCGTTATAGGCCCGGATCGGGATCTCGCTTTTCCGGACCTTGTTGTGGATATTGTTCTGGCGGCTGACCATTTTAAAATCCTGTTCCGTAAAACGCTTCTGCACAATCACCTGGTCCTGAATGCCCAGCTTTGCAATGGCGTCCCAGGTAGCCGCAATCAGGTTGTAGTTGGTATCGAATACGAAAACCGGATTTTGGAACACCCCGTAGGCATGGTCGATGGCCGCCTGCAAGCCGTTGTCAAAGGTTAAAAATTCCAGAAGGGTTTGGCCGAACATCCCGACTCCGCACTGGATATTAAAATAATGCTGCAGCTGGCTGTAGATTTCTTCCGGATTGCGGCTTTCTACCAAAAGCAGGCTGACCGAGGCCGGGAATTGCTCTGCCGCCCTGGTTAAGTTTGTGTTTTTTTTCACAATGCAGAGCAGGTGCATGTCCGGGGCATAAGAAATCTGCGGGGGAAGGGTTTCGTATTCACAGACATAGAGCAGGTGCCCCGTGTAGGGAAGGGGTGCGCTAAGGAGCTTGTTCCAGCCGGTCAGACAGTGGGTACTGTCGGAATTCCGAAGCAGGTTTGGCTGTGCCTGGAAGAGATGCTGAATATTTTTTAATCCGATGTACATAAGGGCCTCCTGATCTAAGTTGCAGCCGTTGTTTGACGGCGGTACTTTTGGGAGCTATTATACGCTTCCCCGGGAAATTCGGCAAGAGAAAATTTTCGCTATTCGTGTAGAAATTTCGCCCTTTTTTTATATGGAAACAGAGAAACTATTTTCTGTAGATAAATTTTATAATAAAAGCAGGAAAATTAACCGTTGAGCGCGTAAAAAGGAGAGAAATATGGGATTTATTGAGGAGATCTACGAAAGGGCAAGGGCCAATAAAAAGAGAGTGGCAGTACCGGAATGTACCAACCCCGGCATGATGCGTTCCTGTGTACGGGCGGCAGCAGACGGCCTGGCAGAGATTATTTTTGTAGGGGACGGGGATACCTGCAAAAGGGTGGCAAAAGAGAATCACATTGATTTATCCCTTGTAACAATTGCAGACAGCAAGGATGGGGAATATGTAGCCGGGCTGGTGGAGCGGTACGGGGAGCTTTCCAAACGGGGCTTCAGTAAAAAGTCCATTGAAAAGCGGATTGTTTCCCCCCTGTATATGGCTTTGGTCATGGAGGCCGTAGGGGACGCGGACTGTACCTTCGGCGGGCTGGATACAACTACCATGGAGTTTGTCATGGCGGCTCAGGGAACCCTGGGGCTTGCGCCGGGGGTAACGGCTCCCTCCGGAATCCTGCTTATGGAGATTGAGGGCTATAAAGGCGTCCAGGGCAATGTGTTCGGTATGGCAGACGGGGCCGTGAACACGGAGCCTTCCGCCGATGTGTTGGCAAGTATTGCGGTTTCCTGCTGCGATACCTTCCATGCATTGACCGGAAAGGAAGCATTCTGCGGGTTTTTGTCTTATTCCACCGACGGAAGCGGCAACAGCCCTTCGGTTTTCCGGGTGCGGGAGGCATTGGAAAAGGCAAAGGCGCTGCGGCCGGATTTACAGATTGACGGGGAGTTCCAGGCGGATGCAGCCATTGTGGAGCGGGTGGCGAAAAAGAAGGTGAAACGGGAAAGCGCCGTAGCGGGAAAGGCCAATGTGCTGGTATTTCCCGATGCCGCAGCCTGTAACATTGCCACCAAGCTGATTCAGCAGTTTGCGCCGGGAAAAAGCTACGGCCCCGTCTATCAGGGCTTTGGACAGCCGGTATTGGATTGCTCCCGGGGGGATACCGAAGAACGGATTTATGACAATGTGGCCTTTTGCAGCGTAATGGCGGTGGAAGCATAATAGCGGCAGAAGAATGGCGGAGCCAATGCAAGAGCGGCAGGAACAAAAATGGCGAAGGTAACGAATAGCGGCAGGGACAGGAGGAAAAAATGGCGGAATATACGGTTTTGACAGTGAATCCCGGATCTACCGGAACGAAAATCGGTCTGGTAAAAGGGGAACAAATTATTTTGGATTTAAATGTGGATACCCGGCCGGGGGAATTTGAAGGCTGCGGTTCGTTCTGGGAGCAGGCGCCGATCCGTAAGGCGAAGATCTTAGAGATGCTGAAGGAGCATGGTACGAACCTGGAGGAAATCGACGCGGTGTCCGGACGGGGCGTCGGTGTCTGTTCCTGTGAAGGAGGCACCTATGAAATTGACGAACTGGCGTTCGAACACGCGAAGGAGGATGTGGCTCAAATCCATCATGCGGCTACCCTTGGCATTATGCTGGCCAAGATGATTGGGGACGAACTGGGGAAGCCTTCCTATTTCGTAAATCCCATGAGCACCGACGAATTGTGCGATGAGGCCAGGATGACGGGGATTAAGGGGTTATACCGCCCCTCCCATGCCCATCCCCTGAATATGAAACAGGTAGCCATTCATCACAGTGCTTTGCAGGGAAAGAAATATGAAGACTGTAATTATGTCATTATGCACATGGGCGGTGGTACCAGCATCGGGGCGCACCGGAAAGGAAAGGCCATAGACCAGACCCGGATCGGAGACGGCCAGGGCCCTATTTCCCCCAACCGGGCCGGAGATCTGTGTATTGACGATGTAATGACCCTGATGAAGGAACGGAATCTGACGATTGAGGAGATCAATGAATTTGCAGCCAAAAAAGGGGGCCTGATGGATCTTTGCGGAACCGATGATCTGCGGAAAATCAAAAACGAATTGATTCCCGCCGGAGATAAAATGGCAAAGCTGGCCTATCATGCCATGGAATATACGATGGTGAAATGGGCGGCCATGATGGCAGGGGCTTTGAAAGGGGAAGTGGATGCCATTTTAATGACCGGAGGGCTTGCCCATGACAAAGAGCTGGTTTCCATGTTAAAAAGGGATCTGGAATGGATCGCCCCGGTTTACGTCTATCCCGGCAGTTTTGAAACGGAAGCCCTTTCCTTTGGCGTACTCCGGGTACTGAAGGGGGAGGAAGCAGCAAAAAAATATACCGGAGAGCCGGTATGGAACGGTTTTTAAAGGAGGTTTTGTTATGGTTGTAACAAACAAGGGACAACAGCAGAGTGTAACATTTACCGTGGATACCGACCGCTGCTGCGGGTGTAAAAGATGTATCCGCCGCTGTATGGAAAACGTATGGCAATGGGATCAGGAAAAAGGCCATGCTTATCCGAAATACCCGGATGAGTGCGTATTGTGCCTGCAATGCGAAATGGACTGCCTGAACAATGTAATCGACATCACGCCTGTGCAGTTTTTGCAGGTAGATCCCCTGGAATACAGCGCGGGGCTGTTAAACGCAAACCAGGAATACGGTGCAGGACGGCAGGATCTGGGAAGCGGCATGGAATCAGGCAAGCAGGAATAGGGAGGGACGAAGCATGGCAGAAATCAAAGATTACGGGGAACTCTATACATCCGATATTTTAGTAATCGGGGGCGGTATGGCCGGCCTGGTAACCGCAATCCGGGCCAAGGAAAAGGAACCGGATTTGGATATCCTGGTGGTGGATAAGGGCGTCATCGGATGGAACGGCCAGGCCACCAAGGCAGGAAACGGCATCCGTTCCACCTCCAAGCATCCGGACGGGGTCCGGAACGCCCTGAATTATCTGGTAAAGGCCCATACGCCGTTTCTAAATGACCAGGATTTTCTGAAACGGTATCTGGAAGTACATAGGGACAATATTGACTATATGAAGCACTGCGGCGTCATTACCTCTTGTGACGACGAAGGGAATGCGGCCCCGCTGACCTTTATTCCGGATGCCCTGGATATGGGCGGCGTTTCCATCCATGTCTGCAAACAGCTGCGGGAATTTGCCCTGAAGCTGGGAATCCGCCTGTTAAGCCGGGTAAACCTGTTTGAGCTTTTGACGAATCAAAAGGGGAAGGTGATCGGCGCCGTAGGATTTGACATGGAGCATGGGGAATTTAAGATTTTTCATGCAAAAGCGACGGCCCTTGCTACCCAGGGCTGCCATTTTAAGAAAATCGGCCTGGAATTCATGGGCTACGGCACCGGGGTCGGAGCTGCTTACCGGGTGGGCGCCGTGATGCGGAACGTGGAATTTTCCACTCAGGTAGACGTGGTGTTTAAAAAGACCAATACCCCCATTTACGGCGGATTTAACATGATCTGCAACAAGGACGGCATGAATATTACGGATCATTATATCGGCCATAAGGAATGGGAGGTAACCCCGGCCCTGGTAGAGGGCATGGTGGAAGAGGTCCGGAAGGGAAACGGCCCCCTCTGGTGCGATCTGGAGCACCCGGACGAGGTACGGGCCATGATCGGCGGCCAGGGCATGGATGAAACCACCCAGCGGATGTTCCGGGATAAGCTGGCATGGGAAGAACATGTGTTTGAGAAAACTATGCGCACTTCCGGGGAGGTAGGAAACACACCGGAAACCACAATTAAAACCGTCATTCAGGTGGAACCCATCAAAGTGGATACGGACATCAAGACCAATGTGGAAGGGCTTTGGGCGCCCGGAAAAATCAGCACTCAGGGGAACGCCTATTTTGGCTGGACCAGGGGGGACGGCCTTGGAAACGCTTCTACCACCGGAATGATGGCCGGGGACAGCATTGCGGGCTATGCGGCGTCCGCGGAGCTTGACGAGATCAATTTGGATCAGGTAGCGGCTTTGAAGGAAAAAATCTATGCGCCCTTAAAGCGTGAAACCGGACGGAAGCCCAAAGAGATCTTTGATATGATTGAACGGTATATTTTTGATGTAAATAAATGCATTACTAAGAATGCAGAGGAGATCCAAAAGGTATTTGAGGATATCGCAGAAATGAAGGGGATGATCCCGCAGCTTTCGGCAGAGGATCCCCACACCCTTTCCAAATGCCTGGAAGCGGCGGATACGGTGCTGTGCCTGGAAATGATTTTCCGGTCCGCGGATATGAGAAAGGAATCCCGGGGCATTATGTATCCCCACTACCGTACGGATTATCCGGAAACGGATGATAAGAACTGGCTGAAATGGATTAATATCCGGCAGGGGGCAGACGGGGAAATGGAGCTGTTTACCGAGGAGGTTCCATTGTGGAAATATCCGGTGCGGCCGGAGGGCTATGAGATTCCAAAAGGCCATGCGGAAGAATTTTACGTGTAGACGAGGAGGCGTGAATCATGGGAAATGTGACATTTAAGATCAACGGATATGAATATACAATGAAAAAAGGGATCACCATTCTCGATGCTTCCTTTGAAACCAGGAAGCTGGCAAAGGAATATCTGCAGCATCCCATTCCGACGCTGTATTACTTAAAAGGCGTTGTGGATATTGACGAAAGCGGCGTCTGTGTGGTGGAAGCAGACGGGAAGCTTGTGAACGCATCCAAAACCCGGGTAGCGGAGGGCATGGAGATTGCCACCCGTACGCCGGAAGTGATCCGGGTAAGGAAAGAAGCCCTGGCAAGGATTTTGGAAGGGCATAACAAATCCTGCCTGTATTGTATGCGTAATACCAGCTGTGAGCTTCAGGATCTTCTTCATGAATACGGTTTTACCGACGAAGCCTCCCTTCCGGTGGAAAAGCTGGAACAACCGGATTTGTCTTCCAGGGTGCTGGTGCGGGATAACAATAAGTGCATCAAATGCAAACGCTGCATCAACGTATGCGCCAAGATGCAGGCGGTATCTGCCATTACGGCCTGCGGCGAGGGCCTTGATACACTTGTAACACCGTCTTCGCCAAAGGGACTGGATGCCGGCAGCTGTGTGAACTGCGGCCAGTGCGTAGCGGTCTGCCCGGTCGGAGCGCTGACGGAAATCGACCAGACCGATTTGGTAAAAAAGGCGTTGGAGGATTCGGAAAAATATGTGGTAGTCCAGGTGGCTCCGGCAGTCCGGGCAGCCCTGGGGGAAGGCTTTGAATTTCCCGTGGGCGTGGATGTGGAAGGCCGGATTGCGGAAGCCTTGCACCGGGCAGGCTTTGACCGGGTATACGATACGAAATTTGGTGCGGATCTGACGATTGTGGAAGAATCCAACGAATTGATTCAGCGGATTCGGGAGGACGGCGTACTGCCGATGATTACCTCCTGCTGTCCCGGCTGGGTAAAATATGCGGAGCATTTCTATCCGGATCTGCTGGACCATCTTTCCACCTGCAAATCTCCCCACCAGATGCAGGGGGCCATTGTAAAATCCTACATTGCCCAAAAGGAAGGGATTCCCAAGGAAAACATTGTGATGGTCAGCGTCATGCCCTGTACGGCCAAGAAATTTGAGATTACCAGGGAAGACGAATGCGGCGCAGGCGTACCGGATGTAGACATTTCCATTACCACAAATGAACTGGTAAAGCTGTTAAAGGAAAAAGAGATCCAGCTGGAGGCCATGAATCCCAAAGCCCGTTTTGACGATCCCTTAGGACAGGGAACCGGGGCCGGCGTGATTTTCGGCGCCACCGGAGGCGTGATGGAAGCGGCCCTTCGTACGGCGGCGGAGCGGCTTTCCGGAAAAACCTCGGAAACCCTGGAATATACAAACGTCCGGGGAATGAACGGCATCAAGGAGGCTTCCGTGGAGTTGGGCGGGACTGTCTATAAGGTGGCTGTGGCCTCCGGCCTGGCAAATGCCAACGCCCTTTTGACAAAGATAAAATCGGGAGAAGCTGAGTATCAGTTTATCGAAATAATGGCCTGTCCCGGCGGCTGCGTTAACGGCGGCGGCCAGCCCCACCAGCCGGCTTCCGTACGGGCCCTGACGGATGTACCGAAGAAGCGGGCAGAGGCCCTTTATGAAAATGACAGGCACAGCAAGATCCGCAAATCCCATGAAAATGCGGCCATAAAAGAAGTGTATGACAATTTCCTGGGGGAAGTGGGCGGAGAAAAAGCCCATAGGCTTTTACATACCGGCTATGTGATGCGGTAAGGCAGGGCCCGCGTAATTTTTGCAGCAGTTTCGCCCAAGGGTGAATCGTGAAATTTTTCACAAGGAGGAAAAACAGATGAGTTTTAATGAAAATGTTCCGAAGCTGAAACCGTATTCCAGAAGCGTTTCGATCATAGGCGTGGGCGCAACCCCCTTTGTCCGGGTACTGGACGACCCGGCCGTGGACGGGATGAACGAAGCGGAATTATTTGCGTATGCGGCCCGGGACGCCATGAAGGATGCGGGAGTAACCGGAAAAGACGTGGAATTTTTCGTCCATGGCCAGGCCGGCCCGGGATGGACCAGCAACTTTGCCACGCCGAATATGCATGCGGCAAACTGGATCGGCATGAAGGGCAAAGGCTCCTACCATCACAGCGAAGCCTGTGCCACCGGATATGTGGCTCTGGAAACGGCCGTTCATGCCGTGGCTTCCGGACAGTACGATCTGGTATTAAGCGGCTGCATTGAAATGCCCTATTCCATCGCCCATCCCACCCGGGTACTGACAAAACGGCGGTTTGGAACCGACGCCATGTTCCATGAGGTGCTCTGCTCTACAATGCCCAGGGAATATACCTTGTTTACCCGGGGTGCATTGCCCTTTAATTCGGAATCCTGGCTGGATTACTATATCAGTGAAAACGAAATCAGCCCGGAAGATGTGGATGGGTTTATGACTAATTTATCCGTCAACTGCCGCCGGGCAGCAGCCTTAAATCCGTTAAGCACCATTACAAGCGATACATATGAAGAGTTAGCCATGGCTAACGGCATGGATTCCGCTTCGGAATACCTTCACTCCAAATTCAATCCCCTGATCGGGAAATACATGCGGGCGTCCCATTTTGAGCAGCGCTGCGACGGCGCGGCGGCAGTGATTGTCTGTCCTACGGAGCAGGCGTACCAATATACGGAGCATCCCATTGAAGTACTGGGCGTGGGCCATTCCTGTCTGGAAATTTCCAATCCCAGGCTGGAAATGCAGGCTACGGCCAATGCCTATCGCCAGATGAAGGAGTTGACCGGGCTGACCGGGGAGGATATGGACCTTTTCCTCACCAATGATTTTTACAACCAGTCCGAGATGCTCGCAGCCGAAATGTGCGAATACCTGCCCAAGGGCCGGGGCTGGCAGTATGTGAAGGAAGGGCGGATTGCCTTTGACGGGGACCGTCCCGTGAATACCAACGGCGGACGCTGCCAGTACGGCCACGCAGCCGGAGCCTCCGGCCTTCACGACCTCTACGAAGCGGTACGCCAGATGCGGGGGGAAGCCGGGGCCACCCAGGTGAAGCATCCCGTAAACCGTGCCATGCTTAGGGGCTTCGGCGGCAGCCAGAACGTATTGAACATTATGTTGGAGAAAAAATAGGAGTGAAGGAGATGGTGATAATGACAAAATATGATTTGGAGCCCATTACAAAGACCCACTATGAAGCTTTGGAAGAGGGTACGATTTTAGGACGGAAATGTACCCGGTGCGGGCATATCGAATTTCCCCCCTATCTTTGCTGCAATGCCTGCGGATGCCTGGATACGGAATGGGTGGATCTTACTAATATGCGGGGCCGGGTGAAGCAGGCCCTTCCCACAAAAGGGGCCTTCGGAGATCCGGATTTCCGGAAAACCCACGGGGATTATTTTGCAGTGGAAATCGAAGTTCCGGGCGTAGATCCGGTGAACACCAGTTTGCTTCATGTAGATTATGACAAGTATGAGGAATTTGCCGCCCTGGTAAGGAAGGAAGAAGTCCTGGCAAAACCGCTTTTGATTCAGGACGAGGATACCAAGGTAGTCGTTTGGGAATTGGCAGAAGACAGCGAATTCAAAAAGATTCCGGATCAAAACGCGCAGTTAAAGGAAGCGGCGTCCAAGACGAAGGCGGCCTGCGGCACAGAAGCATCCGAAGCGAAGGCGGCCTGTGACGATACAGAAGCGTCCAAAGTGAAGGCGGCCTGCGGCACACAAGCATCCGGGGCGGAATTGGATGAGATTGCAAAAACCGTAATACAGTGTGCGGCAGAAGCCTATGAAGCGGACCCGGCAGGGCTTACCCTGGCAACGGATATCCGGGAGGATCTTTCGAATGAATCCATGAAAATGATTGTGATGATTTCCTCCATTGAAGATGAGTTGGACGTTACCATTGAGATTCAGGAAGCAAGCCTGCTAAATACGTTGGAAGATTTTGTAAATAAAGTAAAAGAAAAGATGTAACGGGAGAGACGCGTTCCGTCCCCAGGGGAGAGATGCAGGGAAGGCATGTTCTCCCCCTGGGCGGAACCAAGCACACGTTCCCGTCCCTGGGGCGGGATCAACAAAGGAGAAAACCAATGACAGAGTTTTTATTATTGAAAAAGAAATGGGGAAAAGGCAAATGAAAAACGAAGTAGTAATGAATCCGAATTCCAAATGGTACGGGCCGAAGCAAATCGGTGTGATGCTGTACACGGCCGTGCTGTTTTTAATCGGGACCAGTATTATCGGCGGCAACAATAATACGGTATTTCCGATGTTTGCCCAAATACGGGGCTGGGATATCAATATCATGAATGCGGTATCCGGTATTGCCTGTATTCTGAAAGCAGTAGGAGTATTGGCTTTTGCGGGCCTGGTTCGAAAGTTGGGTGCAAAAAAGCTGTCTGCCGTAACGCTGTTCCTGTCGGCAGCGCTGCTGCTGGTATTTGGAGCTACCCAGAGCCTTCCGGTATTTTTGGCGGTAATTTTGATCATCGGCCTTTTGGGCGGCGCTTATGAGAAAAACGGCGGTATGACCCTGACAGCCAACTGGTGGCCCACAAAGAAGGGGGTAGTCCTTGGCTTTACCACCATGGGAATCGTAGCTATGAATTTTTTGTATGTACCCTATATGCCCAAATTAATCGGTGCCCTCGGCCCTCTGGGAGCGATGGCCGTAATTGCGGCGATTCTGGTTATAGTAGGGATTCTCGGCCTGATTGCCGTCAAGGATAACCCGGAAGAAGCCGGAGAATATCCGGACGGGGATGCCGCAAACGCGGTAAATGCCGCGGAGGTAGCCCGGCTTATGAAGGAATACAAAAGCCCCTTCACCCTTGGAAAAGTGCTGAAGGAAAAAGATACCTGGTTGATCGGCCTTGGCTCCGGGTTTGCTTTTATGGCAGTAATGAGCTATATTGCCTCCGCAATCCCAGCCATGATGTCTTATGGCTATGAATTCGGTATGGCTTCCGGAATTTTTGCCGTAGGCGGCATTATGGGTATTATCGGAAGCTTTCTTTTCGGAATCATTGACCAGAAGGCCGGGACGAAAAAAGCTTTTATCGGATACTTTGTATTTATCATAATCGGCTTCCTCTGCTTGATGGGTATGCCCAAAGGCAGCATTTTCTGCTGGATCTCCGGCATCATCATTTTCGCGGCCCAGGGTGCCCTGTGCAACCTGCTGCCCTCTTATGTGGCCACCAAATACGGCCGCTGGGACTACAACGCCGGCTATAAAGTAATCGGATTTATTTTCGAAGTATTCGCAGGGATCGGCGTCATGATGACCGGATTTTTCACCAACTACGCAGCTATGTACACCATGGACCTCATCCTGATGGTCGTTGGACTTCTCTTCATGATTCTGTCTAATGATAAATTTATAGGAAAACATTGATAATGTATTATAATATATTTATTAATATTCGTTATTATAATTGTGCCAAAATCAAACTAATACCATATAATAAACCTTCACAGAAATACGGCTCTACGATAAGTAGGCCGTATTTCTCGAACCAACCCGAATGAACTTCCTCCCCAGCCACAACAGAAAGGAGACATCCCCCTATGAGACCCCAAATTACAGAAGCCGAACGCCAAGAACCATTCAGCCATTTATTTTTCAAGCCCATGGCCCCGGTAGATCAGGAACTGCTGGATCTGATGGCAGAAAGCCCGGTAGACCCGGCCAGAGCCACTTCCATTCAGAACCGGAACGATATTTTAAAGCCCGGATATTTGGAGGTAGAAAACGGCTATTGCCGGATGCCGGACGGTTCCGGATTTGTGGCCACGAAAGTCGAAATGAAGGGTGTGACACCGGAAATGATTGACTGGTGGTTTATCTGGCATGGACTGAAGGATCTTAGGTACAAGGTATGGTGTCCTACGCAGCATTACGGAATTCATGTGTTAGAACAGGATTTGGAAAAAAGATTAAATCAGGATTTAAGTTATAAGGAAAGGAATTGGGGAACCACGGATGTGGTTACGGAAGATGTGGGAGCAGGGCCGAAGCAAATGCACCTGACCTTTTTATCTCCTCAAGATTATGGCTATGATACTTCGTTGATTCCCAATGCGGACGTGATTATCAGTGCCAACGTGACGGACCCGGATACCGGCTTGGGCTTGATTACCTTTTCCCATGTGATCCGAAAAATTCCGGGCGGAATCGAGTACCGCTCCCATTACTGGCAGGGCTACCAAGTAAATGAAAACCGGGAAGCCCAGGCGGTATCCGTACCGGAGGACGGTTTTCCCATAGAAATTATGAAAGGCTGCGCATACCATAGCCTGGACGAATATTATAACCTGGCTTCCATTTTACCGGGACTGTATAAGCAGTATCGAAATCAGCCGGATCGGCCGGAGGATTACCGGAAATAGCAGGATTACCGGAAATAGCAGGAGTATCGAAGAAGGATGGAAAAGAAACGGAAGAAAAGAACAGAGTAGAAAGGGGTTTCCAATGAATAACAAAAAACTGTCAACAAGTATCACAGACAGCCGTTTCGGCGGCTGGGGCTGGAGTATGATTTTTTATTGTATGATCCTGTATTTCTTTTATGCGGCATTGACCACTGACGGGCAGAACCTGTTTCCGGCTGCCTTTGCAAAGCTGCATGGGTGGGATGAAAACGCTTTATTGGCGTATGCGTCTCCGGCCGGGATCATCGGGATTATCGGCGGATTTGTCTTTGGGCGTTTGATCCTGAAATTGAATTCCCGAGTGATCAGCGGAGGGACTCTGATCGTGACCGGAATCTTATTTGCGGTATTCGGGATGGTGCAGAGCATTACGGCTTATGTAGCGGTATTGATTTTAATCTGCTTTTTTGCAGCAGGATTTGGTACGATTGCCTGTCCGGCCTTTATGGCCGCCTGGTTTCCCAGAAAGAAGGGGATTGCTCTGGGATGGGCCACCATGGGAGCGCCTTTTTCCAGTGCTTTTTTCGTAACGGGGTTTTCCCTGCTGCTTGAAAAATGCGGAGTGCGGACGGCTTTTCTGGTTGTGGGGATCGCAACGGCAATCATCGGCCTGCTTTCCTTTTTCTGGGCAAAAAACGATCCTTCCGAGGTCGGGGCGCTGCCGGATAATATGGAAATGGACGAAAGCTTTCGAAAAGAAGAAGCCGAAGGAAGCAAAGAGAATTTTTCCCTGGGGAGTATCTTGAAAAATAAAAATACCTGGCTGATCAGCCTTGGCTTCGGCTTACTGTGGATGGTAACGGTAGGGGTGATCAGCCAGTTTATCCCCCGTATGATGTCCGTAGGCTATACGAACGGCGAAGCGCTGCGGTTCCTGCTGATCTCGTCGCTGATCGCCATTCCGGGAAGCTATTTCTGGGGCTGGCTGGATTCCAAAACCGGAACAAAGAAAGCTTCCGTAGTCTATGCGGCTTCCTATATTATTGCGCTGATTCTGTTAATTACCTCTTTCCATCCGGCGCTGGTATGGATTGGCTGTATTTTTGTGGGCCTTGGGATCGGCGGGCTTTTGAACCTGCTGTCCTCCATGATTATCTCGGCTTTTGGAAGAGAAGGGTTTATGTCGGCCAACAGTGTGATTATGCCCATTGCTTCGATCATCCGGGTGCTGGCCTTTCTGGTCATGGCGGCGCTGCTGCAGGTTTCCGGCGGAAGCTTTACTTTGCCGTATTTGGTATTTATTGGAATTGATGTTGTAGGGGCAGTGGTGATTGTAATGATCCCGGAGAAAAAATAAATCCTTTACAGGAAAAGTGAAGGGATGCTTCAGGCAGTATTTGGCCGCAGACGGGATAAGCCGGGATGCGGACAAATTTATGGTTTCTGCCGATTCTGCTATGCCTGATAAGGCGGACACTGGCTGCCCGGCTGCTCCCATCCCCAATGGCCTCTGTGCTGGCACAATTCAATTTCTTCGTGATCCGGCCCCCAGACATGGACGCCGCAGCATTCGGTATCGGGATAACCGTTGCAGCCCTTTAAGATTGTGGTGTGCTCCAAAGGCATTTTGACGGTGGCCCCTGCATCAATCAGGCGCTGGTATTGAGCGTCGATATCGTCACATTCCAATGCGATGTGCTCCCATTTTCCGTCACCCTTGTCCAGATCAGGCTTTTCCAGCATCTCCAGTACAACGCCGTTTCCCAGGCTGAACATACAAAGGTTCAGGCCGTCAATGGTAAATTCATAGAGCATATGTGCGCCTTCAAAGGCTTTGGTGTAGAATTCGACGGAACGGTTTAAATCGGAAACCGCCAGAAATAAGTGAAACATTCTTGTTGTTGCCATAAGGGTACCTCCTGAAATTGTGATATGTTTTATTTCCGCAGGCAAAGCGCCGGGCGGCTTCCTGCGGGGCAATTTGGTAACAAAGCCAATCTTTTTCGCTTTTTTTCGAAAAAAGTTTCTGCTGTTATCTTATCATGAAACCACCGGATCGTAAAGGCAGCTTTTTTATTATCATAAAGACAGCTTTTTATTGATCTTTCCCTTGCTGCTTTATATAATAATGTAATAAAACATGAATAACGAAAAATTTAGAAGGAGGGAAGCAATATGCCATTACAGATCATCCGGAATGATATTACGAAAGTAAAGTGTGATGCCATTGTGAATGCTGCCAACAGTTCCCTTTTGGGCGGCGGTGGAGTGGATGGCGCCATCCACAGGGCGGCCGCAGCGGGGAACGTGAACTTTTGGAGTTCTGCTACCGCAATTCCCTTGCCATTGCAGAACAAAGAGGATGTGCATCCATTGCATTTCCGTTGATTTCCAGTGGAGTTTACGGTTATCCCATGGAAGAAGCCCTTCAAGTTGCGGTAGAGATGGCGGAAGAATATCTGAAGCAGAAAGAGATGCAGATTTTGATTGTGGTATATAACAGACGGGCATTGGATACGGCAAAGAACCTGTATGGCGGTATGGTTTGCCAGAGTGCGTTTGAAAGTTTAATTACTGACGATAATTTTTAAATTTTTTGTTGACAAAAATAATGAAAATGTGATATAGTATCACTTGTACGGGGTGTGGCTCAGCTTGGCTAGAGCGCACGGCTGGGGGCCGTGAGGTCGCAGGTTCGAA
>CAJUSQ010000073.1 GCA_910588885.1 uncultured Lachnospiraceae bacterium
ATTATTACGAGGTATTAGGCGTTGAGAAGAGCGCGGATGATGCGGCGATCAAAAAAGCATACCGTGCCCTGGCGAAGAAATATCATCCCGATATGAACCCCGGCGACACGGAGGCCGAAAAGAAATTTAAAGAGGCTTCCGAAGCCTATGCAATATTAAGCGATGCGGACAAACGCCGCCAGTATGACCAGTTCGGGCATGCGGCCTTTGAAGGAGGCGCAGGCGGAGCCGGAGGATTTGATTTTTCCGGCATGGATATGGGCGATATTTTCGGCGATTTATTCGGGGACTTTTTCGGAGGAGGAAGAAGGCGTTCCGCAAACAACGGGCCTATGAAGGGGGCCAGCCTGCGGGCTGCAGTACGTATTACCTTTGAGGAAGCGGCCTTTGGCTGTGAGAAGGAGATCGAGATCACCTTAAAGGACGACTGCAAGACCTGCCACACTACGGGGGCGAAGCCCGGTACCACCCCGGAAACCTGCAGCAAGTGCGGCGGTAAGGGGAAAGTGGTGTATACACAGCAGTCCTTTTTGGGGATGGTACAGAATGTCCAGACCTGTCCGGACTGTCATGGAACCGGGAAAATAATTAAAGAAAAATGTCCGGACTGCCGGGGAACCGGGTACATTGCCAACCGGAAGAAGATCAAGGTCAGCATTCCGGCCGGAATTGACAGCGGCCAGAGCGTCCGCATCCGGGACAAAGGCGAACCGGGAACCAACGGCGGGCCTAGAGGAGATCTGCTGGTGGAGGTAAACGTTTCCAGGCATCCGATTTTCCAGCGCCAGGACATGAACATATATTCGACTGCACCCATTTCCTTTGCCCAGGCAGCCTTGGGCGGCGAGGTAAAAATCAGTACCATCGACGGAGATGTGCTGTACGAGGTGAAGCCCGGTACCCAGACCGATACCAGAATCCGGCTGAAGGGCAAGGGAATCCCGTCTCTGCGGAACAAATCCATCCGGGGCGACCATTATGTGACCCTGGTGGTTCAGGTACCCACCGCCTTAAGCCCCGAAGCCAAAGAGGCGCTGCGCAAGTTTGACGAAGTCAGCGGCCAGACGTTAAAAAGCCAGAACGGCGCGGCTCCCACCGGAGAGAAGCAGGGGAAGAAGAAGGGATTTATGGATAAAATTAAAGAAACCTTTGAAGAAAAATAGAAAAAAATGGAAAAACCGGAATGGATGATTCTTCAAGGAAAACCAACGCATAAGGAAACGGCAACTGGACATCCTAACAAATGTAAAACGTTTGAAAGGAGAAAAATCATGAACCAGTTGACTGAAAAAGAATTAAGCGGCTTAAACGAGCTTTTGAATGAAGAAGAGCTGCTGGTAAAGAAATTCCAAATGCTGTCTGAGCATACCCAGGACACCGAAGTAAAAGCAAAATTTACAGAGATCGCAAACAAGCACCAGGAACATTTCCGTTCCTTGTATGCACAGCTTAGTTAGGAGGGAATTTCAATGATACAGCAGAATTTTACGGAAAAAGATATATTAGCAGATGCGTTGACGTCTGAAAAGACGGCTACCGAACATTACAACCTCTGGGCCAATGAATGTGTGCATTCCAATGTGAGAAATGCCATTCTGGACTGCTTAAGCAAGGAACATGCCATCCAGCAGGATGTATTCAATATCATGCACGGCAAGGGCTTCTATCCGACTCCGGCTGCACAGATGCAGAAGGTAGACGAAGCCAAACAGAAGTTCTCCCAGTGCGCACAGCAGTTCTAGTACCGTTTTCCCTGTTTGCTTCAGGCGGTATAACGTAAAAGATCCAAACTATGCTTTATGAAAATAAGCAATCGGAGCAGGATGTTTCGATTGCTTATTTTTTTGCCGGATCCGGTTACGGCATATAAAGGCAGAAGGCGAAATACCCATAGGGGGAATGAAACAGCAGGCTGCAGCGGGGATATTCCAGGTCAATGAGCTTTTGGAACAGTTCCGGGCTTAACAGATGGTCCTTTTCCAGCGTATAGGGCTCCTCCGGAGATAAATAGTTTTCAATTCCGGATATCAGCTGATGTGAAAGCGTTCTTGCGGTTTCGATCATCGTCTGATCCAGACTTGTAAACTGCTTCTCTAACAGCAGATCCATGGTTCTTAACAGTGTACATTTTTCAAAAACCAGAATGACATGGGCCGGTTCTTTCTGCTGATTCCGGTAAGAAAACCGGAAGAAAATGCAGTCTTCGAAGTATTCCCAGGTGTAATGCTCGCTGATAATTTCCAGATCTAAATGAAAGACGTCGGACATAGAATCCCGGATGGCCCCAATCAGGGAATTCAGATTTTCTTCGGAGTCGAAATAGTGCCATTTACAGGAAATATTCCCGGTGATTGCATAGTCCTCGATCATGATATGGCTGGTAATCCAGCCGATGAAAATTCCTAAAAAGTGGTGCAGGGACTCCACGGAGTAATGGGAGTCGGAAAGCTCCCGGGCCAGGGCCGGAAGGGTACGGTCCCGAAAGTCCTCATGCAGCTGCCGGTGGAGCGGATATCCGGGATACCGGATGCTTTGCATATACTCCTCCTCCTCGGCAAAATGCTTTGCGGCATAGTAATTTAAATATTTAATCCCCTCCACGCAGGAGTGCTGGCGTTTGGTTTCGTTTTCCGCCTCATTTTCATTCAGAAGCATAAGCCTGTGAATGATTGAAAAAAGTTTTTGGTGCGCCCGGTCAATTTGTTCCACGCCAATATTGTACCGTTCGTTCCAAACAGGTTCTTTCACAGTGTGATAACCTCCATTCTGATGTGCAGTATCAGAGATACGGTACATTTTTTTCCTTATTATTATATGATGTATCTGTGAAAAAGCTTATGGGCGGCAGGAATTTCAGCGGATTTTTGAAAAAGTATGCTGCAGAGGTTTCCCGGTAGAATTCACCTGATCACGAAACTTTAGGGGTTCAAACAGGATTCTTGCTTGCGGGATTGGTTTTTTTGTGTTACCATGTAAAGCAAAGCGTATTTTGCGGAGAGTGCGGATTCGGATGGTTTGATATTTTTTTAACGATCCGATTCCTGAATTTTATGGGAAAAGGCGGGCAGACAGATGAAGTGGAAGAAATACACCATTTTAACGACTACGGCGGCGGAGGATTTTATCAGCAGCGCCCTGGCGGATTTGGGCATTGAGGGAGTGCAGATTGAGGACAATATCCCCCTTTCGGCAGCGGATCAGGAACGGCTGTTTATTGACATTCTGCCGGAACTGCCGCCGGATGAGGGTACCGCTTCCGTAAGCTTTTTTCTGGATGCCGGAGAGGATCCAAAGCAGCAGGCGGCGCTGCTGGATCAGGTACAGGAAGAGCTGGAAGGGCTGCGGAGGTTTGTGGATATCGGGGAAGGCACCATTTCTTCCGATGAAACGGAGGACAAGGACTGGATCAACAATTGGAAGCAGTATTTTAAAGGCTTTGCCATTGACGGGATTTACATCAAGCCCACCTGGGAGGAGGAGCCGGTCACTGGGGCGTATTCCTGTGTGATTGAAATAGATCCGGGCACTTCTTTCGGGACCGGGAAGCATGAAACCACCCAGCTTTGCATCCGGCAGCTGCAGAAATATCTAAAGCCCCAAGGGAGCGTCCTGGATGTGGGCTGCGGCAGCGGGATTTTATCCATTGTCAGCCTGAAGCTGGGAGCCGGAATCGTGAAAGGGACCGACGTGGACCCGGTCTGCATGGATGCGGTGCGGGAAAATATGGAGGTCAACGGGCTTGCAGGGCGGGAGGAAGGCTTTTATGTGGGAAATTTGATTGAGGATACCTCCTTGCAGGAGCAGGTAGGCCGCAATTGTTACGACCTTGTGGTGGCCAACATTCTGGCGGATATCATTATCCCCCTGACCCCGGTGATACCGGCCCATCTGAAAAAAGGCGGGATCTATATTACTTCCGGCATCATTGATTTTAAAGAGGAGCCGGTCAAAGAAGCGCTGGAAGCGGCGGGGCTGGAAATTCTGGAGATCAATCATCAGGGCGAATGGGTCTGCATTACGGCCAGGAAGAACTGATGTTTGGAGAAGTGGAGAGGACATGCATCAGTTTTTTGTGGAAAATAACCAGATCGGCGAAACAGAGATTGAAATTACCGGAGAGGACGTAAACCATATCAAAAACGTACTCCGCATGAAGGCAGGCACCCAAATCCGGATCAGCAGCAGGCAGGGAGCGGATTATTTCTGCCAGGTGGAGTCTCTGGAAAAGGAACGGGTAGTGGCCCGCATCCTGTATCAGGACCATGAGAGCCGGGAGCTGCCGGTGAAAATCTATTTGTTCCAGGGGCTGCCCAAGGGGGATAAGATGGATTTCATCCTGCAAAAGGCCGTGGAACTGGGGGTTTATGAGGTGATCCCGGTGGCCATGCGCAACTGCGTGGTGAAGCTGGAGGAAAAGAAAGCGGCAGCCCGGCAGAAACGCTGGCAGGCCATTGCGGAGAGCGCCGCCAAGCAGGCAAAGCGCAGCCTGGTTCCCAGGGTACAGCTGCCCATGAGCTTTTCGGAAGCGGCGGGCTATGCCAGGAGCCTGGACGTGCGGCTTTTACCTTATGAAAACGAACGGGGCATGGAGCACACCCGTCAGGTCATCGGAAGCTTGAAAAAGGAAGGCAGCCTGGGAGTTTTCATCGGCCCGGAGGGCGGCTTTGACCGGCAGGAAATCGAAGCGGTGAGAGGGGATGTGGAGCTGCTGTCTCTGGGAAACCGGATCCTGCGGACAGAAACGGCAGGGATGACGCTGCTGTCGATTCTGCTATATCATTTGGAGGCGTAAGGCCATAATCGGAACGGGAGGAGAGTATGGAAGCTTATTTCGATAATTCGGCTACGACAAAATGCTCGGAGCAGGTAAAAGAAATCATGGTGCGGGCCTTTATGGAGGATTATGGAAATCCCTCCTCCTTGCACCGGAAAGGCATGGAAGCGGAAGCCTATATCCGTACGGCCCGGGAGCGGATCAGCCGGACCTTAAAGGTCAGTGAAAAAGAGCTGATTTTCACCTCCGGCGGCACCGAAGCCGACAATCTGGCCATTATCGGGGCCGCTATGGCGAACAGGCGGCAGGGCAGCCATCTGATTACCACCAGGATTGAACATCCGGCGGTGTCGGGGCCCATGCGGTTTCTGGAGGAGCAGGGATGTTCCGTGACCTGGCTTTCCGTAGACAGCCAGGGGCGGATTTCCCTGGAGGAGCTTGCAAACGCCATCCGGCCCGACACGGTCCTGGTATCCATGATGTATGTCAACAACGAAATCGGTACGGTGGAGCCGGTGGAAGAAGCGGCAAGAATCATCCGGGAAAAGAACCCTGCCGCCCTGTTCCATGTGGATGCCATCCAGGCTTACGGAAAATTTGTAATCCATCCGAAGAAAATCGGCATCGACCTGATGTCGGTCAGCGGCCATAAGATCCACGGCCCCAAGGGCGCCGGATTTTTGTTTGTGAAAGAAAAAACAAAGCTGAAGCCGATTCTTTTCGGAGGCGGCCACCAGTGGGGGCTGCGCTCCGGTACGGAGAATGTTCCGGGGATTGCCGGGCTGGGCCAGGCGGCCCTGGAAGCCTATGAAGAGTTTCCCCAAAAGCAGGCCCATCTTTGCCGTCTCCGTTCGTTATTCTTAGAAGGAATTTCGGAGCTTGCCGGAGCCAGGGTCAATGGAGCGGCGGGAGCATTCACGGAGGATCCGGCAGGAACGTCTGCGGCTCCCCATATTGTCAGCGTCAGCTTTGACAAGGTGCGCAGCGAGGTATTGCTTCATGCCCTGGAAGAACGGGGAATTTACGTTTCGGCCGGAAGCGCCTGTTCCTCCAATAAGCCGGTGGTCAGTGAAACCCTGAAGGCCATAGGGCTCAAAGGGCAGCAGCTTTCCTCCACGGTGCGGTTCAGCTTCAGTGTTTTCAATAAGGAGGAAGAAATTGTATACTGTATACAGACCTTAAAGGAGCTTTTACCGATGCTGTCCCGCTATACCAGACATTGAAAAACGGAGAGGAGAATATATGTTTCGTGCATTTTTAATTAAATACGGAGAAATCGGCGTCAAGGGGAAAAACCGTCACTTGTTTGAGGATGCCCTGATGCAGCAGATCCGGTACGCCCTGCGGACGGCAGAGGGAGAATTCCAGGTGACCCGGGAGCAGGGCAGGATCTATGTGGAGGGCCTTACGGAGTTTGACTATGAAGAAGCCTTAGAACATCTGCAGAAGGTATTCGGCATTGTGGGGATCTGCCCGGTGGTGATTGTGGAGGACGAGGGTTTTGAGAAACTGTGCCAGGCCGTAATTTCCTATGTGGATGCCCGGTATCCCGATAAGCAAAAGACCTTTAAAGTCAATGCCAGACGTGCCAGGAAGGATTATCCCATGGACTCCATGGAGGTGAACGCCAAGCTGGGAGAAAAGCTTCTGCAGGCGTTTCCGGAAATGAAAGTGGATGTGCACCATCCAGACCTGATGCTGAATGTGGAGATCCGGGGGAAAATAAATATTTATTCCGAAGTGATCCCGGGGCCCGGAGGAATGCCGGTGGGCACTAACGGCAAGGCCATGCTGCTGCTGTCCGGCGGAATCGACAGCCCGGTGGCCGGCTATATGATTGCAAAGCGGGGTGTGAAGTTAGACGCCACTTACTTCCATGCGCCTCCCTACACCAGCGAACGGGCAAAGCAGAAGGTGGTGGATCTGGCCAAAATAGTGGCGGCCTATGCGGGGCCGATCTCCCTGAAGGTTGTGAACTTTACGGATATTCAGCTTTATATTTATGAAAAATGCCCCCATGAAGAGCTTACCATTATTATGCGCCGTTATATGATGAAGATTGCGGAGCATTTTGCAAAGGAAGCCGGGAACATGGGATTGATTACCGGGGAAAGCATCGGCCAGGTAGCCAGCCAGACCATGCAGTCTCTGGCCGCTACCAATGAGGTCTGTACCCTTCCCGTCTACCGTCCGTTAATCGGTTTCGACAAACAGGAGATCATAGACGTATCCGAGAAAATCGGGACCTACGAAACCTCCATCCAGCCCTTTGAAGACTGCTGCACTATTTTTGTGGCCAAGCATCCGGTGACAAAGCCCAATCTGCGGATTATCCGCCGTTCGGAACAGCGGCTGCGGGAAAAGATTGACGAGCTGGTAAAGACAGCGGTTGAAACTGCGGAAACCATTCTGGTGGAAGCGTAGAGAAGGAGAAAGCCTTTTCGCTCTTCACGGCAATAAGGGTTTTCCTGTGAAATCAAAGACCCCGCTGCAAGCAACGGGGTACAAACTTGCAGCGCTGCAGAGCAGCGGGGTCTTTGACCCTCGCGGCAGTCGCCAAATGTCTGCAAGCAGCCACTTGGCTCGGTGCTCGCGGGAATAAAAAAGAATCCGGCTTCGCCGGATTCTCCGCCTGCGGCGGGCTGTTCCGGCGAAGCCGGGGATGTACCATTGCCGTAGAACTTAAATTAAGTAGGGTTTTAAAGCTTCCATAATCTCATCTACATTGACCTCGGAATGAATGGCCAGGTCGATGGGTTTGGAAAGATCCAAGCTGAAAATGCCCATGATGGACTTGGCATCAATGACATATCTGCCGGAAATCAGATCAAAATCATACTCAAACTGGGTAATGGTATTGACAAAGGACTTCACCCTGTCGATGGAATTTAAAGATATTTGTACGGTTTTCATTTTATTATCCTCCTTGAGAATCCTAGGGTTCCATTCTTGGGAAAAGAACCGGATATTTCCTCTATAGTAACGGTTTTGGAAATAAAAGTCAATAGCAGGGGGAGGAAAAGTTGCGGTTCCCGGAGCGTGTTTGGAAATTCATGCCCGCCATCATTTGCAAGCACATCCCGGAACACGAAATTTCGTAAAAGAAGGAGGCATATTTTGAAAAGAGCGGCATTGCATAATTTGGGCTGTAAGGTAAATGCATATGAAACAGAGGCGATGCAGCAGCTGTTGGAAGAGTATGGTTATGAGATTGTCCCTTTTTCCGAAAAAGCAGATGTCTACATTGTAAACACATGTTCGGTTACCAACATTGCGGATAAAAAATCCCGGCAGATGCTGCACCGGGCCCGGCGGCTGAACCCGGCGGCAATTGTGGTGGCGGCAGGCTGCTACGTCCAGACGGCGCCCCGGCAGGTGCGGGCAGAGCTTTCGGCGGATCTTTTGATCGGAAACAACCAGAAGCATAAGCTGATTCAGCTGCTGGAGGAATACGAAACCCGGCGGGCGTGCGGGAAGGAAAGCAGTGTTGGTGCAAAAGCGCCGGAAGAAAACCATCCCGATCAGGCAGGCAGGCCGGAGAGCAGCGTTGGCCCGGAGGATTCGGAAAGCAGCGTTAGTCCGGAGGATTCGGAAGGCTGCGGCGTTCCCTGGGAAATCCGGATGGATCTGAAGGAAAAGACCGCCTATGAGGAGCTTTCCCTAAGCCGCACGGCGGAACATACCAGGGCGTTTATTAAGGTACAGGACGGCTGCAACCAGTTTTGCAGCTACTGCATCATTCCCTATGCCAGAGGACGGGTGCGGAGCCGGGGGATGGCGGAGATCCTGGCGGAGGTGGGCAGGCTTGCCCGAAACGGCTACCAGGAAGTGGTGCTGACGGGGATTCATTTGAGCTCTTACGGCACGGATAACGGGGAAAGCCTGCTGCATTTGATCGAACAGGTCCATAAAATAGAAGGCATCCGCCGGATTCGGCTGGGGTCCCTGGAACCGAAGATTATCACCGTGGAATTTGTAAAAGCCCTTGCGGCGCTGCCAAAGCTTTGTCCCCATTTCCATTTATCCCTCCAGAGCGGCTGCGACGCTACCTTAAGCCGGATGAACCGGAAATATACCTGCGGGGAATACCGGAAGGGCTGCCGGCTGTTACGGGATTACTTTGAACATCCCGCCATTACAACGGATATCATCGTGGGATTTCCGGGGGAAACCGAAGAAGAATTTGCGGCTACCCGGGACTTTGTGAAAGAAATATCATTCTTTGAAATCCATATTTTCAAATACTCCAGGCGGCAGGGGACGAAAGCCGCAGAGCTGCCCGACCAGGTGCCGGAGGAAATAAAGGCGGAGCGAAGCCGGATTCTGGCTGCCGATGCGGAACGGATGAGCGAAGCCTTTGCGGCCTGGTATGAGGGACGGCAGGTGGAGGTACTGATGGAGGAGGAAGCAGAGCTTTGCGGCCAATCCTGCTATGTGGGCCACACGCCGGAATATGTGAAGGCGGCGCTGCCGGGAGGAAAGGGCCTGGCAAACCGGAGAATCCGGGGAATTGTGAAAAAGCAGATCCCGGAGCATATACTATGGCTGCAGTAGCTTGCACGGCCTGAGAAACGGGCGGAACCTTTGCGGCCGGAAACGGGGAAAACGACTGCAAACCGCAGCGAACCACAGCCCGGGAATGGCGGAACTGAAAATATAGATTGAATTTTGGTTTCATTTATATTAAAATAGAAGGTATAGCAGATCAAACGGTTTCCCTGGGGAACCCTGGTCAGAAATATGAGAAACGAAAGAACAAAAATTGGGGCGAAAATTATGCAGGATAAAAATAACACACAATATTTTAAGGTTGAAATTGAAAAGCAGATCCGGGTGGATGAGGTACTGGAGTCCGTGTATGCTGCCTTGCGGGAGAAGGGATATAATCCGGTGAACCAGATTGTGGGTTATGTAATGTCAGGGGACCCGACTTATATTACGAGCTATAAGAATGCAAGAAGCCTGATTATGAAGGTGGAACGGGACGAGCTGGTGGAGGAGATCTTACGCCAGTATATTAAGAACAACGGCTGGGAATAGGAGGCAGGCCATGCGGATTATGGGTCTGGATTTTGGCTCCAAGACGGTGGGGGTTGCGGTGAGCGACGCCCTGAGGCTGACTGCCCAGGGAGTGGAAATCGTACGAAGGAAATCCCCGGGAAAGCTGCGTCAGACTTTGGCGCGGCTTATGGTACTGATTGCGGAATACGAAGTGGATGAAATTGTATTAGGCTACCCGAAGCATATGAACAATACGGAAGGGGAACGCTGTGTGTGTACAAAGGAATTCAAAGAGCTGCTGGAGCGAAGGAGCGGCCTGCCTGTGGTTTTGTGGGACGAACGTCTGACCACAGTGGAGGCAGACCGGACCATGGCAGAAGGCGGCATACGCAGGGAGAACCGGAAGGAATATGTGGATATGCTGGCAGCCGTTTTTATTTTGCAGGGATATCTGGATTTCCTTGCCATGAAGCAGGAGAACGAATAAGAAAGGACAGGAATGGAGAAGATTAAGTTTCAGGTGCCGGACAGTGAAGAGACGGCGGAATTTTACGTGTTGGAACAAACCCGCATTAACGGGATAAATTATATATTGGTGGCCGAGGAAGAAGAAGGCGACTGTGAAGCATTTATTATGAAAGAGATTTCCGGCCAGGAAGAAGCGGAAGCTTCCTATGAGATGGTGGAATCGGAAGAGGAACTGGAGTATATGTCAAAAATATTTGCATCCGTTTTGGAGGATGTGGATTTTGCGGTGTAAGCTTGGGTTCGGACGGGCAGCCGGAGAGGAGTAACGGACGGTTACCAAGACGGCTGGAACGGCCTTATATATAGAAGAAACGGAATTATGTAATTTTATGGAGGTGCAATTTGAAAAAAACGAAAAACTCAAAATTGAAAATCATTCCCCTGGGCGGATTGGAGCAGATCGGAATGAACATAACTGCCTTTGAATATGAAGACAGTATTATTGTTGTGGACTGCGGATTGTCCTTTCCGGAGGATGATATGCTGGGAATTGACCTGGTGATCCCGGATGTCACTTATTTGAAGAACAATCTGGACCGGGTGAAGGGATTTTTTATTACCCATGGACATGAGGACCATATCGGGGCCATCCCCTATGTGCTGAAGGAAGTCAATGTGCCGGTGTATGCCACCAAGCTGACCAACGGCATTATTGAACATAAGCTTCGGGAACATAATATGCTGACCAAGGTGAAGCGGAAAGTAGTAAAATACGGGCAGCATATCAATCTGGGGTGTTTCCGGGTGGAATTCATCCGGACCAATCACAGCATTGCCGATGCGGCGGCTTTGGCCATCTATTCTCCGGTGGGGACCGTGGTGCATACCGGGGACTTTAAGGTGGATTATACGCCGGTATTCGGGGATCCCATCGACCTGCAGCGGTTTGGGGAGATCGGGAAGAAGGGCGTCCTGGCCCTGATGTGCGACAGCACCAACGCCGAGCGTCCGGGATATACCAATTCGGAGAAGACCGTGGGTAAGACCTTTGACAATATTTTTGCGGATCATGTGAATTCCAGGATTATCGTGGCTACCTTTGCCTCCAATGTGGACAGGGTGCAGCAAATTATTAACTCCGCATATAAATACGGACGAAAAGTTGTCGTAGAAGGCCGCAGCATGGTCAATATTATTACGATTGCCGCAGAGCTGGGCTATTTGAACATTCCGGACAAGACCTTGATTGACATTGAAGAGCTGAAAAACTATCCGGACGAACAGACGGTTTTGATCACTACGGGAAGCCAGGGGGAATCCATGGCGGCCCTGTCCCGGATGTCGGCGAACCTTCATAAGAAGATTACGATTCAGCCGGGGGATACCGTGATTTTCAGCTCCAGCCCCATCCCGGGCAATGAGAAAGCGGTTTCCCGGGTAATCAACGAATTGTCCAGAAAGGGCGCGGATGTGATTTTCCAGGATACCCATGTATCCGGACATGCCTGCCAGGAGGATATCAAGCTGATTTACTCCCTGGTGAAGCCCCAATATGCCATCCCGGTACACGGGGAGTACAAGCATCTGAAGGCCCAGGCCAAGATTGCCGCGGAGCTGGGCATTGATAAGAAGGATATTTTCATATTGTCTTCCGGGGATGTGCTGGAGCTGGATGCCGAAAGCGCGGAGGTTACCGGAGAGGTTCCCGTAGGGGATGTGATGGTAGACGGCCTGGGCGTGGGAGATGTGGGCAATATCGTCCTGCGGGACCGGCAGCATCTGGCCGAGGACGGCATCATTATCGTAGTGCTGACCCTGGAAGGAAGCAGCGGACAGGTTTTGGCCGGCCCGGATATCGTGACCCGGGGCTTTGTCTATGTGCGGGGTTCCGAGAGCCTGATGGACGAGGCCCGGAAAGTACTGGACGATACGGTTTGCTATTGTATGGATAAGAATATTACGGACTGGGGCAAGATCAAGAACGAAATCAAGGATTCCCTTGGGGATTTTGTCTGGAAGAAAACAAAGCGCAGGCCGATGATCATGCCGATTATTATGGAAGTGTAGGAGCCAATGAACCAGATTGATGAAAGTATAAATCAGCTGATTACCGCAATTTTGGAAAGCGAGGAATATCAGCAGTATTTGAAGATACGGGAAAAAGTAAAGCAGGATCCGGAAAAGGAAAAAGCCATCCATGATTACCGTATGCGGAATTACCAGATGCATAAGAACCGGAACGTGGATCTGTTTGATGAATTTGACAGAATCGAACATGAGTTCGAATCGTTCCGGGCAGAGTCCCTGGTAGACGATTATCTGGCAGCGGAACTGGCGGTATGCCGGCTGTTTCAGAAGATCAACTGGAGTATGCTGGAACGGGTGGAATTTGATTTGGGCTTTTTCGACCAATAAGGAAAGAGGGATACTATGAGTGCCAGTAAAGTCGTGCTGAACATCCTGCATGTCTGCATCAGCATTTTAGTTTTTCTCCTGGTGTTATTCGGCCTTATGAAGCTGGGGACGGCGGCATATGACATGGGCTACCGGGTTTTTACGGAAAGGCCCATGGAAAATGAACCGGGAACCGACGTGGTAGTGGAGATCAGGCAGGGAATGGATGCCGGTTCCATCGGGACGGTCCTGGAAGAAAAACGGTTGATCCGGGATGCAAGGGTGTTTGTAATCCAGATGCAGATTTCGGCTTTTGGTAAAAAGGTAAAGCCCGGACGGTACACCTTAAACACCTCCCAGACGGCCCGGGAAATGCTGGAGATCATGACGGCGGAGGAACCGAAGGAAGAAGAGGAAAAGGATGAATAAGGAACGGGCGGAAGCTTATCTGCGCTCTCTGGATACAGGAAATACCGGGCTTTTAGAGGAAATAGAAGCGGAAGCAAGAAGAACATATGTTCCGGTTATCCGCAGGGAAACCCAGAGCCTGTTAAAGCTGCTTTTGGCGATGAAACGTCCGGAAAGGATTCTGGAGGTAGGGACGGCAGTGGGATTTTCGGCGATTTTTATGAACGAATACAACCCGGTTTCCTGCCGGATCGTTACCATAGAGAATTATGAAAAGCGTATTCCGATTGCCCGGGAGAATTTCCGGCGGGCAGGAAAGGAATCGGAGATTCAGCTGCTTTGCGGGGATGCCCTGGAGCTTTTGCCCACCCTTACGGAATCCTTTGATTTTATTTTTATGGATGCGGCCAAGGGCCAGTATCTCCGGTTTCTGCCGGAGGTCCTGCGGCTTTTGTCTCCCGGCGGGACGCTGGTTTCCGATAACGTGCTGCAGGAAGGGGAGATTCTGGAATCCCGGTTTGCAGTAACCAGAAGGAACCGCACGATCCATAAGCGGATGCGGGAGTACCTTTATGCCCTGACCCATGATCCCCGGCTGACTACGGCCGTATTTCCGGTAGGGGACGGGGTTACAGTCAGTGAAAAAAGGAAGTAGCCCAGGCGCGCAGCCGGATGTGTCGGCAACGGACGGGAAGACGGAAGCAGCGTCAGCGAAGGGAGAAAATCGGAAGCAATGTCAGCGAAAGAAGGAGAGTTATGAGGAAACCGGAATTACTGGTGCCGGCAAGCAGCCTGGAGGTTTTGAAAACAGCGGTGGAATTCGGCGCCGATGCGGTCTATATTGGAGGGGAAGCCTTTGGCCTTCGGGCAAAGGCCAAGAACTTTTCCCCGGAGGACATGGGGGAAGGGATTGCCTTTGCCCACAGGCGCGGGAGAAAAGTCTATGTTACGGCCAATATTCTGGCCCATAACGAAGATCTGGACGGGGTTTGCAGTTATTTTCAGGAGCTGAAGGAAATGGGGCCGGATGCCCTGATTATTTCGGACCCGGGGATTTTTCAGATTGCAAAAGAGGTCTGTCCGGAAATCGAGATTCACATCAGTACCCAGGCCAACAATACCAATTACGGGACATACCGGTTCTGGCACGGGCTGGGGGCAAAGCGCGTGGTGTCGGCAAGGGAGCTTTCCCTTTCGGAAATCCGGGAAATCCGCCGTCGGATACCGGAGGAGATGGAAATCGAAACCTTTGTACACGGGGCCATGTGTATCTCCTATTCCGGAAGATGCCTTTTAAGCAGCTTTTTTACCGGAAGGGACGCCAATCAAGGGGCCTGTACCCATCCCTGCCGCTGGAAATATGCGGTGATGGAGGAAAAGCGTCCGGGGGAATATTTTCCGGTGTATGAAAACGAACGGGGCACGTATATTTTTAACTCAAAGGACTTGTGCATGATCGGACATATTCCGAAGCTGTTAGAAGCGGGGATTGACAGCTTTAAAATCGAAGGCCGGATGAAGACGGCCCTGTATGTGGCGACGGTGGCCCGTACCTACCGGAAAGCCATTGACGACTGCCTTCAGTCCCCGGAGCTTTATCAGTCCCATATGCCCTGGTATCTGGATCAGATTTCCAATTGTACCTACCGGCCCTTTACCACCGGATTCTTTTTCGGTAAGCCGGATGCCCACACCCAGATTTATGAAAACAATTCCTATGTAAAGGAATACACGTATCTGGGGATTGTGGGGGAAACCAATGAGAAAGGTCTTATTTCCATCGAGCAGCGCAATAAATTTTCCGTAGGGGAAGAGATTGAGATTATGAAGCCGGACGGAAGGGACCTGCGGGTAAAGGTAAAAGGAATTCTGGACGAAGCGGGGAATCCCATGACGTCCGCGCCCCATGCCCGGCAGAAGCTTTGGGTGGATTTGGGGCCGGGCCCGGAAAAATATGATGTTTTACGCAGACAGGAACAGGAGGATGAAGCAGATGAGCAATGAGCGGTATGTGGCTTACGTAGGGACCTATACCCACGGAACCAGCGTGGGAATCCATATTTTTGATGTGGATGTGGAAACGGGAGGAATGACGGAGCGGAAAGTAATTCCGATTAACAATCCTTCGGATGTGACGGTATCCAAGGATGGGCGGTTCTTATATTCCATCGCGGACGAAGGAGTGGAATCCTTCCGCATTTTGCCGGACGGGGATTTGGAGTTCATGAACCGGCGGGGAATCGGCGGAATCCGGGGCTGTTATGTGGCCGTGGACGATAAGAACCGTTACCTGTTTGTGGCAGGCTATCACGACGGCCGTGTGACCATGATGCAGTTAAATGAGGACGGCAGCATCGGGGACATTGCCGACGGGATTTTCCACAAAGGGATGGGACGGAACATTGCGGAGCGCAATTCCAGGCCCCATGTAAACTGTGTGGAGCTTACGCCCATAAAGCAGAATTACCTGTGCGCCGTAGACGGCGGCCTGGATCATGTGAAAATCTACCAGCTGGACTATGAGGCGGGGAAAATGAAGATTGCCGATATTTTAAGATGCCCCTTAAATTCGGCTCCCCGTATGATCCGGTTCACCAAGGACGGAACTTATGCCTATGTCCTCTGCGAGCTGAAGAATACCGTGGAGGTTTACCGGTATGAATGTACGCCGAAAGGTCCCCGGTTCCAGTTTATCCAGAGCATTTCCACGGTAGAAGAAGGGGAAACCGCTAATGGCGGCGCCTCCGGCATGGAGCTGAGCGAGGACGGGAAGTTTTTGTTCTGTTCCAATGCGGGAACCAATACGGTCATTATTTACCGGGTGGACGAAGAGACGGGAATGCTGGAGGAGATGTGTAATTCCGCCATCAGCGGGGATTACCCCAAGACCCTGTCTCCGCCTCCTAGTAGTGGTTTGTTTGTTTGTTTTCAGGTTTGTGTA
>CAJUSQ010000074.1:0-12713 GCA_910588885.1 uncultured Lachnospiraceae bacterium
ACGAACTGTCTTATGCAATTTTGTCTTGCCATACCATGCAGGCAGATTGCCTGTCCGTGAGATATTTTATCACATTGGAACGGCATTTGCAAGGAGAAAAGTTTTCGCCCATAATAGCTGGAATTTGACTGTTAAGCGCCTACCTATTGAAAAAATTAAAAACTTACCATTCCCTTTTGATAAATCAGTTATGCTTTATGATGAACGCCGAAAAATGTTATATGGCACAACAATAAAAGATGTAATAGATTTTGTGCAAAGCTTTGAACCATGGGATGAAGTCGATGCTTATATTTTTAGGATAGTGGCTGACAACTTTCGATTTTCGGACTAATGAAAAGTTAAAACAGGACGAATTATGTTGCGATATCCCAAATACTTAATTGTTTCAGATCGTTATGTTCTTCAAAGCTATGCAGATAATGAAATATTTGCTCATTGTCATGCACAATCCCATTTCCCTTGCATTTTCGATGAAACAGCCGCATTAAATCTTTGCTATTGCCGCTTTCTATTAGATATTGATTTCCGTATGTCCGGATGTATTTTTCTTTTAGGCCGGGAAACGATCGGTCTAACTGCTCGTAGAAATACTCCCGATTTCCTTCCCGAAGGGTCAATCCCATTCCAAAGCAAATAATACCATAAACCTCTGCTTCTATACACATATCCAAAATACCGGAAATATTATCCTCCGTATCGTTCATAAACGGCAAAATAGGCGTCAGCCATACAACGGTTGGAATCCTGAAATCTCTTAGCTTTTTCAATACTTCAAAACGCTCCTTTGCCGAACATACATTCGGTTCAATCTTTTTGCATAACGCTTCGCTGCAGGTAGTCAAGGTCATTTGCACAACGCATTTTGCCTGTTCGTTAATTTTCTGCAAAAGGTCGATATCCCTCAATATGAGATTTGATTTTGTAATGACCGTAAATCCAAACCCATGCTCATATATTAGCTGCAAAGCCTTTCTGACATTCCCGATTTCCAGCTCCAGCGGAATATAAGGGTCTGTCATAGAGCCTGTACCGATCATACACTTTTTACGCTTATGAGTAAGCGCATACTCCAATAATTCAATCGCATTTTCCTTGACTTCAATATCCTCAAAAGCGTGTTCCATGTGATAGCATTTGCTTCTGGAGTCACAATAAATGCACCCATGGGAACAGCCGCGGTATAAATTCATTCCATTTTTAGCAGATAATATTCCTTTTGCTTTCACGAAGTGCATAGCGCGTCCTCCCTATATTTTTCAGAGCTGCCCCATCCGGAAAAATCCACTGCAAGGCAAGTTTTATTATAATTGTTTTTCCGCTCATGATCAACGGAATAGGAATAAATAATTTTCATGCACAGCTATGTTTTGGACAATAGTAACAAAAAGAAGGGTCTGTTTTCGTGAATTTCCATGAAAAAGAAAAAATATCTTTACAATCATCCGGATTCATGTTACAAATATACTAACAAAAACGTTTTCGAAAAGAAGTGATTTAGTGGCTACCATACAAGATGTTGCAAAAGAAGCAGGCGTTTCCGTGGGAACGGTGTCCAGGGCCTTGAACCATTATACCGATGTAAGCGAAGCAACCAGGGAGAAGGTTCAGAACGCGGCAAAGAAGCTGGGATATTGGCCCAATTTGAATGCCAGGAGCCTGTCCTCAAAAACCCAGATCAATGTGGCGTTGATTCTGTCCGGTTTTTTGGAAGAAAAAATGTTTAATGAGTATGAAACGATGCTCATGAAGGGCAGCTACAGCTATGCGCTGGAGCATGACATTGAGATCGCCATGCGGGTCATAAACAGCCAGATCCAGAAGGAGAAGACCTATGACCAGCTGTGCCATGAATACGGCATGTCCGGGGCTCTTTTCTTCGGATTAAAGATGTCGGATGAATATTGTAAAACGCTTCCCGGTTCCAATCATCCCTGTGTGATTTTTGACTTTGAACTGGAAGGGCCCAATATCGGGACGGTGATGGTGGATAATCAGAAGGCATTTCAGGAGCTGACCCAGCATTTGATTGACTGCAATCATAAAAAGATTGTGTTGATGCATGGGCGGAAGGACGCTACGGTCAGCATGGAGCGTTTGGCCGGGGCCCGGGAGGCAATGGGGCTCAATGGGCTTTCCCTGTCCGGGGATCAGATTATTTACACCAATTTCCTGGAAGAGGAAGCTTACGAAGGGGTGCTGAATTATTTTAAAACCCATCGGCCGGACAGCGTATCCGCCTTTCTCTGTATGAGTGATTTAACGGCGGTAGGTACCATGAATGCACTGAAGCATTTGGGTTACCGGATTCCGGAGGATTATTCCGTGGTGGGATATGACGGGCTGAATTTGGCCGGATATACGGCTCCGGGGCTTACGACGGTAGATCAGAACGCACAGAGCATCGGATATGCGGCTACCCAGCAGCTGCATCGGATGATCCTGGGAGAACCGGTGGAAAAGCGGAAGATTATGCCTTATACCATCGTTTACCGGGACAGCGTAAAGAGGATTTGAGGAAAATTGAATAAAGAGAAAACAGCAGAGCTGTTTTTTCTTTTTTGCGATTTTCAAAAACGTTTTTGGAACGCATAATAGGATTGTATGAGCCGAAAATGGTTCTTGCAGGCTGTGGTTTCAGTGCACGGGAACCGCAGAATAAATTTAACCGAATGAAAGAAGGAGGAAGAAAGATGAAATTCAAGAGAGTAGTAGCAGTAGTTTTAAGCGCCGCTATGGTTTTGGGCGCTGCAGCATGCGGGCAGAAGCCATCTGCAGATAACGGACAGAAGCCATCTGGGGATAACGGACAGAATTCGTCTGCCGAAGAAGAGCAGAAGGATACCGAAGAGACTGCAGACGGCAAAGGGGATTCCGGAAAGGTGATTGAAGTATCCCTTCCTACCTACAAAACCGGGGAAAATGCCGGGGCTGCTTATTTTGAACCGATGATTGAGCGGTTTAACACGAAATATGAGGGAAAATATCACATTACCATTGAAGAAGTGACCCAGGATGTCTATCCCGAGAAGCTGAAGCAGTTAGGGCAGCAGGGCAAGTTTCCCTTCTTTATTGAAGGCGGCGATACCACCTGGATGAATGATGTGGTGATTCCCGGTGAGATGTTCTATGACCTTTCCGAGTTTGTAGCGTCCCATCCGGAAGTGAAAGATCTGATCAGTGAAGAAGCAATGGCCTATAACACCACAAAAGACGGCAAGATCGTAACCCTGATGACACCGATCATGTTATGAGCAGGTAACCACCCATGACTCCTCCCTGTCTACCTGTATTTACAGTATTATGGCCTCCCGGCTGGGACAGGTGGAGAAAGCCTATGAATACTTCGGCGAATCCGCCAAGCTGGATTTGTTCAATACGCATAAGAATACCAAGGACGGGATTCATACGGCAAATATGGGCGGGACCTACATGGCTATGGTATATGGCTTTGGCGGCCTGCGGATGAAGGAACAGGGTATTTTTTTAAATCCTGTAATTCCGGGCCGGTGGCAGGGGTATCGGTTCCGCTTCCTTTACGAGGATGCCTCCCTGGAGGTGTCTGTGGATCAGAAAGGATGCAGAATCTCCTTATTAAAAGGGAGTGCAAAAGAGATCGGGGTATATGGCAGGAACTATAGAATAGAACCCGGAAAGGAACTTGAGGTTGCAGTAAAGCAGTAAATATATAATGGGTGGATTGCCCGGACGGAGAATAGAAAAATTTTGAAGAGGAACAGAGTGTGCAAAGGCAGCGTCGGCGAAAAGCAGACGCTGCCTTTGCGTCTGAGCCCGGCGGAGCGGCTAAGGCGATGAAAAATTTTCCCGATAGGGGCCTCTGTAAAGGAAGTTGACAAAATCCCGTAACAGGAAGTATAATCTTTTTATATAAATTAGTTATATAAAAAGATTATGTAAAATAACAAGCAAGGGGGAACGGAATGCCAAAGCAGAGAATTACGAAAGAAATGGTAGTAGATGCGGCTTTTGAAATTGCACGAAGCGGCGGGATGGAACAGGTTCTGGTAAAAAATATTGCGGAAAAAATAGGATGCTCGGTACAGCCGATTTACAGCTATTGTAAAAATATGGAGGGGCTGCGCCAGGATGTGGTTGCAAAGGTACGGTGCTTTATACGGGAATATCTTAGCGCTCACCGGGAGGAACAGGATTTGTTCCGAAATACGGGCCGTACGTATTTGCAGTTGGCAAAAGAGGAACCCCACCTGTTTCGGATTTTTGTGCTGCACCAGCGAAAGGGGATTGCGTCCCTGGAGGATTTGTATCGGACGGAAGCGGACCCCGGTATGGCCGAATGGATTGCGGAGGAATTGCAGATCAGCGTACCGCAGGCAGAAAAGCTGCATTTGAATATGCTGATTTATACGATAGGCATCGGCACAATTTTATCGGTCACAACGCCGGGAATTTCCCCGGACGAAATATATGCGCTGCAGGAAACGGCTTTTGAAGGGTTTTTCAAACAGGCGTTGGAATCAGGTTCCCTGGTTGTTTCCGGCGTGTGAAATGGCGTCCGGAGGAACGGGGCCGCGGAAACAGGGTTGCGGAAACAGGGCTGCGGAAAGGAAGGAAAAATGAATAAAGGAATGATTCTCTACAAATCGAAATACGGATCTGCCAAAAAATACGCAGAATGGCTGCAAGGCATGACGGGCTTTGAATGTAGGGCGCTGCCGAAGGGGGACGGGGAAGACCTGTCCCGGTACGAAACCATAATTTTGTGCGGCGGGATTTATGCCTCCGGCATTGCAGGGCTCCCGTTTTTCAAAAAGAACATCGGGAAATGGAAGGGCAAGAAAACGGCCATATTTTGTGTGGGTGCTTCTCCCTACGAAGAACGTGCCTGTGGGGAATTGAAAGCCCGCAATTTAACCGGGGATTTAAGGGAGATCCCGCTTTTTTATGGGAGGGGTGCGTGGGACGAAGGAAAGATGAAATTCGTGGACAAAACCTTGTGCGGGCTGCTGAAAAAATCCATAGCCCAAAAAGACCCAAATTCATACGAACCCTGGATGAAAGCACTTATGGATGCGGCGGGGCAGAGCTGCGACTGGACGGATCAGAAGTATTTAACGCCCTTGCTGGAATATTTGAAATTGTAAAATCCTTCGATGTAGGATTGAACGGTAACGGCCCCTTGTGTCGATGGCTGCATTTTTGGGATTTCCCTTGACAAAGCAGACTACATAGTGTAGTCTATACATAAGGGGACTACAGGGTGTAGTCTATGTGTAATAGGACTGCATGGCGTAATCCCAACGAAGCAGAATAAGGCCGACGGGAGGGATGTACATGGCAGAAATTCAGCTGGGGGCCATTGAGGCCCGTTTTGCGGATCTGATTTGGGAACGGGAGCCGGTAACGTCTTCCGAGCTGGTAAAGCTGGCGGCGGAGGCGTTTACCTGGAAGCGGACAACCACGCATACGGTTTTAAAACGGCTCTGTGAAAAGGGGTTGTTTGAAAACAACAAGGGGGTTGTGACCTCCGTGATTTCCCGTTCCCGGTTTTACTCTATGCAGAGCAGGAAATTTGTGGAGGAGACCTTTGACGGATCTTTGCCCGCTTTTTTTGCCGCATTTACACAAAATAACCGCTTAACAGAGGAAGAAGCGGAAGAAATTATGGAGATGATTGACCGGGCAAAGGAGGGGTAAATATGGATGGTGTTTTTTTGAAGCTTTTGAATATGAGTATGGCAGCGGGGTGGCTGATTTTGGCCGCAATAGTTGTCCGTCTTTTTTTGAAAAAAGCGCCGAAATGGATCTCCTGCGCCCTTTGGGGAATTGTGGCCTTCCGTCTGATCTGTCCGTTTTCTTTGGAAAGCCCTCTAAGCCTGATTCCAAGCCAGGAATTTTTAAGTGCCGAAACCGTGAGGTTTTCCCGGGAACCGGCCATCGACAGCGGGATTTCTTATATGGATGCGGCGGTGAATCCGGCTCTTGGGAAAAGTTTCGCCCCGATGCCCGGCGCCAGCGTCAATCCTTTGCAGGTCTGGATGTTTTTTGCAGGAATTCTTTGGGGGATCGGGCTGGCAGGTATGATAAGCTATGCCCTGGCCAGTGCCTGGTGGATGCGGCGGAGGATGAGGGAGGCCGTGGCTTTGCAGGAACAGGTCTTTCTTTGCGACCAGGCAGCCTCTCCTTTTATTCTGGGAATTGTCCGTCCCCGGATTTATCTGCCCTCCGGGATGGAAGAAGCCCTGAGGGTTCCGGTGTTGGCCCATGAGCGGGCCCACCTGGCGCGTAAGGATCACTGGTGGAAGCCCTTGGCGTATCTGCTGCTGTCCGTATATTGGTTTCATCCGTTGGTGTGGGCGGGGTACCTGTTGTTTTGCAGGGATTTGGAACTGGCCTGTGATGAAAAAGTGATCCGGGCCATGGGCTTGGAGGAACGGAAAGCGTATTCCCGGGCCCTGGTAGCCTGCAGCCTGAAAAAGCGGATCGTGCCTGCCTGTCCGTTGGCCTTCGGGGAGGTGGGGATTCGGGAACGGGTAAAAAAAATCCTGCATTACAAAAAGCCGGGCGTGTGGATTGTCCTGGCGGCGGCAGCGGCCTGCATCCTGATGGCGGTATGCTTTTTGACAAATCCGAAAAAAAAGGGGTTTGATATTGGAATCCGGATTCCACCGGGCAAAGAGAGCGGATTTTATTTTTCCGACACGGAAATTTCCCCCAGAAGAAACCATGTAACCTTGTCCGCCGGACAGGGCCTGGGTGATACGGAGGTGCTTTTGCAGCCGGTGGAAACGAAGGCGGAACGGGAATACCGGCCGGAATACCTGACGCCGGGAATGCCGGTAGTGCTGGAAGTGGAAAAGGGCGGATGGTACCGGGTTGGGGTCAACATGGGCAATTCGACGGAGGAAGAAATCCAGGTGCTGGTACATGTGGAGGATGTGGAAGTACGGATTGAGGATCGGAGTGCCGAAAGCGGTAACGAAGCCGGTCCGGATGGTACCAATGTGCCGGGAGAAGGGGATCAGGATGTTGGAAGCGGTGATGGAGCCGATACAGATGTATCAACGGAAGGGGATTGGCAGGCTGCGGTTCGGACCGCGATTTTGGAAGAAAATTACTCCGGCCGTCAGGCCGATTCGGATGTTGCCTGCTGTGACTTTGTGTGCCTGGCAACGGTACCGGATGTGTCGGAACCGGAGGGGGAAGTTTCCAAAGTTACTTATTATGGATGGGCCTTGTATGAGGCATACCGGATTTCTAAGGAAGGAATGGACTGTACGGCAGGCAGCCATTTGCCGGTGGCGCTGACCTTTGAACAGGAAGAAGGAAACTGGCAGTTGACGGATTATTGGAAGCCCCGGGAAGGTAGTTATTTTGAACCGGATGTCCGGGAAAAATTTCCGGCCACTATCGCGGAGGAAGGCATTCACAGCCAGAAGTACGTGCTGCTGCAAAAACAAAGCTGTTATCGCCAAGCCGCAGCATACAGCGGGCTGGATACGGATGCAGTCATAAAGGGGCTTTTGGATACGATTTGTGAGGAACCCCTGCCTTCTTCCAATCCCCGGGATTACATTGACGCCCATATCGGGGAATACCGGGAACTGTTGTTTTATGGCAGCTACACTCTGGAATATGGGAAAACACATGTTCGAGAACAGGGGGAGGCGGATCTTGCCAGTGCCGTATTGTCCCTGGCCTGCCAGGAGCTTTCCGGGCAGGAAGAAACGGTTTCAGTGCCCCTCAAATGATGCCTTGCGGATATCGGTTTCATAGGATACAATAATTACAAACGAAATTTTTTATCTATAAAACAACGGAAAACCAACAGGAGGATATAGAGGATGCTTGCGGAGGAATTATTACGTATCGCGATGGAACAATCTGCGGAAGACATGAACTGCCAATGGGAAGATTTTTTAAATCATCAGAATGTCCTGGTTCCGTTCCGGCTTGGAAAAAATGCAAGGAAATATTTGAAGGAACCCATCCTTGCAAATTTTGTTTCGTATGGGAGCAATGTGGTGGCTGCAGCCACCGATGATGTGAAGGAGATTGTCACGGAATATATGGACCGGTATGAGTTTTACCACCTTTTTGAAACGCCGAATATGCATTGGCTGGATGACCGGCTGGCCGGGAAGGGATACAGGATCTGCTTTATGGCAGAATATTATCTGCCCGATCTTGACAGGCTTCGTACCATCTCCTGCGGATACGAGTTGCGGATTCTTGGGCAGCAGGATTTTGAAAATCTGTATCTGCCGGAATGGGGCAATGCGCTGTGCAAAGAAAGAAAGCATTTGGATGTGCTTGGCGTCGGGGCTTATGAAAACGGAAAATTAGTCGGGCTTGCAGGCTGTTCGGCTGATTGCGAAAAGATGTGGCAGATTGGGGTGGATGTGCTGCCGGAATACAGAAGGAATGGAATTGCCTGTGCGCTTACCAGCAGGCTGGCCCATGAAATACTGGACAGAGGGAAGATTCCCTTTTACTGCTCTGCATGGTCTAATATCCGTTCGGTAAAAAATGCCATAAAGAGCGGCTTTATCCCCACATGGGTAGAGATGGCAGTAAAGCCGGATACGGTTGTGAATGAGATAAACGAAGAATTGAAATGACATGCCTGACCGGGTGACTGCCGCGGCAGCATAGGCCGAAACATCCCGGGAATCCCTTCCGAAAGGGATTCCCGGGATGTTCTGATCCGGAATTTATTTCCGCTGGGAACGTTTCCGCATGGTGGGATCCAAAATCTTTTTGCGGATCCGCAGGCTCTTGGGAGTGATTTCCAGTAGCTCGTCCGTGTCGATGAATTCCAATGCCTGCTCCAGGCTTAAGATCTTTGGGGGCGTCAAGGTCAGGGCTTCGTCGGCACTGGAAGAACGTGTGTTCGTTAAATGCTTTTTCTTGCAGACATTTAATTCGATATCTTCCGGCTTCGCACACTGGCCGATCACCATGCCGGAGTAGACCCGCTCTCCCGGGCCGATGAAGAGGGTTCCCCGGTCCTGGGCGCTGAATAAACCGTAGGTTACGGATTCCCCCGCTTCGAAAGCAATCAGGGAGCCTTGCTTCCGGTACTGGATATCGCCTTTATAAGGGGCGTAGCCGTTGTAAATCGTGTTGATAATGCCGTTTCCTTTGGTGTCGGTTAAAAATTCGCCCCGGTACCCGATCAGGCCCCGGGATGGGATTTCAAATTCCAGGCGGGTATAGCCGCCGCTGATGCTGCCCATGTTCTGAAGGGTGCCCTTCCGCTGACTGAGCTTTTCGATGACGCTGCCGGAAAATTCGTCGGGCACGTCCACGTAAGCCAGCTCCATCGGCTCCGTTTTATGGCCGCTTTCATCGGTATGGTACAGGACCTCTGCCTTGCTGACGGCAAATTCATAACCTTCCCGGCGCATATTTTCAATCAGGACGGACAGATGCAGTTCTCCCCGGCCGGAAACCTTGTAGCTGTCGGCGTTTTCCGTTTCCTCCACCCGAAGGCTGACGTCGGTATTCAGCTCCCGGAACAGGCGGTCACGAATGTGGCGGCTGGTTACGTATTTTCCTTCCTGCCCGGCCAGGGGGCTGTCGTTGACCATAAAATTCATGGCAATGGTAGGCTCGGAAATCTTCTGGAAGGGGATGGGGGCCGGGTTTTCCGGGTCGCAGATGGTATCCCCGATATGGATATCCGCAATACCGGAAATGGCTACGATGGAGCCGATTTTGGCTTCCGCAACGTCCACCTTGTTCAGGCCGTCAAATTCATACATCTTGCTGATGCGTACCTTTTTTTTCTTCTCCGGCTCGTGGGCGTTTACCACCACTGCGTCCTGATTGATTTTCAGGCAGCCGTTGTCCACCTTTCCCACACCGATACGTCCTACGTATTCATTATAATCAATGGTGCTGATTAAAACCTGGGTGCTGGCGTCCGGATCTCCTTCGGGAGCCGGGATGTAGTTGACAATTGTCTCAAACAGCGCCGTCATATCCTTCGGTTCCTCGGTCAGGTCCGTCATGGCATAGCCGCCCTTGGCGGAAGCGTAAATAAAGGGGCAGTCCAGCTGCTCGTCGGAAGCGTCCAGATCCATAAAAAGCTCCAGCACTTCGTCAATCACTTCCTCGGGACGTGCTTCGGGACGGTCGATTTTGTTAATGCAGACAATGACCGGAAGATCCAGATCCAATGCTTTCATCAGTACGAATTTTGTCTGGGGCATGGCGCCTTCAAAGGCATCCACCACCAGCACGACGCCGTTTACCATTTTTAAGACACGTTCCACCTCCCCGCCGAAATCTGCGTGGCCCGGAGTGTCGATAATGTTGATTTTTACATCTTTATAAAATACGGCGGTATTTTTGGACAAAATGGTAATGCCCCGTTCCCGCTCGATATCGTTGGAGTCCATTACCCGTTCCTGTACATCCTGGTTTGCCCGGAATACGCCGCTTTGCTTTAACAGCTCATCCACCAGTGTGGTTTTGCCATGATCTACATGGGCGATAATCGCAATGTTGCGGACATCCTCTCTCTTGGTAATCATAAATATATCCTTCTTTCTTTCACGGTATCCTGTCTTTCGATCCGGCCGGGCCAAAGGGGAATCCGGCCTGTTTTAGATGCGCGTACGCCTTGGACGGCGCAGTATCACATCTTTCGATTATATCATAAAAAACGGATTTGGCAAGAAATTTCTTGTTTGCGGTGATAGGAAGCGGAAACCCATAGAAAAAACTGGTTGAAAACCTGGCCGTTGTATGGTACAATGTCATAAGTTGTGAAAATATTGCCTTGGGAGGTGCGAAGAGATGGCAGTTTTGAAGACGATTTTAACCGTTATTTTTATTATAATCTGTATTGCATTGACAGTAGTTGTATTGATGCAGGAAGGGAAGCAGCAGGGCCTTGGTTCTATCGGCGGTATGGCGGATACCTACTGGGGCAAGAATAAGGGCCGTTCCATGGAAGGGATTCTGGTGAAGGCCACGACCGCAATGGTAGTACTGTTTATGGTGCTTTCCGCCGTATTAAGTATCGGAAGTTTTTAAGACGAAAAAAGCTGTCGAATGTATGTTCGGCAGCTTTCGTGCATTCTGGCGATTTTTGAAAGAAGTAAAAAAAGAAAGAATTTTGAGGAAAAGGATGAAACAGGATAATTTTGAACAGAGAAAAAAGAAGATTTACGGCCTGATCTGCGATGATTTGTATGTCCCTATGAAAATTAAGGAGATTGCGATCCTATTGGATATTCCCAAAAGCAGCCGTGAGGAGCTTCAGGAAGTGCTGGACGCTTTGGTGGCGGAAGGGAAAGTGGAGATTTCCAAGAAGGGAAAGTATTCCAAGGCAAAAGCGAAGCTGATTGCCGGAAGGTTTATCGGGAATGTACGGGGCTTTGGATTTGTAGAGCCGGAGGAAGGCGAGGATCTTTACATTCCGGAGCACCAGATGAACGGTGCGATGCATGGCGACCAGGTTTTGGCCGCGCTGTCGGCGGAGAAGACCGGAAGACGCCGGGAAGGCAGCATTGTGAAAATTATCACAAGGGCTACGAAACAGCTGGTAGGCACTTTTCAGAAGAATAAGAGTTACGGCTTTGTGATTCCGGATAACCAGAAGTTCGGGCAGGATCTGTTTATTCCCCTGGAGCGGGCCAAGGGAGCGGTATCCGGCCATAAGGTAGTGGCGGAAATTACGGATTACGGGAAGAAGAACCGGAAGCCGGAAGGGAAGATTATAGAAATCATCGGCCATATCAACGACCCCGGCACGGATATCCTGTCCATTGTGAAGGGATATGAGCTGCCCATGGAATTTCCGGAAAAGGTGCTGCGCCAGGCCGAAACTGTGGCCAAGCCGGTAAGCGCTGCAGATTTGCAGGGGCGGAAGGATCTCCGGAGCTGGCAGACCGTTACCATTGACGGGGAGGACGCCAAGGATCTGGACGATGCGATCACCCTTGGGATGGAAGGCGGGGATTACCTGCTGGGCGTCCACATTGCGGACGTAACCAACTATGTACAGGAAGGCAGCGCCCTGGACGGGGAAGCCCTTCGAAGGGGAACCAGCGTCTACCTGGTAGACCGGGTGATTCCCATGCTGCCCCATACCCTGTCCAACGGCATTTGTTCCCTGAATGAAGGGGAAGACCGCCTGGCGCTAAGCTGTATTATGCGCATTGACAAGAAGGGCGGTATCGTGGGCCACGAGATTGCGGAAACGGTGATCCGGGTAGACCGGCGCATGAGCTATACCAGCGTAAAAAAGATTTTAACCGACCGGGAAGAACAGGAAATGGAGAAGTACCGGGAGCTGGTTCCCATGTTTGTACGTATGGAGGAGCTGGCGGCATTGCTTCGGAAAAAGCGGAAGGCCAGAGGCTCCATTGATTTTGATTTTCCCGAAACGAAGATGGTACTGGACGAGGAAGGGCGTCCCATCGAAATCAAGCCCTATGAGCGGAATGTGGCTACGAAGATCATTGAGGATTTTATGCTGGCGGCCAACGAAACCGTGGCCCAGGACTTTTTCTGGCAGGAGCTGCCCTTCGTATACCGGACTCACGGGACTCCGGACCCGGAGAAGATCCAGAAGCTTTCCACATTTATCAATAATTTCGGATATACCATCAAAATCGGCCGGGAAGAGGTACACCCCAAGGAGCTGCAGAAGCTTTTGGCAAAGATTGAGGATTCTCCCGAGGAAGCCCTAATCAGCCGTCTGACCCTGCGTTCCATGA
>CAJUSQ010000074.1:12723-15859 GCA_910588885.1 uncultured Lachnospiraceae bacterium
CCATGAAGCAGGCCAGGTATTCCACGGAAAATACCGGGCATTTCGGCCTTGCCACCCAGTATTACTGCCATTTTACCTCCCCGATCCGCCGGTATCCGGATCTGCAGATTCACCGGATTATTAAGGACAACCTAAGGGGCAGGCTGGACGGGAAGAAAATCGACCATTATGAAAGCATCCTGCCTGAGACGGCAGCCCGTTCCAGCGAATTGGAGCGGAGGGCCGAGGAAGCGGAGCGGGAAACCGAGAAGCTGAAAAAAGTAGAATATATGTCGGAACGGATCGGCCAGGAATTTGAAGGGGTGATTTCCGGCATTACGGCCTGGGGCATCTATGTGGAGCTGCCCAATACCATCGAGGGAATGGTGCATGTGTCCAACCTGGAAGGGGATTATTTCCACTATCAGGAGGAAACCTATGAAATGGTGGGGGAAACCACCAATCTTCGTTACAAGCTGGGCCAGAAGGTGCGGGTACAGGTGGCGGATACCGACCGTCTGATGCGTACCATTGATTTTTTGTTGGCAGAGGAGGAGAAAGATGGGGAAGGAAAGTACGAAGCTGATAGCCAATAACAAGAAGGCATATCACGATTATTTTATAGAAGATACCTACGAGGCCGGAATCAGCCTGGCCGGAACCGAGGTAAAGTCCCTAAGGATGGGAAAATGCAGTGTGAAGGAAGCCTTTATCCGCATTGAAAACGGGGAAATGGTGGTCTACGGCATGCATATCAGCCCCTATGAGAAGGGAAATATTTTCAACAAAGATCCCCTGCGGCCCAGGAAGCTTTTGCTGCATAAGTATGAAATCAACAAGCTTGCCGGGAAAATAGCGGAAAAGGGCTTTACGATCGTGCCCTTAAAGGTCTACTTCAAAGGCAGCCTGGTAAAGGTAGAGGTGGGCCTTGCCAAGGGCAAGAAGCTCTACGACAAACGCCAGGACATTGCCAAGAAGGATGCAAAGCGCGAGGCCGAACGGGAGTTCAAGGTACGGAATTTCGGATAAGCCCGTCTATGGGGCGTTTTACAAATAGTGCTGAAAAAAGTGCGATCTATTCCCAAAATCATCCAGAAAACAGGTTATCTGCTACACTGTTAAGTAGGAAAAAAGAACTTTTTCTGACAATAATACTTTAATACTTGACGGGTGGAATAAGGAGGAAATGAAGTATGAATTTTCTGGATGGTTTTTGGGAAATTGCGCGTCGGTATCCGGATCAGACGGCGGTTGTGGATGTAAACGGGACCAGAAGCACCACATACCGGGAGCTGTGTATGCTGAGCGGCCGGGTGGCGGCAAAGCTTTTGGAAGCAGGAGAGGTTTCCGGCAGGGCCGTTCTGGTATGCATGGACCGGAGAATGGAGTATGTGGCGGCGGAAATCGGGATTTTGATGGTAAAGGGGATCTATGTTCCGATGCTTCCGGAATATCCCGGGGAGAGATTGGAATATATACAAAGGGACTGTGACGCCCTGTGCACCATTGACGCTGACTGGATGGAGGATCTTGGTACATATGCGCCGGCAGGGGAGCGCCGGGTGGCGGACGAGGAGCGGGCCTTAATCATCTATACCTCCGGCTCCACCGGGCGCCCCAAAGGGATCGTTCACAGCCATAGAAGCGTGTTTGAAGGCGTGATGCGGAATATAAAGGCTCTGGGCGTTGGGCCGGAAGATCGTTTGGCGGCGGCGGCCCCCTTGTCCTTTGTAGTGACGGTGCTGGAATATCTTGCCGTGTTAAGCAGCGGCGGCTGCGTCCATATTCTTCCGGAAGATGTGCGTAAGGATGTGCGCCTGCTGGAGGATTATTATGCGCGGCATGAAATCACCTGCGGCTTTATCAGCCCTCAATTATTGCGCTATTTCAAAAACCGGAGTTCCTCTCTGCAGAGGGTGTTTACCGGAAGCGAGCGAGTGTCCGCCATGTGCGGACATGGATATACGTTGTATAATCTGTACGGCTCCAGCGAAGCGGCTATGCTGGTGACCTACTATGAGGTAAAGGAGCCTGTGGAAAATACGCCCATCGGAAAACCCGCTCCCGGACTGGAAATCCTTCTTCTGGACGAGGAAGGGAAGGAAGCGGCAGAGGGCATGGAGGGGGAAATCTGTGTCCGGGGTATTTTGGGCGAAGAATACCTGAACCTGGAGGAGCAGAGCGCGAAGACCTTCTACAGGCAGGAGGACGGGACAGTCCTGCTGCATACCGGGGATATCGGGAAAAAGCTGCCGGACGGGAATTACGTGTATGTGAACCGCAGGGACTGGATGGTTAAGGTAAACGGCCAGCGTGTGGAAACCGGGGAGATTGAGCTTCGGTTCGCCCGTATCCCGGGCGTAAAAAACGCCGTGGTGAAGGCATTTGAGGATAGGAACGGGCAGACGTATCTGTGCGGGTACTATGTGACGGAAGGGGGAGACCTTTCCCCGGAGGAGCTTCGCGCAGAATTGCGGAAGACGCTTCCGGAGTACATGATTCCGGTATTTTTCAAAAGGCTTTCCGCGATTCCGAAAAATGTAAACGGGAAGCTGGACCGGAGCGCTTTGCTGCCGCCGGATTCTTCGGAGTATAAAGAGGAGTACCAAAAGCCGGAAAATGAGACGCAAAGCCAAATCTGCGCTGCTTTTTCGGAAATTCTGAACTGCGGGGCCGTTGGAATCAAGGACGATTTCTTCCGGCTGGGCGGGGATTCCATTAAAGTATTGAAGCTTTTGGAAAGCGTAAAGGAGCTGCCGTTGACTCCCGGCATGGTTTTACAGGGCAGGACGCCGGAAGGGATCGGGCGGCTGCTTGTGAAACGGCAGGCGGACGGGAAGGAAACCGGCGACGCTTCGGAGCAAAGAGAGTCAACGGGGCAAAGAGAGTTAAAAAGCGTTGAAAATCAAAAAGCCTTCCGTTCCGGAACCGGAAAAGGACGGGAGGAATGGACTCTTACGGATTCCCAGATGGGCGTTTATCTGGAATGCGTCAATGATCCTGACGGAACCATGTACAATATTCCCATGTGCTGCGAGCTTCCGAAGGATCTGGATTTTGCAGTGTTCAAAGAAGCGGTGAAAAAGGCGGTAGCCATGCATCCGGCGTTTTCCGTAACGATTACCGAAAATGGGGGAATCCCCGGGATGAAGCTGTG
>CAJUSQ010000075.1 GCA_910588885.1 uncultured Lachnospiraceae bacterium
CCGAAATCCGTCACCTTCACCTTTCCTTCCGTGGAAATAATTACGTTCTGGGGCTTGATGTCCCGATGGATGATATGCTTATTATGGGCCGCTTCAATCCCCCGGCCCACCTGAATAGCAATACTGACCGCTTCCTTATAGGAAAGCTGGCCCTTTTTCTCAATATAGGTCTTTAAGGTCACGCCTTCCACATATTCCATCACAATAAAATGCAGGCCGTCTTCGTTTCCTACATCATAAATATTCACAATATTCGGGTGCTCCAAGCCGGCTGCGGACTGGGCTTCGGTACGGAACTTTGTTAAAAAATTCACATCTTCCGAAAATTCCTGCTTCAGCACCTTAATGGCCACAAACCGTCCCAAAATCTGATCCTTTGCCTTATATACATTGGACATGCCGCCCGTGCCAATCTTTCCGACAATCTCATATCTGTCGGCCACATACATTCCTGCTTTCAACATATTTACACCTCACCTAAAAATGGCTCTATCATAATCACCGTAATGTTGTCTTTTCCACCGTTTTCGTTGGCTCTTTCCACCAGCTTTTCTACCCGTTCCACAAGATCTTCCCGGCCTCTCACAATCGCCAGGACTTCTTCGTCCTCCACCATATTGGTGAGTCCGTCCGTACACATCAAAATCTGTTCGTCCTGCTGTATCTCCACTTCAAAAATATCCGCGTTCACATCTTCCGTTGCCCCGATTGCCCTGGTAATAATATTCTTATCCGGATGCATCCTGGCTTCCGATTTCCGTAATTCCCCCCGCAGTACCATCTCTTCCACCAGGGAATGGTCCCTGGTCACCTGCCGGATCCCTTCTTCCCCAAGAAGATAGAGCCGGCTGTCTCCGATATTGGCAACCCAAAGGCTGTTTCCCTCCAAAGTTGCCAATACTGCCGTCGTTCCCATTCCATAAAGCTGCACATCTTCCGCTGCCTTCTTCACCAGAGCCGCGTTGGCCTGTGCAATCGCCCGACCGAAAATAGCCGCCGGTTCTTTCCCGCGGCATTCCATAATCTCTTTCACGATAATCTCAATCGCATACCTGGAGGCGTAATCTCCTGCATTATGTCCGCCCATTCCATCCGCAACTATGAACAAATTCTGCAGGTTTCCCACAGGTTTTTCCGAGGAAAACACAAAGTCCTGATTTGTTTCCCGCGTACGCCCTTTGTCCGTCATGGAAAAAGTTTTCATTGGTCTCGCCTACCTTTCTGCATAGCGTTTCCGTAGCTGTCCACAGGCCCCGTCGATATCCCGGCCCATTTCCCTTCTAATCGTAACATTAATCCCGCATTTTTCAAGCTTATTTTTAAAATTCACAATCGTTTCCCGTTCTGACTGCACATAATCCCGCTCCCGGACCGGGTTTACCGGAATCAGGTTCACATGGCAGTTCTGCCCCTTTAAAAGGCCCGCCAGAGCCGCCGCATCCTTTGGCCCGTCGTTCTGTCCGCCCACCAGGGCGTATTCATAAGTAATCCGTCTTCCGGTTTTGGAAAAATAATACCGGGCCGCATCCATAACCTGTTCCAGCGGGTATTTCCCCGCCACAGGCATCAGGCCCTCCCGCTGCTCCTGAGTGGGGGCATGCAGGGATACCGCCAGAGTCAGCTGCAGCTGCTTATCTGCTAATTTTCTCATATTCGGCACAATTCCGCAAGTAGATATTGTAAGATTCCGCTGGCTGATATGTAACCCGTGCTCGTCTGTCAGCATGGAAATGAATGTGAAAAGATTGTCAAAGTTGTCCAAGGGCTCCCCGGTCCCCATCACCACCACATGGGAAACCCGCTCCCCGGTATCCTTCTGGATACAGTAGATCTGATCCAGCATTTCCGCCGCCGTCAGATTCCGCACCAGCCCGTCCAGTGTGGAAGCGCAGAATTTACAGCCCATACGGCAGCCTGCCTGGGAGGAAATGCAGACGCTGTTCCCATGCTGATACCGCATCAGGACGCTTTCTATCATATTCCCGTCCCCCAAAGCGAACAAATATTTCCGGGTACCGTCTATTTTCGACACCTGCACCGTTTCTGTTTTCAGCGCCGTAATTTCACAGCGTTCTGCCAATGCTTTTTTCAGTTTTCCGGAAAGATCCGTCATTTCCTCAAAAGACACGGCCAGGCGCCGATGGAGCCAGCCATAAATCTGCCTGCCCCGGAAGGGCTTTTCCCCCATGGAAACCAGAAGCTGCTCCACCTCCGGCAACGTTAGGGATTTTATCTCTGTTTTACTCATATCTCTCCTTATGCTTTGGCCTTTTGGAATTTTGCCATAAAAAACCCGTCCTGCCATCCGGCCTTCGGCAAAAGCTGCTCCTGAAAGACCAGGCAGTACCCAGGATATTCCCGTAAAAACCACTCCGCATTTTCTTCGTTTTCCGCCCTGCTGACGGTACAGGTGCTGTACATCAGCGTCCCGCCGGGCTTTACATACCGTTGTACGGTATGCAGGATTTCCCGCTGCAGAGCCGCCAGCCTGCCGATTTGTTCCGGCGTCATCCGGTATTTGATATCGGGCTTTCTGCCGATGACCCCCAGGCCGGAACAAGGCAGATCCGCAATCACAAGATCCGCCTTTTCCAAATCCGCTTCCCGAAAAACCCGGGCGTCTGCCTGGCAAGCCCGGAGGTTGGAAAGCCCGCTGCGGTCTATATTTTCCTGAATCAGCGCCACTTTAGCCGGGGACAAATCCCGGGCTTCCACCATCCCGGTACCTGAAAGCAGCTGGGCCAGATGGATGCTCTTCCCTCCGGGAGCCGCACATACATCCAGTACAAAATCCCCCGGCTTTACGCCGGCCTTGTGGGAAAGCTGCATGGAGCTTGCATCCTGGGCATAACAAAGCCCTTCCCGGAACGCAGGGATCCCCAAAAGATAATCATAGCCGGACAGGAACAGCCCGTCCGGCACCGCCGGATTCTCCTCTGCGAAAACCCCCTCTGCCGACAGCCGCTCCTGCAGGGCTTCCCTGGAAATCCTGGCGGTATTGACCCGGACGCTGGCCGGAGCCTTTTCCAGAAAAGCGGCCAGGATCTCTTCGGTCTTTTCCCGTCCGAACCGGGAAAGCCATTCCTCCACCAGCCATTCCGGCATGGAATACCGAAGGGACAAGCCGGCCGGCTCCTCCCTGGGCAGTTCTATCGTATCCAGGCTGCGGCTTATATTCCGCAGCACGCCGTTTACAAACCCTTTCAGGTTCCCAAAGCCCTTTTTCCGGGCCAGCTTTACCGCTTCGCTGCAGGTGGCGTGAGCCGGAACGGCATCCATAAATTTCAGCTCATAGACCCCCATCCTTAAAATCGTCCGGATGGCAGGCTTCATTTTCTTCCCTTTTACCGTGGAAAACAAATCCAGCACATAGTCAATCCAAATCTGACGTTCCAAAGTCCCCAGGCAGAGCCTGGTAAAAAAGCTCCGCTCCTGTTTGCTCAGATACTGATATTTCTCCAATACTCCATTTAAAGCGATATGGCTGTATTCTCCGTCCCTTGTAATCGAAAGCAGGGTATCGAACGCCAGTTCTCTCAAATTCATCGTCTTCTCCCCCGATCCCCGAACAGCAGAATCAGGCGCAAAAGCTGCAGAATCGCTGCCGCCGCTCCCGCCACATAGGTCAGGGCCGCCGCAGACAGCACTTTTTTCGTCCCCGTAATCTCTTCATTCCGCAAAATACCGGATTCGGACAGGATGCGTATTGCCCGGCCGGAAGCGTTGAACTCCACCGGAAGCGTCACCAGCTGAAACAGGACTGCCGCCGAAAAACAAATAATTCCAAGGGTAATCAGGAAGCTCCCGGTACCCCTGGAAAACAAAAACCCGATCAGAATCAGCGGCCAGGCCAAAAAGGAGCCGATGTTGGCCACCGGAACAATGGCGCTGCGGATGTTTAAGGGCCCGTAGCTTTGCTGATGCTGGATCGCATGGCCGCATTCGTGGGCCGCTACGCCGATGGCCGCCACGGAGGACGCCCCGTACACACTGTCGGAAAGCTTCAGCACCTTCCGTCTGGGGTCATAATGATCGGTCAAATCCCCCTGTACGTGCTGGACGGACACATCATAGATCCCTGCCCGATGCAGGATCTGTTCCGCCGCCTGTGCCCCGGTCATACCGGACATACTGCGCACCCGGGAATATTTTGCAAAGGTGGACTTTACCCGGGCCGATGCAATCAGGCAGATGACTGCTCCCAGGATCACCAGCAGATAGGTGGGATCCCAATAATGATAATAATATGGCATAATTTTCCTCCTTTCAAACGCTTCGCCCTTACCTCCCCGTAAGGCCGGCAGAGCTGCTGCTCTCCGATCCGTCTCCTAAAACGGTCCCCTCTTCCATGGCCGCCCCTCGCAGGAAGGCCCCGATTTCCATCCGCTTCTTCCCTTCCAGCTGGACTTCCTCCAGGGACAGCAGCCCCGCTCCGGTGGCTACCCAAAGGCACTCCTTCGCCCGCACTACAGTCCCTGGCTGGCGGACAGTTTCCTCCTCTATCACAGAGGCTTTCCAGATCTTCAAGGTTTTATCCCCGTATTTCGTATAAGCGCTGGGCCAGGGGGAAAGCCCCCGGATCAGCCGTTCCAATTCGGCCGCTGGCCTGGAAAAATCAATCCGGCCCAGTTCTTTTTTGATCATGGCCGTATGGGTGGCCCCTTCCGGATCCTGGGGCGTAAAGACGGCCGTTCCCTGTTCCAGCTCCTGCAAGGTCTTCACGCAGAGGGAGGCTCCTGTGGCCGACAATTTTTCAAATAAGCTGCCCCCGGTTTCCGTTTTCTCCAAAGGCACCTCCTCCTTCAGGATCATATCCCCGGTATCAATGCCCGCATCCATCCGCATGGTGGTCACGCCGGACACCGCTTCCCCGTTGATAACGGCCCATTGAATGGGCGCGGCCCCCCGGTACTTGGGCAGCAGGGAGGCGTGGACGTTCACACAGCAGTACCTGGGCAGGTCCAGGATTTCCTGGGTCAGGATCTGCCCGAAAGCCACCACCACAAAAACATCTGCCGGAAATTGCTTCAGATATTCCACGCATCCCGGATCCCGAATCCGCCGGGGCTGGTAAACGGGAATCCCATGGGCCAGGGCCGCTTCCTTGACCGGGGGAAACTGCATGGCTTTTCCCCGCCCCTTGGGCTTATCCGGCTGTGTGACTACCAGCAATGCTTCATGGCCCGCTTCCAGCAATGCTTCCAATGTTCCCACGGAAAAATCCGGGGTTCCCATAAAAATAAATTTCATACGCTACGCTTCCTCTTCAAATTCCACATCATACAAGCCGCCCTGGACCTTTTCCACATACATATGGCCTTCCAAATGATCTACCTCATGGCAGATCGCCCGGGCCAGCAACTCCGTTCCTTCCAGTTCAAATTCCTGCATTTCCTGATCCAATGCCCGCACCTTCACATAATTGGGCCTGGAAACGTCTCCCGCCTTTCCGGGCAGGCTTAAGCAGCCTTCACTGCCGAACTGCTCTCCGGAGGTTTCCAGAATTACAGGATTTACCAGGACAATGGGGCCGTCCCCCACATCTATAATGGCCACCCGTTTCAGCACTCCCACCTGGGGGGCCGCCAGGCCCACGCCGTTGGCTTCGTACAGAGTCTCCACCATATCGTCAATCAGCTCCCGGATGCGGGGAGTCATTTCCTTGATCTCCCGGCAGTGCTTTGTCAATACCTCGTCTCCCATGGTCCGAATCGTCCGTAACGCCATTTTTACATCATCCTCCTGTTATGTCAAATAAAATTTTTCAAAACCCGTTCATGGGATTAAAATCAAATTGTACGGTTACGCTTAAAAATTCCTTATGATGGCTGATAAATTCCTCCAGGGCGTCCTTAATCCGTACCAGCATCCCATAATCTTCATGTTTAAAATAAATTACTTTTTTATAAATATCATTGACCTTCGCCACGGCGGCGTCTGCAGGCCCCAGCATGGAAAGCCCGGTAATCTTCCCTTTCTCTGCCGCCTGGGCCACCTTTTTTCCCAAAAGCTCCGCACAGAGGGCGCCGTACATGGAATCCTTCGAGGCCACCAGCATCACCAGCATATGCCACACCGGAGGATATTTCATCATACTGCGGTATGCCATCTCCTGTGCAAAAAATCCCGTATAATCCTGTCTGGCAGCCAATTGGATACTGTAATGATCGGGGCTGTAGGTCTGTATGACCACCTGGCCCTTCGTAGTTCCCCGCCCGGCCCGGCCTGCGGCCTGGGTCAGAAGCTGGAACGTACGTTCCGCTCCATGATAATCGCTGGTGTGAAGGGACAAATCCGCCGCCAATATCCCTACCAGCGTCACATTGGGAAAATCATGGCCCTTTACAATCATCTGGGTGCCCACTAAAATATCCGCTTCCTGATTGGCAAAGGCCGACAGGATCTTTTCGTGGCCCTCCTTATTCCTGGTGGTATCAAAATCCATCCGCAGCACCCGGGCCGCCGGAAAACGCTTTTTCACCAGCTCCTCGATTTTCTGGGTGCCTGCCTTAAAGCCGCTGACATACTTGGAACCGCATTCCGGACAGACCTTAAGGCTTGGTTCTTCATGGCCGCAGTAATGGCATACTAACTTACCATTATTATGCTGACTCAAGGAAACGTCACAATGAGGACATTGAAACACATGGCCGCAGGCCCGGCAGGATACAAAGCCGGATACGCCTCTTCTGTTTAAAAACAACATGATCTGCTGTCCTTTTTTGAGACGGTCCTCCATCAGCTCCTGGAGCCTGCCGCTTAAAATAGAGCGATTGCCCTTTTTTAATTCTTCCCGCAAATCAATGATTTCACACTCGGGCATGGGACGCTCTTCCACCCGCTCCTTCAGCTCAAAGAGCCGGTATTCTCCGGCCTTCGCCCGGGCATAGCTCTCCAGGGAAGGGGTGGCGGAGCCTAAAACCAGCCCGGCTCCCGCCATCCTGGCCCGCTCCTTTGCCGTTTCCCGGGCATGATACCTGGGAACCGTCTCACTCTTATAAGAGGTCTCATGCTCTTCGTCTATGATGATAAGCCCTAAATTTGAAAAAGGTGTGAACAGGGCGGAGCGGGGCCCGATCATCACATCCAGACTGCCGCTTTTGGCCCGCAAAAACTGGTCGTACCGCTCCCCTGCCGACATCCGGGAGTTCAGAATCGAAACCCGCTCCCCAAACCGCTGGTAAAAGCGGATCACCGTCTGATAGGTCAGGGCAATTTCCGGAATCAGCACAATGGCCTGCTTTCCCCGGTTCACCGCCTGCCGGATCAATTCAATGTATACCGCCGTCTTGCCGCTTCCGGTCACTCCATGAATCAGGTACGTTCCCGGGGTTCCCGCCGAAAGCTCCCGGCCGATCTCCGTTACAATGTGCTGCTGGGCCGGATTTAGCAGAACATTTGTTCCATTCTCTATCCGATCCGGAAGGGGATTCCGAAATGCCTGCTCCCGTTCCACCTTCACCAGCCCCAGTTCCTCTAAGGCCCGCACGACCGACGCCGTAATATTCAGCTTCCCGGTCACTACCTCATAGGGAATCCGTTTCTCCTTCAGCAGGGCTTCCAAAAGCCGTACCCGGGCCGTATGGCGCTTTTTTTGAAAAATTTCCAGCTGCCTTGCCCCTTCTTTGGCAGAAACCGCCAGATGCAGCGTCCGCTTCTCCTTCTGCTTCGCTTTCTGCTTCACCGGAAGCACCGTCTTCAACGCCTGGATCATGGTACCGCCGTATTGCTTCCGGATCCAGGCAGCCAGGGCAATCAGCTTTGCCTCCACCGGAACCGATTCTTCCTCAATGGCCCCGATTTCCTTCATGCGGCTTTCTTCAAACTCCGCCTTGTCCGTCAGCTCCACCACATAGCCCCTGGTACTGCGGTTGCCGTTTCCAAAGGGCACTGCGACCTGGACTCCGGGAAACAGCTTTTCTTCCAAATCCTTGGGCACCTTGTACTGAAAGGTTTTATCTAATTTTTCATGGGAAATATCTATGATTATATTGGCGTACCCTGCCATTTTCTCACCGCCTGCGCCTTCTTTTGTTTCCGGCTCTCATCCTCCGTGAAAGCAATATCTTTTTTATTATATGATATTTTGAAGGATTTTACAAGGACTCAATGATTTTCTCCAACATTTCCAGCACCTGCTGGTCTGTGTCCGTCCCCTGGATAAAGGAGGAGCGAAGCCCGCATTCCCGTATCCGTTCGATCCATTCCAACGCCTTTTCCCGGCTTACGGTATGATAGAGCATTCCATAGTAAATATAGGCCATTTCATTGGAAACATTGGTGTGAAACACGGTAGGGTCGTCCGAATTGATGCAGACCATCACGTTTTCCTCCCCATCCGGATCATTCAATTGATAAATCTGGTTTTCCGTAATTTTATCCACCTCCCCGATGGCCAGATTGGAGGAGGGATTTACCTCTACCACGATCCCCTTCCGGCTCAGCTTTTTCCGCAGGGCTTTCTGCAATGCTTTCGTAATTTGAAGATCCTGCCGGGTCACCTCATAATCTATGGGCTCCTCCATTTTCAGTAAAAATTTCCGGCAATGGCGGGCGAACACCAGTTTGTCACTGTTCCAGATCATTTCACCGCAGGCCCCCGCCCTGACCGCTGCGCAAAAGCCTGATTCTGCCGCGCTTCCGCATAGGGCCGCCTGCTCGGAAACGGGCCGCCGGAACAGATTCCGGTATCCCTCTGCCAGCATCTGCAGGGGAATGCTCTGGGAATTTCCGTAAATCCTCTGGGCCAGCTCCTGGATGCGCCGCTCCATATACGCCAGCAGCGTCGAGGGGACATGGATAAAATCCTGACTTAACACATCATAGGCCCAGATATAGTTTTCCAGGGCTTCTATCCCGGGCATTACCACAAATGGGCTGCACCGTCCCCATTGCTTCGGGGAAATTCCCAGGGCCGTCCCATGGCCAATCCGGTCCCCTGCATGAAATTTCAGGTACGTCACCGCCTCGTCCATCCGCCGAAGTCCCGACAACATGTGGCGAAAATCCTCTCCTGCATGAAAGGTAAACCGCAGGCTCTGCCGCTGGGAGCCGTCATATCCGATCCGTTCCAGGGAACTGACCCTGGCCCTTTCATAGGCTTCCGTAAAAACCCAGGTGGGCGTAGCGTTTTCCAGGCTGGCCGCGTCCAGCCCCACTATATAGCGGTCCAGCCCTTCAATTTCGTCCCGCAGCTTCCGCATCCGCGAAACATCCCGAACATATCTTTCCTGCAGCAGGCCGAACTGGAGCTTTTCCTTCTGCTCCTGCCCGTCCAGGAAACACTTTTCCGGCGTATACTCATCCTCTTTCTTGATTAAATGAAAAATCAGGCCCACCCGGGGAAAGGGCCTTACCGCCTCATAGCTTCCGTCCTGCCGCTTTCTGCAGTAATCCTCCCTTAAGACATTTTGATAAGCTTCCAGAAACGCCCGGATGCTTTTCCGAAACCGCCCGTCCTTCCCGTCAATGGAGGCCCGGAATTCGATCTTTTTCAAATCCCGGTTCTGGAACTGCTTGCGCATGGCCAGCTCCCAATAAGCCGTCTGCCCATTGACGCTGTCCGCTCTTCCGGCCATGTACCCATAAAAACGGTTCATTCCCGAATCCTTATGATAAAATTCCTTCTGAAAATAGTCCAGGCCCCGCACCGTTTTCTTCTGTACCGTACATCCGAACACATAGTTTTTGATGCGCAGATATTGCAGGAGATACCGGATCAGCCGCTGCTCCTCCTTCCCGGCCTGCTTCTTTTCCAGCTGCTCTTTTAGAAATTTCATTCCATAGAACAGAAAAATATGCTCATCCGAGGTATGTACCTGAACCGGGACCTGAAAGATTTCCTGCATCAGCGTCCTGCCCTCCGGCAATTTCGGAAGCTCCGAAAGCAGGGCCTCCCACTGCCTCTGATAAAAAGCAAGCACCTCGTGCTTTGCCCTCCCCTCGTCCATGGCGCCCCACCGGCTGCGATAAAGCTCCTTCAAATTCTTTCCCCGTTCAAAATTGCGGATCAGGGCTTCCAGCCCTCTGTTTCGAACATATATTCCATCCCAATCATGCCCTTTTAGCTTCAGCCCAATCCAGACCCGGACAAGCGCCGCCGCAAGCAGGAAAAAGAGTCCTTCCCCTTCCGACACATTCCCGTCGCTTAATTTCAGATCCAGACCCTCCTGCACTTTCATCCCCATGCTGCTTAGGGGCATCATCAACGCTTCCCAAATTTCCAGAAAAGAAACGGAAACCCCTTTATGCAGGTGGTTTTCCGCTACTCCCCCTTTCAGTACTGCCGCCAGCTGCTGATCCGCCGCTTCAATCTGCCCATAATAATGATTCAGGCACCGGATGTCATTTTCCGGATTCTGCACGATATAGAACATGATCATAAAATCCAGAGGAATATGCATATTCATGCTGTGAAACAGAAAAATCTTATTGATATCCCCGAATCCGCCCAGAAATTCCCTGTCCCTTTTGCTTTTCCAATATTTAAACACAATCTGGCCGTCCCGCTGGGAAATCATGGAACGCATCATATTATAAAAGCAGTTTCCATACAGGCGGTACGCCTCGGGATACCGGTTTGCCCGGAATGGATACAGATAAAACTTTTCCAGATACAGGTAAATTTCATCGTAGGAATAAACGGAACCGTTCCGCTGAATATTTCTTATTAAATCCTGTTTTAACTTTTCTTCCAGATATTTCCGTTCTTCCTTCCCCTCTGCCCGGGCCATTTCTTCAAAATAATCCTGTAAGAAAAAATCCATAGAGGCAAAGGGATAGCATAAAATCAAAAGATACCGGTTTATCGTATCGTTCATGTCTGCCGCTCCTTATTTCCAGCAATGCTTAAAACAGTGCTTCAAATTCTTCCTCCGTCAAGGTCAGTTCCGGGCGGAGGGCTTCGTAAATTTCATTGGAAATCCAACGGTCCGCCAGGACTTCGCTTTCCAGAAGAGAATCCACAAGCCTTGCGATCTCCTCCTCCTGTGCGCCTGCCTTGGCAGCGTCGCTGTCGTTTTCCTGATAGCAGCGGAGAAGGCTGTGGAGGAAAAACAAGTATGTTTTAACGGGGATTTCCATTTCCTGAGCCTGCCGGATTTCTTCCAACTCCCGTTTGGAAATTCCATAGATTTTCTTCATTCCGTCGATTCTCTCTTTTTGTATTAAATACTGTACATAAGGCTCATTAATCCGGAACATTTTTTCACATAGTTTTCCGGATATTCCGTTCAAAAACTTAAACCAGGATTTGATTTTTTCTCTTTTTTCTTCTAAGGTAAGATTTTGATTTTCGGCATCCAAAATACGGTTTTTCTCTGTCTCATAATCCAATCCACCCTTCGTCTCTCCCGGTTTTGCACCGTTCGTTCCTCCAGCCGCATTTTCCAGAGTCCCATTGCCTTGATCGATTACATCGCTTGATATGCACTGCATAATCTTTTGATTTGCAATCACAGACTGTCCCATCCTCTGTTTGAATCCTTCCAAAAGCTCTGACTCCCTTTTCCGCAATTCCTCTTGTACAAGCTGCCAGTCATCGGTATGAAGTACCAGGGGCAGTTCCCGCAGCTCCATCAAAAGCCGCCGGGCCTCCTGCTTCCCATACCGAACCCGGGGATGATTCGTCAAAAATTCTTCTATGATACACTGCAGTACAAGAACCTGTTCCAGTTCCATATAATATTTTCCGTTTGAGAACATTTGTTCTGATCCGCCTTTTACTGATTCCGTTTGTTCTGTTCCCGGATCTGCTGTTCCCGGATTTGCCGTATTCGGATTTGCCGTTCCCGGATTTGCTGTTCCTGCTCCAGATCTTTGCCCGGCACGGGGCCATAAAAACAAATCCACGTTCCCTTTTAACCGACGCACAAGGGCCGTTCCCGTACTGCCCTTATAACAATCTTTTAATTCCTGATAGCTGCCCTTTAACAAATCCGAAGCGTCAAAAATCACCCTGCCCTTTGTCATCCCAGACACGGCCGCCTCTTTTTTCCTCTCCAAATAGGGGTATACCTTTTCTTTCACATATTGCCGGTTCCAAAGGCCCTTTTCATCCAGCTGCCGGATTACGCCGATTTCTTTTTCTTCTTCCCCGGTAAGGGGGCCATAATCTCCCTGGCTTAGCTTTTTCACCTGATATTGATCCATCACCGGTTCCATCCGGCTCATACAGGTCTTGGTCAGTCCCCTGGATATCAGGCTTTTCTGCATCCGGAAAAGATCAAATTCTATCCTTGGCTTTCCATTTTCCGTGAATTTTTTCTCCCTGCAGCGTGCCTCGAAATAGATCCAATACAGCAATTTTTCATGTTCATATACAATATTCTGCATTGCTGTTTTCGCAGCTTCTACTGGAAGCAATTCCATACAATCCCATATGCTTCCCTCTATCGCTGCAAAACGTATGTTTGCCAAATCAGGGCCTTTTTCCCAAAAATATCTCCCTGGGGCATGCATCTCCAAAAGCCGCTCCCCATAGATCACCTTTGGATTCAGGGGAAGCCGGTCCAAAAGCCAGTTCAGCTCCTCCGGCATCCGCAGATACAGCGCAGCCAGGCTCTCCTTGATTCCTTCCGCCCCTTCCTCCATGGCAGAAACGGCTTTCATCAGCCCATAGGCAATCTTATAAATACGCTCCGATTCCGTCTGCTCTTTCTTCTGGTCCCCGTTCCCTTGCCTGTCCGGCCCATTTTGCAGCCCGTTCCCTATTTTCCGGGAATTTGTTCCTTTCCGGTCTTCCAGGATTTGGCAGATGGTTTCCCGGCCAAGATACCGCAATAGATAGATTCCCAGCAGAAAATCACTCTCCCGGAACAGACAGCCCAAAACACCCTGGGCATCCTTTTGGAAATTTTCTTTAAGGGCAAGAGACACTTCCACTCTTTGGGCGCTGATCTTTCCTTCTATGGCTTCCTCCCGTATGTACTCCTCCAACACCCGGTTTTTCAGTTCCCCATATGCTTCATCCTTTTCCACCTGAAACAGGCCGGATACAAAATCCACCCACAAAAACAATGCAAAACGGCATACGGGATCGAATGTTTGTTCCCCTTCGTACTCCCCTTTTTCCGGATACAGCCAGTGAAGGGCATTTTGGAAATTTACCTTCACCCCTTCTTCCGTCCCCGTGACAATCCGGCGGAACAGCTGCTCCTTATATTTGACAAACAAGGGCTTTGCATCCACAATGGTTTCCACCAGCCTCCAAAGCTCTCCCTGCAAACGGCTGCCGGCTGCCGGCTTCCCATCGGGCCCTTGTTCTCCATGCAGCTCCTGCTTCCCATAAGGCCCTTGTTCTCCATGCAGCTCCTGCTGCTCCGTGATTTCCAACAGCACATTATAGACATTATTCAGGCCCCGGGAGGTATCGTCGAACAAATGGTATGCCACGGGCAGAAATTCCCTTTTTCCCTGATCCTCATAGATAAAATAGGAACGTTCCAATCGCCCGGCGATTACCTCCGTCAGCAGCTGAGCCAGATTTTTCTGTCCGGTATGGATCGTTTCCCCCGGTTCCCCGGAAATCCCCCGCAAATCACCATCCTCGGCAGCTTCCTTTGCAATTTCGTATTTGCCCCGTTCCTCCAGTGACCAGTATTTAATGGTCCTGCGGTAAGCAGGCGGGATGATTTTCTTCAAATATTCATAGGCCAGCGTCTTCTTACGCTCCACCAGGGAACTGACCTCCTCCGCTTCCATGGTCGAATAATAGGCCCGCTCAAATACCTTTGCATCCAATGCCTGTTCCTGCCGAAGGAAATCCAGGGCCAGGGCTTCTTCAAAGGTTTTGGTATCTCCGGAAATAAAAGTGACAATCCTGGGATGGGACAAATAGGAAAGCAAGGTCTTCACCACATCCGTGCACCGGGTCGTACTTAAATCAATATCATCAATAAAGAAAAAAAGCAGTCCCTCTGAAGCCAGATTCCCCTCCTGGGCCCCTTCAAAAAGCATCTTGATAAAATAGTGGAACTGCCGGATAAATTCCGTGTCCGAATTAAACACTTCCTTTGTCTTGTCCACATAAGTTTGCTCCGTCGTAAACTGCTGAATCAAAATGTCGCGGTAGTCCTTTTTAATATAACAGTATTTTTTTACTAATTTATCATAAGCCTTCTCCAAACTGCTTCTTCCCCGGTAAATACATTCCCCGTTTCCTTCAAACTGCCTTGCGTTTTCCCGCTCCTCCACGACAGGCTTCAGCATTCCCAGGATTACATCCATTAAAATCGTCCCGTCAGACATATTTTCCGGAACGATAATCGGCAGGATCACATCCCGGCGTCTTTTTTCGTTCTCTTTTGTCAGTTTGTGATGAAATGTCCGTAAAATCGACGTTTTTCCGGCTCCGCGGCAGCCCATAATCCCGATATTATTGGTTTTCTGTTCATACTCCTCCCCGCTTTCCCCCATTTCCGGGACCTGGCTGCGGAACAGGGCAATTTGTTCATATACCGATTCCGCATTGGGAAGAATCGCCCGCATTTCCGAATCCGATAAAATCCTTGCTCCTAATTTACTCTTCCGTCTCTTCATTTCCGTGGTTCCTTTCCCTTTTTTCATTCTGTATTCTTTATTTTTTTAATCATACCGTAATATTTCTTTTTCTATTATACGAAAAAATACCGGAATCATCAATGAAATATTTTGCGCTGGCTACTGTTCACACCCATGGCGTTCACAGTAACGAATCCGGCCTATTTAAAGTTGCC